>JBLIMP010000441.1:0-3005 GCA_047638855.1 Cellvibrionaceae bacterium | reverse complement strand
CACGGGATCAAACGTCATTTTGGCTTTTGGCACCATTCCGAAAACAAAACCCATCATCCTGACGCAACATTACAAGCGGTGATTCCCAAAGAGCCACACGGGCATGAGCTACATTTGTACCGGCAAGACAGCGATCAGTTTATGATGATGTCGGCTATCAAGTACGGAGCCACAGTTCTACAGAGAACACCCATCGCTACAGTAGAAGCAGATGCCAATGGGGTAGAAATTATCGATGCAAAAGGGGTTATTTATGCGGCCGACTTCGTCGTTGACGCAGGTGGCTATCGTTCCGTCATCGCAGAGAAATTCGCTCTGCGGGCCAACAAGCAACAAACACATTCGCGCGGCATATTCACCCACATGATTAACGTGGCTCTGCCGATAGAAGCTAAGGCAGAAGACAATAACAATCTGCCATTCCCGATGGAAGAAGGGACGCTGCATCATGTGTTTGATGGGGGCTGGCTTTGGGTCATTCCATTCAATAACTTTAAAGAAGCCACCAATCCGGTCACCAGCGTTGGACTCATGCTTGACCCAAGGCGGCATCCGCAAAACAACCTTATTTCGGCCGAAAAGGAATTTTTCCAATTTATCGAACGCTTCCCATCTATACAGGCTCAATTCGCAGGTGCAACCTCTATTCGGAATTGGGTACGCGCACCTCGGGTTCAGTACGGCTCTAGCCAGGTCGTTGGAGATCGTTGGGCCTTATTGGGGCATGCGGCCGGATTTATTGATCCGTTGTACTCAAAAGGATTGTATGTCTCGATGGCCAGCGTGTTTGTGTTGGCTCACCAATTAATCGAAGCCAAAAACAAATCAGCATCGGCCGCTTCATCCTCCGTTTATCAGCGCGAAAACTTCCTACCGCTTGAAACGCTCACTCAAAACTTTCTCAAACGCAATGATCGTTTGGTCGCCAATAGCTATAAATCTTGGGTCGATTTACGCTTATGGCAATGTTACAGCGTGTTATGGCTGGTAGGTGCGTACACTGAGCTTGTTAGGCTCAACACCATTCGGGCCTCTGCCAAAAATAGGGCCGACTATATCGAGCAACTGCTGACGATGGAAATGGTTGGCGGTGGTTTCCCAGAGTTCTTCGAGCTGGCAAACGCCATCGATGCAATTATGGAGACAATTGACCCCTACAACGAAGCAGCGATACGGGAGGCTGAATCCCAAATCAAAAACTTACTCAATGAGCTGAACTGGCTCCCCAATCCATTTAGAGATTTGCTTGAAGGCAAGACGTTCTTGCCTAAAAACAAAATCCGGCCGGATATTTTTCGCCGCAAAAAAGGATTTATGGGGTCTGGGGATTTTAGAGAGCACTTCTTTGGTGCGATTCCAGTATGGAAATTAGCCCGCTTTGCGCTTATTGAAAAGATTAAGCACACGCCCCGCTACATCCGTAGAAACGCCTAACCAGCTTCTAGATAACCATCGGTGACCATCACAGCGTGACCGGCGATCCATACACCCGTTACTTCGCCATCTCGTTTTTCGGTGCGAGCATCTAAAACACTCGGCCGACCCATCTCAAACCCTTGAGCGATGTGCCATTTAAACGCCCCATCCGGCTGAGGGTCCAGGGTAGTCAACATGCCGACCAAAGCGCAATTTGCACTGCCAGTCGCCGGGTCTTCTGGCACGTTATCAAGCGGGGCAAACATGCGAGTGCGCAAATCATATTCACTATCCGCGTTGGTTCTAATATACAGATGCACATCTGGCGTAATGCCAACCCCTCTTAGCTCGCGCAATTTAGCGATATTGGCTTGCGCCCGTTCAAGTGCGGCCATATCCCGCAGTTCAACGATTAGAAAGGGCAGGCCAACTGAGGCGACCTGCGGCCGGTGATGGGTAGTCACAATCTCATCAACCGTCAGCGACAAAGCTGCGGCCGCTTTTTCAGCAGAAATCATCCGGCCGATAAAAACCTGCTCCGGTGCTTTTAGCTCGCACCAAACCGGCCGGCCTGGCTCTTTGCGAATCAAAATCGGCACAAGTCCGGCCGCTTCCTCAAAGACGATTTCTAGCGAGCTATCAAACTCGCCTAATTCCCCAATGCTGGCTAAAACAAAAGCGGTCCCGACGTTAGGATGCCCTGCAAACGGCACTTCAGTCATTGGTGTGAAAATACGAACTTTGCGAGTGTGGCCGTGTTCGGCCGGGAAGACAAAGGTACTTTCAGAATAGTTGATTTCTCGGGCGATTTTCTGCATCTGCTCGGCTGATAGTCCGGTTGCATCTGGGAAAACGGCCAATGGATTACCGCCAAAACGGGTGTCTGTGAAAACGTCACATGTATAAAATCGATAGCGCATAAAAATTCCTCTTAATCTCGATAGGACTCACGCACCCTGAGCTTGTCGAAGGGTGCGGCTCGACTCAGTTCGTCGAACGTCTTGTCGAACGTCTTGTTGAAGCGTGCGTGTAAAAAGCATTCTACTCAATCAGCTCACTTTCATCATCCAATTGGACCAAATAATCGCGCAACTACACGCCACAGCAATCTGCCCCGACTCGAATAAAAGCTACAGCTTGTTGCTTTCAGAGTTGGCCATATTCAAATCTTTGTTATAAATAGAAACATTACCGCCTTTATAAAAATTGGAGAAACAGATGGCTTACGATTCGGAGCAAATACGAAAATTACTCGCTGATGCATTTAACAGCAGCGAGATCAAAACCCTGGCATTTGATCGCTTTCCCGAAGTACATGACGACTTTGCGGCCGGCATGGGTAAAGGGCAGATGATTCTTGCCGTGGTGGAACATGCTCAGAAGAGGGGACAGGTTCCTAGTCTGCTGGACTATGTTAAAAAAGAAAATTCTTATCAATACGGCCGCTATGCCCCTAAGCTTGAAAGAAAAAATCAGCCAATCAATCATCAATCGATTGATACCCAGCGGCTGACAGATTTGCAAGGGCATATCGAACGGGAAGCAAACCTACTC
Organism: Cellvibrionaceae bacterium; assembly: GCA_047638855.1. GTDB lineage: Bacteria > Chloroflexota > Anaerolineae > Promineifilales > Promineifilaceae > WTJY01. The sequence goes on along the minus strand of JBLIMP010000441.1, from coordinate 35 downwards.
AACGCCTACCAAGAGGAACTTACATATGCAGATGA
>JBLIMP010000440.1:0-3046 GCA_047638855.1 Cellvibrionaceae bacterium | reverse complement strand
ATGCGCAACGGGCTTGAAGAGGGATTGCGTGAGTATATTGAAAAGCGTAAACCTGAGCTCAACCCATCGATGATTGTCGGCTAGATTCGGTGTGCTTCAGGCTATGTTTTATACTTGGTATTCGGTAAAATCATTAGACCTTATCGGATTTACCCCTGTCATTTTTCTTGGACAAGATCAACAGGATAGACAGGATATAGGAGTTTCAACAGATATCATCATCCTGTTAAAATTTTTATTTCCAATAGGGTTTATTGGCTAAACACCAACTGTCTAATCTACCGAATACTGATTTCCTGAACCCCGTCTCATGCCAAATTTCAAAACACTCCAATATCGCACAAACAATTATGCATCCGTCATTGTGGATGGCCATTCGCTCCCGGCCGATGCCCTCGAATTTACACGTTTGCTCCCGCAGGCACTCGATCAGTGGCGCAAAGAGGGTTTTCGCTCCGTCTGGCTCGAAGTTCCGATAGGCAAAGCGGCGCTCATTACCATTGCAACAACAATCGGCTTTGAATTCCATTCAACCGACCCCGATGCCCTCACACTCACGTTGCGTCTGGTTGAAGATGTCGCATTGCCTTATGGTGCCACCCATCAAATCGGGGCCGGGGGCGTTGTCATTAATGATAAAAACGAACTGTTGGTGATTGTGGAACGGGCACATGCTAAAACCAATCCAAATTACTTCAAACTACCAGGGGGTGCGCTTGACCCAGGGGAGCGGATCGCAGATGCGGTTGAGCGTGAGGTTTTTGAAGAAACAGGGGTGAAGGCCCGTTTTGAGGCGGTTGCAACTTTTCGGCATTGGGTCGATTTCCGGCCGAATATGTCCGACATTTATATCATTTGTCGCTTAACCGCCTTATCGCACGAAATCACACCGCAACTTTCAGAGGTAGATCGTGCGTTGTGGATGCCGCTTGATGACTATTTGGGACACCCTGATGTCAGTGTGTTTAATAAACGGGTGGTTGAGTTGGCGCTTAATGATGACGGTCTACAGTCGGGTTGGTTTGAAGGCTACGATGCCAATCAGGAAATGCGTGAGTTGTTTTTTAGAAAGTAAGGCTTCCCCTAAACCCAGCCTTTATTTAGTCACCCCATCAACTATCTTTTCATACTCATCCTCTACCGGTTCCCAAAGCTCAACCCGGCGCCCTTCATTATCAATAATGTGAATAAACTTCCCAAAAGATTCTTGAACCATTTCCCCTACAATCTTCACACCCTCACTACGTAAAGTTTCAACAAGAGCCTCTAAATCATCTACCCGATAATTAATCATGTACTGCTGTTCTGGCTTGCCGAAATAGTCAGTATCTGCCTCAAACGGGGACCACTGTGTATGACCCAATTTTTCAGGTTCATCTTTGTGTCGCCAAGCGAAATTTGACCCATAAGCATCTACTGTCAAACCCAAATGATTGGCATACCAATTCCGCGTCTCTTCAGGATTTTCCGACCGGAAGAACACACCACCAATCGCTCTGACTTTAGGATTTTTCTTTTCACTCATGATTTCCTCTCTCTTTTTGCTCTGGCTTCTTTCAATTAAGACAATTAAGACGATTAAGACGATCGTATGCAGCCCAAAATTATTTTAGCATCACTCTTTGATACGTAGCTTCTCTGTCTCTGCAAGTCGCTTTTGCAAAAAAGCCTGCTCCACTTCATTCTGCGTTAGCTCCAACGCTGAGCGGTAGCTGTTTAATGCCTCATCTATCCAACCGGCTTTGCGACAAAAATCAGCTTTAGCCGCATGAAACAGATAATAATCTTGTAGCTCTTCTTCTAGTGGCTCCAGTAAGGCCAAACCACGCAAAGGGCCATCGGCCATAGCGGTTGCAACCGCATAATTAAGTCTAACGATGGCGTTTTCAGGATTGATTCGGACCAATCCGCTGTACAGGATTGCGATCTGAGGCCAGTCGGTGTCACCGGCCGTTTTTGCTTCAGCATGCAACGCGCTAATCGCCGCCTGAATTTGATAGGGGCCGGTTGCCCGTTGAGCCAGTGCTTGATCCAGAACAGTGACCCCGGCCGTGATCTGTTCTCGGTTCCACAAACTGCGATCCTGCTCATCGAGCAGCAACATCTCCCCATTTTGACCGACACGGGCCAAGCGGCGAGAATCGTGCAATAGCATTAAAGCTAATAAACCCAAGGCTTCCGGGTCTTCGGCCAAGTTTGAGTCGTTTTTTAACAGATGGGTCAGCACCATAGTAAGCCGAATCGCTTCAGCGCAAAGCTCTTCTCGAATCAGGTTCTCGCCGCTGGCGGCCGAATACCCTTCATTAAAAATCAGGTAAATCACATGCAAAATCGCATCAAGTCGTTCTGAAATGTCTTGAGTTGGAGGGACTTTGTAGGGGATTCCGGCCGCTTTTATTTTGCGTTTGGCCCTCACCAATCTTTGTGCCATCGTCGCTTTAGGCATTAAAAACGCTTTGGCGATTTCGGCCGTGTTTAACCCACCCAATGTGTTAAGCGTCAACGCAATTTGCGCGTCTAGGTTCAGCGCAGGGTGGCAACAGGTAAATATGAGCTTGAGCCTCTCATCGGGGATTTCTTCAGACATTTCTTTCGATAGATCAACTATAACCTGCTGTTTCTCTAAAGTAAGCTCGCCTTGCCCATCTTCCCACTTTTTTGTACGTCGTAAACGATCAATCGCTTTACGCCGTGCGGCGGTGGTTAGCCAGGCTCCGGGCTTGGTGGGAATACCACTTTCAGGCCACTTTTCCAAAGCGATGAGAAACGCCTCTTGCAATACATCTTCAGCCAAATGGAAATCGCGCAAGCCACTGATCAGGGTAGCCAATACCCGGCCGTATTCTGCCCGAAACGTCTTTTCGATTTCAGCATGAAGGTATTTCATTAAGATTGTTGGGCCATTTGTTTAGCCAAGGCGGAATGTGATGCGAGTACAAAAAAAACGGATCACATTCCACGTTCAATTTTAGCTCTATTCAAAAACCATCAGCGGCCGAACCTCAATCGATCCCAATTTTGCCCCAGGAATCATTGCCGCATATTT
>JBLIMP010000439.1:0-3050 GCA_047638855.1 Cellvibrionaceae bacterium | reverse complement strand
CCCGGGTGCCAGAATAAGCGCTGGGTGATAGCGAGGCGCAAAGATGAGCGGCATAATCATGAAAAAGCTTGACCCGACAATCAGGTTGACCCCAGGGCTAAACATCAACCCCATTTCACGGACGTCATTGGTTGCCCGTGCCATTGTGTCACCCACAGGCTGTTTTCCGTGAAACGTCATGCTTTTGCCCAATAAGCTGACATACAGCTCTTCGCGTGAATCTCGTTCGATACGTTGCCCTAATAGCTCACTACAGAAGTTTCGGCCGAATTGTAGGATAGCTCTGGTGATTTGGCTGATTAGGATGAAAATAGCCGCCCAGCCGATAGCCGTGAGGTTTGCCGGGTTTTCCAAAGCCGCATCAAATGCGGTACCGGTGAAAAATGGAATCAGTGCCGCACCAAGTGCATTCCCGGCCGCCCCGATGATAACGATGAGAAAAGGAAAAAAGTTTTGACCGACCTGTGACAAAATCCAACGACCTGCGTTAGTGTGATTGGTTGTCCGTTTGATATCTACGACGAATTCTGCGTGTGAAGCCATAAGAGTTGAGAAGTCTTAGGCGATCTAAAAGAATTAATTATCCAAAGAATGTTCTTAGATCGCATCATAGCCATCCAGCAAATAATTGTGTTAGACAATTATTCATTAGAATGACCTTAAATAAAAAGTGTGACAAGTATCTGTTTGTGTAGGGAGAGGGTCAAGCTGAGGAGGAAATGTAGACCGGAAACTAATGTTTTTGCTTCTTTTGCTTGTCGAGGATAGATGAACGCCGTCTTACAAACGCCGCTCATCTATTCGAACTTGTTTTTTACCAGAGCGTGCGTGATAGCCCACCATCAACAAAGTACGAAACCCCTGTTGTGTACGCGGCCGCATCTGACAATAAAAACGCCCCAGTGCGCCCAAATTCTTGGGCTGAGCCAAACCGCCCCATAGGGATTGGGCTTTCCATTTCGGCCATCATTACATCTGGGTCAATCCCTTTCATTTCAGCCCTACGAGCTGCAAGTTGAGTAATGCGGTCTGTTTTGATGGTGCCAGGAACAAGATTGTTGATCCGAATCCCTTCTGCTGCCAGGTCACGGGAGAGGGATTTTACCAAGCTGGTTACGCCTGAACGCATGACGTTTGAAAGTAAAATCGTGTCAATCGGCTCTTTAATCGCAGAAGATGTAACGGTTAGAATTGAGCCAGATTGTTGCTCACGCATTGTCGGTAGCACACTTCGGATCATTCGTACCGCACTCATCAAGGTAAGCTCAAATGCATCATACCAAGCATTTTCATCAAAATCGTCGAACTTTCCGGCCGGAGGGCCGCCTGCATTTACAACCAGTCCATCGATCCGGCCGAAGCGAGAAAGGACTCCATCGGTCCATTCAAGAATACTATCGGCATCTTTGGCATCAAGGGTTGCGCCTTGCACGCCACTCCCAAATTTCTCCAGCGCCATCACGGCCGAATCAACCTTGTCTTGCGACCGGCTACCGATGCTTACATTTGCCCCTTCTTTTGCACAAGCCTCGGCAATACCGAACCCTAAGCCACGGCTTCCGGCCGCAACCATAATCACTTTTCCCTTTAGATTTAAATCCATTTTTTCTCTCTTGTAATTAGAAGTCAGAAATGAGAGATCAGGAGCTGATTTATAGATAGCTGTCTGATCTTTTTTTACTTGAATGAGTCAATCGCCTGAGCGAAGGCTTCAGCGGGTTGGGCACCTACTAAGATATTCCCATTAATGAAGAATGTGGGGGTACCCGTTACGCCAAGATCAAAACCTTCTTGAAGTTGCGCTTGCACAAGCTCTGTATATTTACCAGAATTTAGACAATCGGCAAACGTTTCACTATTCAAAGAAAGATCACCTGCATATCCTATGAACAGATTGATGAAATCTGGATTGCCGCTCCACTCTTGCTGAGTTTGAAACAGCATGTCATGCATCTCAACATATGCCCCTTGGTCATTGGCACAGCGAGCGGACTCTGATGCTTCATCGGCTTCGGGGTGGAAGTTAAGCGGAAATTCTTTAAACACATATTTAACAATACCGGTTTCGATATAATTTTCTATCAAAAACGGGTAAGTTGCCTCATGATGTCGGGCGCAGAATGGACATTGGAAATCTGTAAATTCAATAATTGTGACCGGCGCGTTGGGATCACCGATAAATGGGTCCCCTTCGATTGAAACATCAACAGGGCCGGTTGGCGGGGCAGGTTGAGCTTGTTGAACTTCTTGCTGGGCTAGTTGTTGTTTGTAGCGGGCAATCTGGTCTTCGTATGCGGAGCGAAATAGCTCTTCAATGGTTTCATTTTCCACATTGCTAATCACCAGCTCAAATGTGTCATAAGGCTGCGCCCCAGAGATGAAATAGCCATCTAAGAAGAATGCGGGGGTTCCCGCAACTTGGTGATTGAGTCCTTCTTGTAAATTTGCTTCGATTTGGTCATCAAACTTGCCTTCAACCAAGCAAGTTTCAAATGTGGCTGCATCAAGCTCAAGCGTTGTTGCAAAGCCGACAAATATGCGATTAATTTCATCGGCCGTTAAATTACTTTGTCCCCATACAGTCTGATTTGCAAAGAGCTGATCGTGCATTTGCCAATACGTTTCTTGCTCGCCCGCACAGCGCGCGGCCACGGCTGCTTGGCGGGCAGCTGGATGGATTGAATCAAGTGGGAAATCTTTAAGCGCATAACGAACTCGTCCGTTATCGATCATGTTTGCCAGCAGTGTGGGCATGGTTTCGGCCGAGTGCCGGGCACAAAACGGACACTGATAATCGGTAAATTCAACAATCAAGATCGGCGCATCTGGATCACCAAGCAACCCTGCATAACTGTCGTTTAAAATAGCTTGAGGTGGCATTGAAAAAGGTGGGATATCGACTTCTTCAACTGACGGAGCCTGTTGTGCCGGTTCTTGAGGCAATGAACCGCCCTCGGCCATCACGTCTATCGCTTGATTGAAAACCTGAATCGGTTGCGCACCCACAAGTAATTCTCCATTTAGAAAGAAAGAAGGTGTGCCCGATACTC
>JBLIMP010000438.1:0-3074 GCA_047638855.1 Cellvibrionaceae bacterium | reverse complement strand
CTGCTCGCATCACGAACAGATGCCCAGCCAATTTCGTCAGGGTCTAGCAAGGCCGATGGAATCGTTTCGGCCCCTCTTGCTTCGGTCCCTCTTGTATGAGATGAGCGGGTTGCAGGCACAAATCCCTCTGCTAGCTCGTCTTGAGCTGATGTCATAGCTGATACGGCGCTTACACTCAATATCAGCATCCCTAACAGCGTTACAAAACTTAACTGTCTTACCGATTTTGAAAAATTAAATAACATAAAACCTCTCTAAAATAATTCCACACCATTTCGAAACCAATCGCCTAGTCCGTCAGATAACTGCTAGATAACTGAGGCAACTAAAGTGTGGCACGGCTTGTTAGAGAGAATTCTGAATCGCTGTCAGAATGTTGTCCGAATAAAAAAAGAGCTATCCGGTAATCTTTCAACCGAATAGCTCTTTTTATTGTTTGATCTTGATTTCTAGCTTTTAGCTATCGTCGATGTTTAAATTCAACCAGCATCATCGGCCGGTCTTTGCCCCAATCGGGCTGACGCTCCTCACGCGTGCGGCTCGGTTCAAACACGACGGCATCTTGCCAATCAGGCTCTGCTAGCTCAACTTCTTCCTTTTCATCTTCAGCCTCACCCTCAACAAAATCTAACGGTTCCGGCTGATCAATGACAAAACGTCGGCAGCAGGTTTCACAGGAATGTTCGATGAAAAAATCACCTTGATCTACTTGCACCCCATATATCTTATGCAAAAGCGTGCGGGTTTCACGTGTGAGCGGCACATACATCCACGTTCCATCAAACTCCCTAACCATGCGGTCTACAACCTGACGGCCGTAAAGTGCTTGTACCCCAGTTAAAAAATAACAGCACACTTGGCAGGCTAAAAAATGGCGCAAAAGCCCATCTGAAGTCAGTTGAAATCCGCGAGTTTCGCTTCTAGAAAAATTTTCAGGCATAATTTTCTTACGCTCCTCATCCTTTATGTACTTTATGCTTGTGCACTTTATGGGTCCGTTTGACCTTTGTTAAGCGGCCGAACAAGTGCCCTGGTGACTCCGTTGCCTTTCCTTCAATCAATGAGTTCTCTGGATTCGCTTGTGGAGACGCTGTTTAATTCTTGCTTAGAATCAGACGATTCTGCAGTTGTGTTATTTGGATCAGTCATAAAAGTCTGTAAAATCCTGAATTCCCTAGCCAAGCATGACACAAACACCCTTTTCACTCAGTTCAATGTGTCAATCGCCAATCCAGAATCAGATAACATCAATCATCTTAATTCTAGCACGGACAGCCCAAATGACTGAAACTCGTTCGCTTTTCTCCCTTTTATCCAAGTGGCACACCGCGGTGGCCCACACAATCCATCTCCAGCCGCCAGCGGTACCCGCGTTTGACAAGCTCAAAAGCTCAGCTGATCTGCAAGTCAGCAACATTGTTGAACATACCGGCGATGTGATCGCTGATTCTCTGTTTGTGGCCCGGGTTCGTACCGGCACAGACGGTCATCCACATATCGGGAAAGCGATAGCTTTAGGAGCAATCGTTATTTTTGGGCAACGAAATCAGGCAGATTTAGATGAGCCAATCCCACCACACGTGCTTTATTTTCAAGTACCGGATTCGGCCGAAGCGATGGCTTGGCTCGCTGCCGCTTGGAACGATTTTCCCGGCCGGAATATCCGCATTATCGGTGTTACCGGCACCAACGGTAAAACAACCACCAGCACAATCCTGTTTGGCGTCTTAAAATCGGCCGGGATACGCTGTGGGCTAATCAACACCGTTCAAGCCATCTTTGGAGATTTAGAAGAGCCAACCGGCCTACATGTCACAACCCCAGGAGCCGTTCAACTGCAAGGTTATCTGCGCCGCATGGTTGATGCAGGGCTGACCCATTGCATTCTTGAAACAACCTCGCACGGGCTAGCCCAACATCGCGTGACCGGTGTGCCCTATGAGTTTGCACTTATCACCAATATCACCCATGAACATATCGACTATCACGGGTCGTTTGAAAATTATGCCCTCGCCAAACAACGTCTTTTTGAGTTAGCGGGGCAACACCCCAACGGCCGGGCGATTCTCAACAGTGATGATTCCTCTTTTGAACAGATGGCGCAGGTCGCAGTCCCAAACCAAACATCATTTGGCCAGTTTTTAAAACCGGACGGCAAACGGCCAGATGTCTGGGCTACAAACGCACGATTTACTTCTGAGGCAACCTGTTTTGATCTATATTTGCCAGGAAACGATCAGCCACTTTTGATCAAAACAGAACTTTTAGGGCAATTTAATGTGTCGAATATTTTGTGTGTGGCGGCAACGGCCCACTACCTAGGGGTATCGGGCAATCAAATTGCACAAGGGGTTGCTAAAACGTCAACGATCAGCGGCCGGATGGAACCGGTTAGCGAGGGCCAACCATTTTTAGCCATTGTCGATTTTGCGCATACGCCTGACGCGCTTCAAAAGGCAATTGAAGGGGCTAAAACGATGCTTGATCCCAAGTCATCGATGCCCGGCCGCATTATTACCGTCTTTGGCAGTGCCGGAAAACGAGACATTGAAAAACGGCGCATTATGGCGGAAATATCTGCTAAAGGTGCAGATATTTCGATCTTGACGGCCGAAGACCCCCGCACAGAGTCGCTTGACGACATTCTTGAAATGATGGCGGCCGGATGTCGTTCACAAGGGGCGGCCGAAGGGATTGGCTTCTGGCGAATACCCGATCGAGGTCAAGCGATTTTTATGGCATTGACATTGGCACAACCGGCCGATATTGTGCTCATTTGCGGCAAAGGACATGAACAATCAATGTGTTTTGGCACAACCGAATACCCTTGGGATGACCGTCAGGCAACACGCATCGCTTTGAAAGCCTTAATACACAAAGAGCCTATGCCATCACTCGGGCTACCCACTGAAACATTATTTCATTGATGAAAGGGTACTATTCAGCCCCTGTTCGTAGTCATGGCTTCAGCCGTTGTTTTTCTAACTAAAGCGGCTAAAGCGGCTAAAGCGACTAAAGTCGCACCTACATGGGTACGGTGCCGCTTGGGATGATAACTGGTACCGTTTACTTTC
>JBLIMP010000437.1:0-3087 GCA_047638855.1 Cellvibrionaceae bacterium | reverse complement strand
CGGGGATGATGATTAAGCGGCACGATTACCTGCTTTGACACGGCCGACATAAAGGCAAACGCCTGATCGTACGATCCAAATTTAAACGCACGATACAGCTCTCGCTTGATCCCATCATCTGCCTCAGAATATGTTGACTCAACAACCTGCCATGCTCGATATTCTGCCAAAAACATCTGCAATGTCTCATTATCAACCATCTTGTACCGGTATTTTTTCATATAGCAATTTTATCCCATATACTTTGGAATCAGGCAGTGTTCAAACTATTCTGGTTATTTCCCTGTCTAATTTACAATCAAAACAACAGAGGAGAAAATGTCAAAAAGAATAGCATTGGTTACAGGGGCAGCGCGAGGCATTGGTAAAGCGATTAGTGCCGCTTTGCTACGGGATGGGTTGGTTGTCATCGGAGTTGACATTAGTGAGGCGGAGCTACAAAAAACGGCCGATCATTTTTCTGGCCAGGGGCTACCATTCAGCGCCCACGTTGCTGATCTCACCGATCCAGAACAGGTGAAACGTGTTTTTGCCGAAGCTGAGCAATCACATAGCGGGGTTGACGTACTGGTCAACAATGCAGGCACTTGTTTTCTAACAGATTTTGTGGGCATCTCGCCGGAAGAGTTTCGCCAACAAATGGCGATTAATTTTGACAGTGCTTTTTTCTGCTGTCAGCAAGCAATTCCGCAAATGCTGAAAAAGGATGGCATTAAAAAAATCGTCAATATCTCTTCAAATGGTGCGTATAACTTTGAAGCTTTTGACCCTGCACATTACAGAGCAAGCAAGGCGGCTATGGATACGATGACAAAGCATCTGGCCAGACAATATGCGGCCGAAGGCATTGCGGTCAACTCGATTGCCCCAGCAATGACCCGCACAGATTTGTTTGATACGGTCACCCCAGAGGTGTTGGCAAAAGCGTTGGCTGACATGCCACGAGGGGAACCGATGCAACCTGAGGAGATTGCGAATTGGGCGGCGTTTTTGATCTCCCCGGCCGGTGATTGTTCAAGTGGCAATGTGATTATTTTGAATCAAGGGCGAGATGTTCGGTAAGTGGCTTTTCAGCTTAACACCCTGTATCACCCATAAAATTCAGGGGCTTTTCGGAGTGTAGGCCACTGCTCAGGGTCATGACCATAAATGATAAAGGCGTTTTCCTGCTTGGCGATTGCCATCAATTTATCTGCACTTTCTTGCGCTATCGCTTCATCCCATGCACCCGCAAAGCCATCGACTAATTCCGACGGCCGACCGATCGCATCACCAATCAGCAAAACCGGCCCGGTTTCAGGCAATGTCACAAGCAATGACAAATGGCCCGGCGCATGACCACAAGAACTGATTAGCTGAACCCCAGGGCATAATTCTTGATCTGTGTCGATCTGTTGATACTCATTGTCAGGCCATGGGATGGGTGCATGGTTTCCCCAGTAACGAGGGCGTTCAAATGCCCGTTCAGCCGTGTGAATGACGATTTTCGCCTGCGGAAATTGATCAATCCCCCCCACATGGTCAATGTCGGTATGGGTCATCACCAAGGTGTCGATGTCGCTTGGGGCCAGTCCGATTTTTGCCAATTGTGGAATGGGCAAATTGTCTGGGGTTAAGGTGACAACACGGCCGAATGTACCTAAACTATCTTCAAGTGTGGCCGCTTCGGCGTCGGCCGCATATTTGGGATGAAAGCCGGTATCTACTAAAATATTTCGACCATCGCTTGTTTGAATCAAATAGCCGGGGATTCCGATAATCCGGCCGTTTTCATGAACTTGAAATAGTCCGAAATCAAGAATGTATAATCGAGTAATCATGAGGAAGGAGATGTTAGATGTTAGAGGTTGGTTATTAGTAATTGTTCAGCAAATGCGAATATTTTCGTAGGGGTTTACGCCACCGGAGACCAAGATCACCCTTCGGAGACAACTCCAAACCGGTGGCGTAACCCCCTACCCATCATGCTAAAGATACTATGAAAGTAAAAATCCACAAACTCTTTGAATACCTGCTAGAAACAGTCGCTGCCCCAGACACCCAACCGCCCGAAGCGGTACTAGGGTTTTCCCTATCAACACCGCCAAAGCTAGGAGAGTTTTTAGCCGACCTTGACCCAGAATTCCCGCTTGACTGGTCAAATCAGTCATTTCAAGGGTTAAACAAATTGCGTCAACACGTGATCGATCGGGCTGGATTGCAGGGGGTCTGCACGGCCGACGATGTTCTTATTACGGCGGGGGCGGCCGAAGCAAACTATTTAGCTATCATGCAGCTGGTTCAACCCGGCGATGAAATTATTGTCGAATCTCCAGGCTGGCCTCAACCCACCGTGTTAGCCAAAGCGATTGGTGCAAAAATCAAAGTGTTGCCCCGCTATGAAGAAAACAACTGGCATTTTGACATGGCTGAGCTAGAAAAACTCATCACTGAAAAAACACGGCTTATTTTCCTCTGCAATCCAAACAATCCAACGGGGCAAGTCATGGATGAGGCCCAACTCAAAGAAGTTGTACGCCTAGCCCAGCGGGTCGGGGCTTATCTATTGGTAGATGAGGTCTACGCAGGCCTAGAATGGCAGGGCGGCCGAAACCCATCTGTTGCAGGTTTATACGAGCGGGGGATTACCACGGGGAGTGTTTCAAAAGCATTGGGGCTCCAAGGGCTACGTACCGGCTGGATGATCTGCCAAGATCGCAACGTGATTACGGATAGCGTTATCTTACGAGAAAATTCAAGTGAAATCATGAACGTCATGGGGGAACTTATTGCAGAAATCGCCTTGCGCAAAGATCGGTATGAAGCGGCGCTAAACATAGCGAAAGCTGAAGGAAGGCACAATTTAAAATTGCTCAACAGCTTTATCGCTGAGCGTGATGGGCTGAGCTGGTGCCCGCCGTCGGCCGGATTAATCGGTTTATGCAAAGTCAACTTGCCAAATCCTCTAATGGATGGGGAAATGCTGGCAAAACGTTTGCTTGAGCCTCCGTACCGCACCTTTTTAATGCCAGGGTCAGCTTATGATCATCCACACCATATTCGATTGGGCGTTGGCGGCGGCAAATCTGTTCGGCTTGAAGATGGGTT
>JBLIMP010000436.1:0-3092 GCA_047638855.1 Cellvibrionaceae bacterium | reverse complement strand
TAACCGTTCAGTCCCCCTGTCATTGATACGCATAACTTCGTAGGGGTGAAAGGGGCGGGGCGGTTTTAAGCCCCGAAGAAGAGATTTTCTTCCCGCCCCCTTACACCCCTCTGAACGGTTACCTTAATTTTTGGTTGTGCACACAGCCACCTGTAGAGATGGAAGGAGCGGGTTAGGCCCTTTGCTTCGAAGGATATCTTGCAATCACGCTTCTTACATCTGACCGTTGCCTTGGTTCACTCTGTGCCCGGCACTTAGCATTTTTCGACACTAAATTGAAGACCACAAAAAAGCTCACCAAACACGAATTACAAATTTTTGACTTACGCAAAGAAGCCTACTGGGATGATGCGGTCTATGCGATGCGGCAGCTCTACGGCGGCCGGGATGACTTTGATCAAGTCATGGGCCAGTGCCTAGAAGCCGTTTGCAATGCGTATCAAGTCCGGTCGGCCGATCTGAAACAGTTAGACTTGGAACGCATGGTTCAACCCGACTGGTACCTGAGCCAAGAGATGATCGGCTACATTTGCTACACAGATCGTTTTTCCGGCACGCTGTCCAACTTGCCCGAACATATCTCCTATCTAAAAGAGCTGGGCGTTACCTATTTACACTTAATGCCACTGCTCCAGCCTCGCCCCGCCCCCAATGACGGTGGTTATGCCGTAATCGATTATCGGCAGGTCGATGAACGGTTGGGCGCGATAGAAGATTTGGCGAATGTAGCGCGTGATTTACGCCAAAACGGGATTAGCTTGTGCACTGATCTGGTGTGCAACCACTCGGCCGATGATCACGAATGGGCGATGTTGGCCAAAGCGGGCGATGAAAAATACAAAGACTACTATTTGACCTTCCCAGATCGTAAAAAGCCCGATCAATACGAAAAAACGCTCCGGGAGATTTTCCCCGAATCTGACCCAGGCAACTTTTTATTTGATGAAGGGTTAGGTCGCTGGGTCTGGTCAACGTTCAACAGTTATCAGTGGGATCTGAACTACGCCAATCCGGCCGTTTTTATCGAAATGCTCGACATTATCCTAAACCTAGCCAATCATGGGGTTGAGATTATTCGGATGGATGCGGTGGCGTTTATGTGGAAGGAGATGGGGACGAGCTGCGAGAACTTGCCACAAGCACACGCTATCTTGCAAGCGTTGAAAGCGTTTACAAAAATGGCGGCTCCGGCCGTGATTTTTAAAGCGGAAGCGATTGTCGCGCCCGATGATGTGGTGCCTTATTTAGGCACCGGAAAAATGGCGGGCAAAGAGTGCGAAATCGCCTATCACAACACCCTCATGGTCTATTTGTGGTCGATGTTGGCTGAGCAAAATGTGGCACTAGCAACCTACTCGCTCCAGCAGTTGCCGGTGATTCCAGAATCGGCCGGATGGGTCACCTATGCTCGTTGTCATGATGACATTGGCTGGGCGATTATGGATGAATATGCGGCGGCCGTAGGGCGGTCGGGCTATCACCATCGTGCCTTTTTAAGCGATTTCTACAGTGGTGAGTTTTCTGGCACATGGGCGAGAGGAGACGTTTTTCAATTTAATCCAGAAAATGGAGACAAACGTATTTGTGGATCGGCCGCATCTTTAGCCGGATTAGAAAGTGCTTATGAGTCAGGTTTTCAGCGCCAAGTTGATTTAGCAGTTAAACGTATTTTGCTTGTTCATAACATCATTTTTGCGGCCGGTGGTATCCCTCTCATTTATATGGGAGATGAGTTGGGCATGCTCAATGACTATTCGTATAAAAATGATCTTGAAAAAGCGGGTGACAGTCGCTGGCTCCACCGGCCGCAGATGGATTGGGGCTTGGCCAATCAGCGGCACAATAATTCGACCCCAGTCGGGCAAATTTTCAATGGCTTACGCAATTTGGTGCTCACACGCCAAAAAACAGTTGCGTTACATAGTCAGGCGAAATCCTCAGCCGTATGGACGCATAACGATCATGTATTTGGGTTGATACGGTCTAGCGCCCGAGGGAGGCTACTTGTGTTGACGAATTTCTCTGTTGATTCACAGTCGATTCCAGCCCATCGCTTAAGTGAATGGGGCTTTGTGGGTGACTTGATGGATCAATTAACCGGCCGGAATTATCACAGCAGTGTTGATGTACAGCTGGAAGCTTATGAAGCGGTGTGGTTGATGGAGAAGATGGAGAAATAGGACATGCCAGAACGACAAATTATCTGCTTTGGTGAATTACTCATCGATTTTGTGCCAACAGTAAACGGAGTTTCTTTGGCCGAAGCCCCAGCGTTTAAAAAAGCCCCGGGTGGCGCACCAGCTAACGTGGCGGCCGGATTGGCCAAACTGGGCCAGAACGCCGCTTTTATGGGTAAAGTAGGGGATGACGAGTTCGGCCGGATGCTGGCAAGCGTTTTGGCTAAAGCGGGTGTAGACACCTCTTTTATGAGTTTTGACATGGCCGCACGTACTGCGCTTGCGTTTGTTACGCTTAAAGCCAATGGTGAGCGGGAGTTTATGTTCTACCGTCACCCTAGTGCCGATATGCTTTTAACCGAGGCCGAAGTTGATATGGATGCGGTCCGCAACGCCGCGATTTTCCACTATGGATCGATCAGTCTTATCGCTGAACCTTGCCGTTCAACCCATCTAAAAATTTTAGATGAGGCGAAATCGGCCGGTGTCTTTTTAAGCTATGATCCCAATTTGCGTCTACCGTTGTGGGATAGCGCAGAAGCGGCAAAAGCAGGCATTCTGTCAATTTGGAAATCGGCCGACATCATCAAAATTAGCGATGAAGAGTTGATTTTCTTAACGGGTGAAGACACGGACACCAGCGCAAGAAGCTTGATGTTTGACGGGTTGAAACTGCTGTTGGTGACGGAAGGGGCGAATGGCGCACGTTATTACACCCCCGACTTTGCTGGCAAAGTGGCTGGCTTTAAAGTCGAGACGATTGATACAACGGGGGCCGGAGATGCGTTTGTAGCCGGTTTGCTGAGCAAGTTGGTCAACGATCAAACTATCTTGCAAAATGAGGGACAGCTGCGTGAGGTGATCCGTTTTGCAAACGGGGCCGGGGCGTTGACAACAACCGGCCGGGGTGCCATA
>JBLIMP010000435.1:0-3127 GCA_047638855.1 Cellvibrionaceae bacterium | reverse complement strand
ATTGTAAAAGCAGCTTTGGGCTAATTTGGGCTAATCAGAAAAGCAGTTGGTTTTGAAACCGCTCGGTTTTGTGGTTTTTCGCATCTGTTTTAGGGAAAATAAGAGCCTACACCAGACACTGTCTGATCAAACAACTTTAATTATTTCAGGAAAATATCCTATGAGTGGAAATTATCAAATCATTTACTGGCGGGACATCCCTAGCCAGATCAAAGGCAAGGTCGGCCGCAAACGTGTCTCGCGCCCCCTATCAGACCGCTTTATTCAAATCATTGATGCGGCCGCTATGGCGTCGGGTGATACCGACACCGATCAATACCTGGCTGAATGGAAACCGTCTGAATCGATGCCGATTGTGGGGGACACCGATGAATTTCTTGATGGGCTAGTCGCCAAAATCGAAGCAGACTATCCGGCGAAACGCTTAAGTGAGCTGGCTAAAAATGGTGGCTTCGAGCCAAAAGCTGACTAGCGGCAAGTGATTGCCCGCAAGATCGTAGAGGGCAACCAGTCTTGCAAGCAGGTCCAATCTGAATTTCTAATAGTATAAAAGTTCAAGATCTGATTCTTTTGCCCCTTTAAATTAGATATATTTAGTTGCCTGCCTAGTTGAATGTTATAAACTGTAAAAGCGACTTGATCTAAAATCTTTAAAAACATCACAAGACGAATTTGCCAGAAAAATTAGCACAACAAGGGTGGATAAAATGAGTGAAAATATAAAAAAACCTGATTTTAAATATATTGGGAAACCCAGACCGATAATCGATGGCCTTGAGAAAGTAACGGGCTATGTCAAATACACCGGGGACTTTAACGTGCGCGGCATGTTATACGCCCGATTGGTTCTAGGCCAGATGGCAAATGCCAAAATCCTCGGCATCGAAACAGAAGAAGCCAGCAATATGCCAGGTGTGGTAGCGGTGCTTAGAGCAGAAGACCTGCCAACAAAAGACAAACTAATTAATAGTCGAGCAACATCCATTCTTGCCAAAGGGCGTGTGCTATGGGTGGGTCAGCCGGTTGCACTTGTTGTTGCAGAAAGCGAACAACAAGCGATCGATGCGGCCGAACTTGTGTTTGTTGATCTTGAGCCAGGCGAAGTTGTTGTTGATGTGATGGAAGCGATTAAACCAGGCGCACCCAAAGTTTGGCCGGATGGATACCCAACCGCTGAGTCAGACCTTTCATCGGCCCACGGGAATACCGAACAGGGCGAAGCTGGTTCTAGCACGCTCAATAACATCCAATCAGAAAATCATTTTAGCCGAGGCGATATTGAGGCTGGGTTTGCAGAAGCGGCCGAAATCGTCGAGCAACGCTATCGTATGAGCAGCGTACATCAAGGCTACATGGAGCCACATGCCACTGTGGTTGATCCCGATCCGTTAGGGCGTAGCCTCACAATTTATACGGCTACGCAGGGGATGTTCGGCGTGCGTGATGAAGTTGCTGGCTCGCTCGATATGTCGCAAAGCCAAGTAACCGTCAAGCCAATGGCATTTGGCGGTGGGTTTGGTGCCAAATATGGCAATTACGAACCACTCGTGGCAGCCGCAGCTGTCGCAGTGGGGCAACCGGTCAAGTTAGTGACCAGTCGGTCCGAAGATTTCTTGAGTTCAAGTCCTGCCCCAGAAATCGTTATCGACCTAAAAATCGGAGCGAAAAGCGATGGGACTGTTTCTGCTTTAAAAGCGGATGTATACACAAGCAACGCCGTCTTTTCGTTTAACCACGGCGGTATCATTGCGATGGTGTTGGGCGGTACCTATAAATGGGACAATCTTGAAATCAACGCATATGAAGTCAACACGTTTACTTGCCCTACGGGTGCTTATCGTGCTCCTGGTTCACCCCAAGCGGCGTTTGCACTTGAAAGCAGTATGAATGAGCTGGCTGACAAGTTGGGATTAGATCCGCTTGAGTTCCGCTATCAAAATGCGGTTGTCGACGGTGATCTACTAGGAGTCGGCCGGCCGTGGTCTGCTACTCTTGGGTTAAAAGATGTACTTGACGAAGCCCGTAACCATCCATTGTGGAAAAACCGCAAACCGGGTGATGGTGTTGGAATGGCGGTTGGTGGCTGGCCCAACTTTATGGGGAACGCCGAAGTCACTTGTCGGGTTGATGGATCGGGCCGTGTCAACATTGAAACAGGAATTGTTGATATTTCCGGCACAAAAAGCTCGTTGGTGCTGATTGCGGCTGAGGCGTTAGGGGTTAACCCATCTGACATTTACCTAGATCAAGGGGATACCAACGGTGCCTTTGGACCCAATTCCGGTGGTAGTGTGGTGACCTATACGATGGCAGGCGCCATTCATGAAGCGGCTGAAGATGCCAAGCGACAGTTGCTTGAAATTGCGGCCGAAGAATTTGAAGCGGCCGTTGAGGATATCGAAATCGTCGAAGGCAAAGCCAGAGTAGTTGGTGTACCAGACAAAACAATCGACATTGGCACGTTGGCCCAAAAAGGGCGCAGTGCTCGTGAAGTTATGCCGGTTGTGGGACAGGGCAAATCAGCTCCAAAAGAAGCGGGCCCCGGCTTTGTTGTTCACATCATCAAAATCAAGGTGGATAAAGACACAGGCGTCATCACACCTGAAAAATACGTGGCAATTCAAGATGTCGGCCTGGCCATTAACCCGATGTTAGTTGAAGGTCAAATGCATGGTGGTGCGATCCAATCTTTAGGAATGGGGATGTACGAGAAGATTGTCTATAACGAAGACGGTCAGTTACTAACCGGTAGTTTTATGGATTACTGTATGCCCCGGTTTGATAATACGCCTGATGTGGAAGCGATTATTGTTGAAAAACCAAATCCAGCGGGCTTTTATGGTGCGCGTGGGCTAGCAGAGCCACCGATCACGGCCGGGCTAGGCGCTTTGGGCAATGCGGTTAAAGACGCAGCCGGTGTGCGCATGACAGAAACGCCGATTACGGCCCCAAGCTTGTGGAAGGCGATGCAAAAGTAACAGCAACTTAATGCTTTAGAAAGAAATAAAGAAATAAAAAAGACCCGCTTGATTGTTAAGATCAAATGGGTCTTTTTTGTTTCTATGCACTTAAATCTTAACAACGGAAATTAAGGTTTAGGCGATTTCCGAGAATAAAACATGCAATT
>JBLIMP010000434.1:0-3170 GCA_047638855.1 Cellvibrionaceae bacterium | reverse complement strand
CGATGAGCGCACGGGTGATCATGGCCCCTAAACCAAGCGAAACGAGCATGAGCGTAGGAAAATGACGCAATCGATAGCGCCAATCGGGATAGACAAGCTGTTGGCTAATTACAAACAAAACCGGCTGACCTAGTCCCAACAAACTAAACAAAAAGAATTTTGGGGAGAGAACGGTTCCCATGAGCATAAAGGGAATCTGGGACAGAATAATGATAATGAGGAAGGGGTGGGCCAGATAGCCGGACATCGTAATGAGGGCATAAATTCGGCCGATGAGCGAATGGGTTTGGTCGGTCAAAATTTGCCAGCCATATTTCATCAGACACTGCAATGATCCTTTCGCCCAGCGTGCCTGTTGGTTTTTATAGGCTGACACGCTGGTTGGTAATTCTCCTGGGGTAACTACATCGGGCAAAAAGGTGAAATCCCATCCTTTTAAGATGGCACGGGTGCTGAGGCACAAATCTTCGCAGACTGTCTCATCTTGCCAGCCACCTACCTCGATCACACACGAACGGCGCCAAATTCCGGCCGTGCCGTTAAACTTTGGAAAGAAGTCGGCCCGATGCCGAACCGTCTGCTCGATTACAAAATGTTTGTCCATCGCCATCGCTTGGGCCGCTGTTAAAAACGAGGTCTGGTCGTTGAGATGGCCCCAACGGGTTTGTACCATTCCCAGATTGTTGTCGGCGACGAAGAACGGGATCGTATTTTTGAGGAAATCGGCCGGGGGTTGAAAGTCAGCGTCAAAAATGGCGACATATTCCCCCGTTGCAGCTTCTATTGCGGCATCAAGTGCACCGGCTTTATAGCCGTTTCGATTTTGGCGATGCAAATGTTCGATCTTCACCCCATTGCGCTGGTGCTGGCGAATTAATCTGGCGGCGATATCGGTCGTCGCATCGGTTGAATCATCAACCACTTGAATTTGGAGTTTGTCGGCCGGATAGTCTAAGCCGACGGCCGCATCGATAAGCCGTTTGATCACAAATTGTTCATTGAAAACCGGCAATTGGACAGTCACCATTGGCAACTCTACTGCGTTGGGCAACGGGGGGGTAATCGGCCGATTATTGCGGTGGAGCCAGTAATACCAGAGGGTGATGTAGCCTAAAAAACCAAAAGTGCCTAGCCCCATTAAAGCGATGATATAAATCACCAATAAAAAATTTATCATAAAAAAATTTGAGCCATCAGCTATCAGATGGGTATGCACTACCTGAAAATTAACCATTCACAGTTAATGATTCCTTATTAATTAGTTGTCCTTTCTTCTATCTTTTTCAGCTGTTTATTAAATTTGCCCCGTGGCAACAAAACTTTGTGTTCGCACCCTTGGCATACCAAGCCGATATCTACCCCAAGGCGAACCACTTTCCAAGTGAAACTGCCACACGGGTGCTTCTTCCGTAGGCGTACAATGTCATCCATTTTTATTTCAGGAATTGGTTGATTCATGATGATTGTCAGTTGCTAGTTGTTAGCTTGTACCTATTTCTCGGTGTAATTCAGGAGTTATGCACCCTTCGACGTGCTTGGGGTGGGTAATTTCTGTAAATGATTGAATTGGAAAGTGTGGAGGGGATGCTTTTGCTGATCGATTATAACTTGAAGCTGATTGCAAATGCAGGATTCTTAACGAATTGGAAATTAGAAATACAATCCGAAAGGGGGAATGCGGCTTAGGGGGGGCTATAATCCGGCCGGATCAAATCCTATTTAGAATCGATTTGTTCTTTTTGTGTGCTCTTTTTAAGGAAAACAATGTTACTTGACATCTTTCAGCAGGGATTAGACCCCTATAACCTATTTATTTCTGTTCTATCTGTTTTGCTCGTTGCGATTACCGCTTTTGCCTATCACGAATTTGCTCATGCATTTGTGGCTGATTATTTAGGCGATCCTACGCCACGCGAAAACGGCCGAATGACGTTTAATCCATTGCCCCATCTCGATATGATGGGAATGATCTTACTCCTGTTCATCGGTTTTGGCTGGGCCACAACCCCTGTCCGGCCGGACCTGTTGCGGGGCGACCCTCGTCGTTCGATGGCTTTGGTTGCGGTTGCTGGACCAATGGCCAACCTCTTCATGGCGATTTTGTTTTCGATCCCTTGGCAGTTGATCAAGTTTGGATTGCTTGATGCGGACATGTTTTTCGCAAGTGATTTCGCATTTTTCTTTTGGGTTGGGCTAAATATCAACATCCTACTTTTGGTTTTTAATCTACTCCCAGTTCCACCATTGGATGGATTTACGATTCTGATCGGGCTGTTGCCCGACCCACTCGCTGCGCCATTGATCGCCATCCGCCGTTCACCCATCAGCCTGTATTTGCTGCTAGGTGTTTTATTTATTTTGCCACGTGTGACCGGGTTTGGTATAGGTAACTTGATTAGTCCAATCGTCGAGAGGGTTCTCGGGCTTTTGATTAGCTAACTTTGATGTTTTACCGTATTAAACAAGTTTGGTGGGCACTGTCGGCCGGTCCGCTGTCAGAAGCGGATCGCGCACGGGTTGATGAGTTGTTGTCTGCGGCCGAAAAAGAGCTGTTTTTCAAATTTACGATTAATGATCAAAATCATTCAATTCGCGTAGTCAGTCATTTGATCAAGCAATCCCATACAAATCGATCTCTCTTAAAAGCGGCGCTTTTACATGATGTGGGCAAAACAAAAGTCGGCCGTTTGTCAGTCATAGACCGTTCTGTGGCGGTAGCTGTCAAGGGGCTTTTCCCAAAAGTGTCGCAAGCTTGGGGGGCTGGGGAGTTACATCAGGCCAAACGCTTTCATCTGCCATCGATTGTACAAATGCAACATGCTGAGTGGGGGGCTGACTGGGTGCAAGCGGCCGGGGGTGATGCTTTAACTGTTTCGTTGATTCGCCGACATCAAAGCAAAATGAGGGAGATTGTTTCTGAAGAGGATTACTTTTTGATGCTATTGCAAACGGCCGATGATTTGTCTTAAATCCAGCATTCCGCATCTAAAACGACAAAATAATAATTAACCAAATTTAACCGTAAATCTATCATTTCCCCACAAAATATCGATTGCCCGAAACGATTTTCAGTGTTTTGAATGCAAGATTCTCAGAAAAACTTCCAATCATGTTTGTGTCGTTTTTCAAAATCCATTTTTCCCGATTCCGTACTTGAAATTGGCTTCAAA
>JBLIMP010000433.1:0-3191 GCA_047638855.1 Cellvibrionaceae bacterium | reverse complement strand
TGTTGTTTCAGCTACCAATGGTCTGATAACAGGGACGTCTAATACATCAGCTTGAAATTGCATCAGTAGCTCGTTTTGAACCATACCCCCGTCGATTTTAAGAGCGGTCAGGGCGACACCCGAATCTCGGTTCATGGCATCAAGCACTTCGCGTGTTTGAAATGCTGTTGCTTCTAGCGTTGCTCTGGCGAAATGACCGCGATTCGCAAAGCGGGTCAAGCCGACAATGGCCCCACGAGCATCGTCGCGCCAATAGGGGGCGTAGAGGCCAGAAAAGGCGGGTACAAAGTAGATGCCGCCGTTGTCTTCAACTGTTTTTGCAAGTTCTTCGACTTCAGGAGCGGTGTCGATCATTTTTAAATTGTCGCGTAGCCATTGAACCAAGGCACCAGAAATAGCGATGGAACCTTCTAGCGCATAAACGGCCGGTTGATCCCCAAACTTGTAACAGACGGTGCTTAGCAACCCATTCTTAGAATGAACAATTTCTGTGCCGGTATTCAAGATCATAAAACAGCCGGTGCCATAGGTGTTTTTGGCTTCGCCAGGCGAAAAGCAGGCTTGGCCGACAGTCGCCGCATGCTGGTCGCCCAAAATGCCAGATAATGGGATTTTTCCGCCGAATGGGCCGCTTTCGAGCGTGTAGCCATAAACTTCAGAAGAAGATTTAATTTCAGGCAGCATCGACATGGGGACACCCATCGTCTCAGCGATTTCTTCATTCCATGAAAGCGTATCGAGATTCATAAGCATGGTACGCGAGGCGTTGGTCACATCGGTGAGATGCACGCCACCGTTGACACCGCCTGTGAGGTTCCAAAGTAGCCAAGTATCTATGTTGCCAAAAAGCGCATCCCCTTTATCGGCCGCTTCGCGGACGGCCGGTATGTGATCTAGGAGCCAGCGGATTTTTAACCCAGAAAAATAGGTTGCCAATGGGAGTCCCGTCTGCGGCCGAAATCGATCTTGGCCGCCGTTTTCAGCAAGCTGAGCAACCACATCTGCATTGCGGGTATCCATCCAAACAATTGCGTTGTGGAGTGGCTTTCCGCTGTTTTTGTCCCAAATTACCGTTGTTTCTCGTTGATTTGTGATGCCGACAGCGGCTAGATCAGCGGCCGTGATATTGGCTGAAGCCAACGCCCCCTTAATCACATCTTGAGTTCTATCCCAAATTTCTAGTGGGTCGTGTTCAACCCACCCAGGTTGGGGCATGATTTGTTCATGCTCCATTTGGTGTAGTCCAATCGGCTGTCCAGAATGGTTAAAGATCATACAGCGTGTACTTGTAGTCCCTTGATCGATTGATGCGACGTATTTACTCATAAAACCGCTCTCCTTTTTATGCGCTGCCAGTCAGCGGTGTCACGCCCAGGATTAAATGGTGGAAATAATCTCTAAAAAAGGGGTGACCTATGGTGTTTCTTTGATTTTCAAACGGAGTTTACAAAACATTTCTAGCTCTTACCACAAATCAATTACCAAGTTGCATTCTCGTCGTTATTTTTAAACTCGATTGATATTGGGAACTTTTTAACGATGAACACCGTTGTATGTATAGACGGAAAAACCTAGAATGGAATAAATTTAATTTTAGGTTTGTTAAACGATAAAGTGACAAACTATTTCTAGACCTTTACTCAATACAAAATCTAAAGGTTAGAATGATCAGGAACCATTAGGAGGTTCAATGTACAGAAAAAGTGTATTAACTACTTTGATATTAATAGTTGCAGCCCTTGCCGCCTGCTCGCCCGCTGGGATTGAGGAAACTGTAACCGCGATCAACCCAAATGACGGTGTGTTGCGCGAGGTAATAGAGGCTGGGGAAGCAGACGAAGAGCTAGTTTTGGAGCAAAACAGCGATGATGAAAGCCCAGAGGTTCCAGTCGCAGAAGAAACTGTTGAAGAAGCCGTGGTTGAACCGGATGAGGATGTGGAGGATGTGGAGGATGTGATAGAAGATGAAAGTGCAGATGAAAGTCTCACACCGATTGACGAATCATTGGCGAAATTACCTGTCTTGGCGAATTCAGGTGGTGGGTTCGGCGGCGGAGGCATTGGAACTGAATCTTCCCTTGATGTTGAAGGCGGTGTCGCAGGATCGATTATGATCGATCCGTTTAACATGTTTGAACAGGCTGAATTTGTTTTATCGGCCGAATTTCCGCCAACACCAACCGGACTCATTGCGTTTGAACGGACCAGAAGCACGATGACAGTTGAACTTGCTCGCCAAATCGCCTCTGATTTCCAGTTTACGGGTGGCTTGTACCAACAACAGTTGGCTTTCCAAATGATGGAAGATGTTGAAATTGGTGATGACGGGATGTTTACTGACATGCCGTTTTATGCGTTTGATGGCAACCGTCAATTGGTTATGATGCAGGGATCAATTTGGATTAGCTACGGGCAAGTGGATTCTTTTGATGAACCATTCCCGTCGCCCGAGGATTTTTCGGCTGAGGAATTGATTGCCCAAACTGAAGCTTTACTCGCGACCTATCGCTTTATTGATTTTGAATATACTTTGCGTAGTGAGCCCTATGGCAGTGTATTGATGATACCAATATATGAAGGTGTCTCAGCAAATACCCCCTTGATGGGCTTTTATTACACGCTTGACCAAGCTAAAAACCCTGTTCTGCAGTCGATGTACATGGACGTTTATAGTCGTATTGATGCAGTGGGTGGCTACCCGCTTTTGTCGGCCGAAGCCGCATGGCAAACACTGAAGCCCGGGTTGGAAAATGGCTCTGTCAACTGGTTTATTTCCGGCGAACAGATATCGATCGAGCCCTCGCCACCTATAACTGACTATGTCGAACCTAAGTTTTGGTTTCCTGCACAGGCCGTGGATACAGCGGTAAATCTTTACGGATATCCAACGGTGTTTAATCCGGTTGGGCAAGATGGCATGCCGATTATTTTGGTAGATGATACGGTCATTCAAGGGCCAGCTGAAATCGGGATGATGTTGGCAACGAGCGAAGAAGGGTTGTTCAAATTTGCGGGACAATATTTTCTCAACGATGTAGGCGGCCGAACGTTTGCAGCTCAAAGTGTTGTTCCGCTTAGTTACGAAGACCAGCTATTTATTCAGGGTGTCGCTGTTTGGGAAGGGGATCAGCTATTTGTTGATTCGCTAGATATGGGGCGTGTTCAATTGAACAACCCTCCGGCCGATTTGC
>JBLIMP010000432.1:0-3191 GCA_047638855.1 Cellvibrionaceae bacterium | reverse complement strand
TAGCGAAGCCAGCGTAGCTCAGGATGACACTGTCACCTGTATTCGATTGCTATTGTCACTATGGTTATTTCTGCTCTGGCTAAACAATGTAGATGGGTTCTTAGGCTGTCAATTTTATTGAAATCGACGAAGCCAAAAACGAGAGCCACTTTTATTACAATTTATATTCTTACTTTTGGTGGTTAGCTCATAACACAATTCCCAAAGACAAAGCCCAAAACTTACCATCTGTGGGACAGAGGAGAACATCATGCAAAACATGGTTACGAAGCTGAAAAGCAATTCCGAAGAAAAGCAGATTGCACCTCAATATGTTTTTTTATTTACCGAAATCGAAAAAGCAGAAGCAACAGTTGATGGCGATTGGGACCAAGTTCGCGGACTTTTAGGGGGAAAAGGGGCAAATTTAGCAGATATGACCCGCCTCGATGTGCCGGTACCTCCGGGGTTCACCGTGTCAACTCGGGCGTGTAACGCCTATCTTGAAGCAGACGCTAACTTGCCCCTAGGATTATGGGAACAAGAGCTGGAGGCTATTCGGGCGATTGAAAAAGCGACCGGCCGCCTATTTGGAAACCCAGAGAATCCACTGCTTGTTTCCTGTCGCTCTGGCGCAAAATTTTCGATGCCAGGGATGATGGATACGATTCTAAACATCGGCCTAAACGAAGAAGTTGTTGCTGGCATGGCGGCCCGGTATGGGGATGAACGTTTTGTCTATGACCTTTATCGCCGTTTGGTTCAGATGTTTGGTAGCGTTGTGATGGGGGTTCCTGATGAAGTGTTTGAGGCGGTTATCACGGCTCGACGTAAGAAAGCTGGCGTTGTTACAGATGCGGAGCTGAGTGTCGAAGATTGGCGCGTGGTTACCATGCGATTTAAAGAAATTTACAAAACGTATACTGGGGAATTTTTCCCAGAAGATCCATTTGACCAGCTACGCCTCGCGACCGAAGCGGTGTTTAAATCTTGGAACGGCAAGCGAGCTTTTAGCTATCGCAATGCGGCCGGAATTCCGCATGATTTAGGCACCGCCGTTAACATCCAAACGATGGTTTTTGGTAATTTG
Organism: Cellvibrionaceae bacterium; assembly: GCA_047638855.1. Lineage (GTDB taxonomy): Bacteria > Chloroflexota > Anaerolineae > Promineifilales > Promineifilaceae > WTJY01. The sequence goes on along the minus strand of JBLIMP010000432.1, from coordinate 2,122 downwards.
GGCGAAGATTCAGCCACAGGTGTGGCGATGTCGCGCAACGCATCAACGGGTGAAAAAGAGATGGAGGGTGATTTCCTGTTTAATGCTCAGGGTGAAGACGTTGTAGCCGGTATCCGGCTCACGCAGCCGTTGAGCGATCTGAAAGCGAAAATGCCGGGAATCTACGCTGAATTTGAAGAGATTACGCGCAACCTTGAATCCCATTATCGCAATATGCAAGATATGGAGTTTACCGTAGAACGGGGCAAGCTCTGGCTATTACAAACACGGGATGGGAAGCGAACGGCCCAGGCTGAGGTTCATATCGCGGTTGATATGGTCGCAGAAGGGCTAATCACCCCGAATGAAGCACTCATGCGGGTAAAAACAGATCAGATTGACTTTTTCTTGCACCCACAGCTTGATCCTGCTGAGATTAAAAACAACAAGCCATTTGGCAAAGGGCTAAATGTATCTCCTGGTGCGGCCGTGGGCCTTGTCGCCTTTGATGCGGATACGGCCGAACGTTGGGCCCTTGATGGCTTGAAAGTGATTATGGCGCGGCCGGAAACAAAACCTGACGATGTGCACGGGATGTTAGCGGCCGAAGGTATTTTAACCAGCCGTGGCGGTCGTACAAGCCATGCGGCTCTGGTCGCTCGTCAGTTTGGCAAACCGGCCATCGTTGGCGTTAAAGGGCTTGAAATCGACCTCGATCAGCGTTTTATGGCACTTGGAGGCGTCGTTATCAAAGAAGGGGATTGGGTATCGATTGATGGGACAAACGGCTTGATTTATGCCAATAAATTAAAAACAGTTGTGCCGGATTTTGACAATCCATATCTTAACAAGTTGCTAGGTTGGGCCGATGAGGTTCGCCGATTGGGCGTTTTAGCCAATGCTGATTACCCGGCCGACGCTGAGCGGGCCCGTGAATATGGGGCCGAAGGGATTGGGCTGTGCCGGACAGAGCACATGTTCTTTGAAACAAACCGTCTGCCGATCGTGCAACGGATGATCATGGCAAAAGATCCATCGATCCGTAACGAAGCGATTAGTGAGCTGTTACCGATCCAGCAGGCTGACTTTGAAGGATTATTCAGAGCGATGGATGGGCTTCCGGTCATTATTCGTTTGATCGACCCCCCACTGCATGAGTTTTTGCCCAGCTATGAAGAGCTGGTGCATGAAATTACTGATCTGAAACTACAAATTCAGCATATTTCCAACTTGGGTGAATTGGACTCAACATTAGATACCTTACGCACCAAAGAGGGGTTTTTGAAACGCGTGGTTGCGCTTAGAGAGTCGAACCCGATGCTGGGGACACGTGGCGTGCGCCTTGGCATTTTGTTGCCTGAACTGACGAAGATGCAGGTCAGTGCTATTTTCAAAGCGGCTTGTGCCGTTGCGCGTGAAGGTGTGGTGGTGAAGCCCAAAGTGATGATTCCGCTTGTTGCTGATGTGAGAGAGCTGGAGGCCCAGCAAAGCTTATTAATAGAAGAAGCGAAACGCATTATGGCAGAAGAGAAGATGGAGATTGAATATCAGTTTGGGACGATGATCGAAGTTCCGCGTGCCGCTTTGACGGCCGACGAGATCGCAAAGTCCGCTGAATTCTTCTCGTTTGGCACCAATGACTTGACTCAAACGACCTTTGGTATTTCACGCGATGATGCGGAAGCCGGTTTCTTGGTTGAGTATCAGCGGATCGGCATACTCGACAGCAATCCTTTTGCTCGGCTTGATGCCAAGGGTGTTGGTAAGCTCATGGGAATTGCGACTGAATTAGGGCGTGAGACTAGGCCGGGGCTTGAGGTAGGTATTTGTGGCGAACACGGTGGTGATCCAGATAGTATCGCCCTCTGTCACAAGCTCAATCTCGATTATGTGTCATGCTCACCGTTTAGGGTGCCAGTCGCTCGATTGGCGGCCGCACATGCAGTACTTTTCGAGAATTAAGCTTGAGGTAAATTCTCGAAAAGGATGAACAGCTTGAAATCCCAGTCATGCGGCCGGAAATAACTCAACTCAGCGAGTTGGTTCGGCCGCTGACAGGGATTGTTTGCCAACTTTGCCTTAAGCAGTATCTCAGGTTGTTGAGTTGAACACACTAAATAGCCGTTGGAAAAATTGATTACTT
>JBLIMP010000431.1:0-3215 GCA_047638855.1 Cellvibrionaceae bacterium | reverse complement strand
CGCTATGGAATCACCTCAAAAGGGCGCAAACAAAGGGTGCGGGCGTTTGTTGATTATCTAAATAAAATGTTTGCTCAACGCCGTGAACGGCCGCAAGAAGATTTGATCACCGGCCTTGTGCAAGCAGAAGCGGATGGTGAGCGGTTGAGTGAAGCAGAACTATCGAGCATGGTTGCGCTGCTTTTTGTGACCGGCCACGAAACAGTTGTTAATCTGATTGGGAATGGGCTGTTGGCGCTCTTAGCCCGTCCCGAACAGAAGGCACAACTACAAGCAAACCCATCGTTAATAGAAGGTGCGCTAGAAGAGATGTTGCGTTACGACGGCCCAGTTGAGACTTCAACCACCCGCTGGGCTAGCCGGGATGTGACTTTGCACAATCACGAAATCAAACGGGGTGATGTGGTGCGCGTGGTGATCACCTCAGCCAATCGGGATGAGACGGTACATGATCGGCCGGATGTTTTTGATATCAATCGGCCGTTCTCCAGCCACAACCATCTCGCTTTTGGCAAAGGAATTCACTATTGTTTAGGCGCTCCTCTTGCACGGCTTGAAGGGCGTATTGCGATTTTGACCCTACTGAATCGTTTTCCTAATCTTTCCCTTTTAACTCCGTTAGACCAGACCGAATGGCATACCGGGGTTATCTTTCGAGGGTTAAAATCACTGGAATTAAAAACTAAATAAGAGTAGCGATTTAGATTGCTCTCTTATCTTCTGTATCTGGATATTTCTCCCTATGTTTGATGAAAAAAGCTGGAAATCTCAAGAAAACCCTCTTCTAAAACTTGAAGACGACATTTGGCAGTTGCGCCTGCCGCTGCCGTATGCTCTGGACCATGTCAACGTTTACCTGATCCAGGGGGACAGCGGTTGGACGTTGGTCGATACAGGCTTAAACATTTCGAAAGCACGTGAATTATGGGAAACGACCTTCTCCATTTTGGGCATTGGCCCGGACGACGTTGAAAAAATCGTTGTGACCCATGCGCATCCAGATCATTTTGGAATGGCCGGATGGCTTCAAGAGCGGTTTAGCACCCCCGACCGTTTGGCCCCTGTGATTATTTCGGCCGAAGATCACCTTGTGTTTCTACAGGTTTGGAGTAATTTGAGTGTTTCTAAACGGCCATTAGAAACGATGACTAAGTTCCTGATTTTGAATGGAATCCCTGCCGAATATGCACGAGCGGTGACTGAAGGGACAATGAGCACCGGTGTAAAAACCTTTCCGCATCCAACATTTACCCCCATTCCAGCGATGGGTCATATCAAAATGGGAAATCGCACGTGGGACGTGATTCATGCCCCTGGCCACGCAGATGGGCAGATTATCTTTTACGATTCGGCCGACCGTCTGTTTCTAAGCGGCGATCAAATCTTGATGAAAATCACCCCCAACGTCGGATATTGGGACAATACCCAACCTGGGGTTTTGCAGCGTTATCTCGACTCATTGGCTCAACTAAACCATTACGACGTTCGCATCGGCTACCCCGGGCATAAATGGCTTATCGAAGATTGGCAGCAACGCATTACTGAAATGTTTGCCCATCATGACGAAAGGCTTGATAAAACACTTGAGGCGGTTGTGAATTCGGCCGGGATTTCGGCTGATGGGGTTAGTCAAGCTGTTTTTCGCTTAGGCGAACTCAATTATCATCAATCCCGATTTGCAATCGCCGAAACGTTGGCGCATCTTGATTTATTAGAGGGGCGTAGTGCCATCGGCCGGGAAGAGGTTGGCGGTGTGTGGCGATTTTCTGTGATGTAAAAGCTCTTGTAGGAATCCAAGGGGTTGACAGCAAATATGGGTAGGCTATGGGCACCCTCTTTAGCCAGGTGAAACATTTCCGTCATAAAATGTCTCACCCGGTGGTGGTTTTCCGGCCGCTTTACTTTTTATTGGTACTTAAAATACGTGGGCCATTTTCCGTGATGGCAATCGTATGTTCATATTGAGCCGATAGCGAGCCATCTTGTGTTTCAACTGACCAACCATCCGGCATCATTTTGCATGCGGCGCGTCCCATGTTAATCATAGGTTCGATGGTAAAAGTCATGCCAGGTTCTAATATTGGACCGTACCCGGCCGGGCCATGATGGGGTACCGAAAGCGGTTCGTGCAGATTTTTGCCAATACCGTGTCCACCCCATTCATGAACGACGCTGTAGCGATGTTTTTTCGCATGTTTCTCGATAGCGTCCCCAATCTGACCCAAACGATTGCCAACTTGAGCCATTGCGATGCCCACATACAGACATTCTTCTGAGATTTTTAGGAATTTTTGCGTTTCTTCAGCTATCTCGCCCACTGCAAAAGTAACACAAGCGTCACCGCAATAGTCATCGAGCAATAGACCGATATCGATACCAACAATGTCCCCATTATTTAAAATGCGATCATCTGGGAAGCCGTGACAAATCTCTTGATTAACGGCGGCACAAATTGTGCCGGGAAAAGGGGGATGAGAGGGTGGTGAGCCTCGATAGCCTTTGTAAAGCGGCTTGGCTCCGTTTTTGACGATGTGTGCTTCAACCATGCGGTCAAGATCACTTAGTTTGGCCCCTGGCTGAATCGACGCACGCAACATATCAAAACAGTCAGCCACGAGGCTGCCAGACGCAGCTAGCTTTTCGACTTCGGCCGGGGTTTTGATAATAAATGTTTCTTCAACAATGGGGCGCCTACGTTTGAGGAATCCTGCTTTCTTTTTTCTCGGTTTTAGTTTCACTATTTTTCTCCAGATTGGCTTCTTATCTTACCACGACTCACGAGCGAACGACGAAAAATTTGTTCACTTATCACCCGTGATTGAACATGCCAGCTCGAATGTCTCGAATCAGGTGCATCGCGTTCAAAATAAGGGCTTTGTTGTGCGGATCATTTGGCCACAGACTGGCCCCGGAAGGGTGAGGAAGGGGGATGACATACCGGCCGTCCCGCTCTCCGCGATAGTGTATAACCGCTTCACCTTGGCTTAGGTCAAATTGGATGTGGTTGGTCAAAGCGGCCGGAGGGAAATAAACGGCGGTTCCGACCATGTCAGTTAGTTTCATTTTAGCTGGATAAAGTAGCCCGATCGATAACTTACCCACAAGCAGCATCAGTTTCGGTTGTACTAGCCTAATCTCAGATTCGAGAAAAGGGCGACACAGTGCTTGTTCCGGCCGGCTTGGAACCCGATCCCCTTTGCCATTCGGGTGACGGC
>JBLIMP010000430.1:0-3216 GCA_047638855.1 Cellvibrionaceae bacterium | reverse complement strand
ACTAGCAGAACTAAATTTACCCCCATTTACGACCCCTACAATCGAGCCACAAATTCCGGCCGAAACCTATCTTAGCCGCTTGCAAAGCCTTATTACGCACGCCAGCGACGCAGGATACGACACCTTTATTATCTATGGAGATAGAGAACATTTTGGCAATATCACCTTTATAACAGGGTTTGACCCACGTTTTGAAGAAGCTTTGTTGGTGATTAATCTTCAGAACCTGTCGGCAAAACCGAAATTAATGGTTGGCATGGAAGGATTTGGCTTTGTTGATATTAGCCCGATCGCAGATGCGTTTGAAGTGGTTTTGTATCAGCCATTTGGCTTGTTGGGGCAAGATCGAACTCAAAGTGACTCATTGGCGACCATTTTGACAGCGGCCGGGGTGCAAACAGGCGGCCGTGTGGGTGTAGCGGGTTGGAAACATTATAGTGCGGTCGAAACGGCTACACCTAAAACATGGCTCGATATCCCATCCTACATCGCTGACACGCTTCGTGCGCTTGCAGGGGGGCATGATCAGGTTGAAAACGCAAACGCGCTGCTCATGGGTAACCAAGATGGCCTACGTGCTCATAACGATGTTGATCAGTTAGCCATCTTTGAATATGCTGGCTCACACAGCTCGCAAGCGCTACGCAATGTGATGTTTGGCCTCCGGCCGGGGATGACTGAGTATGAAGCTGTTGGGCTGATGGGGTTAAAAGGGATGGCCCAATCGTGCCATTTAATGTTGTCATCAGGGCCGCGAGCCTCATTAGGAATGGATAGCCCTAGTTCGCGTGTGATCGAACGGGGTGACCGCTTTACAAATGCATTAGGGATTTGGGGGTGTTTAAACGCGCGGGCTGGTTTTGTGGTAGAAGATGCGGCTGAACTACCTGAATCGATTCAGGATTACGTTGAAAAATTAGTGGCCCCGTACTACACCGCTATCGTTGAATGGTATGAGCACATTGGTATTGGCGTGCCAGGCGGTGAGCTGTATGACATCATCCACAATCGAATTGGAGACCCATTCTTCGGAGTTATGCTAAATCCGGGCCACTTGACCCATTTGGATGAGTGGATGAACTCACCCATTTACAAGAATTCGGCCGAAACTCTGCATTCTGGCATGGCGATTCAGGTTGATGTGATTCCAGGGACCGGTACAGAATATTTCACAACTAACATTGAAGATGGGATCGCCTTAGCTGATGAAGCGTTGCGTAATCAGTTTGCTGCGACATACCCTGAAGCCTGGGAGCGTATTCAAGCACGGCGTGCGTTTATGATCGATGTGCTTGGGATTCAACTTAAACCGGAAGTATTGCCGTTTTCGAATATTCCAGCATATTTAACCCCGTTTTTGTTATCGCCTACCAAAGCGATGCGGAAGACAGGGTTAGCTTAGTTTCAGTTAAGAATGTGAAAGGAAGAATGTGAAAGGAAGAATGTGAAAGCTGAAATCTGTTTTGCAATTTCGGTTACTTAGGCGATCTAAAGCAATCTTCTACACCACCTACCGTTTAATCAAAACGGTAGGTGGATCTTGATAAATATAAGATCCGCCTGTCGAAATTGAACCATCGACTAAGCCTGTATTCAAATCTATGAGAACTTGCTTTACATCAGACGGGAAAAACTCCTCATATTGATGGAAAGGTGCTAACTCTACTCGCCCTGTATAGTTACCTTGTGGCATTTTTTCCAAAAGCGAAAATGCGATCAGCTGAAAAACCCCGTCCGCGATTTGTTTCGTGGCTGAAGAAACCAAACATGATTGAGCCTCTGGTAAAGCTATCCATTGATCGGTATCGACGCCAATGCAGAAGGCGTTGCTGTTGCTCGCAATTTCAATCAAAGCCCCATCGCCCGTATGCCCAGCGGCCGCAGCAATGACATCGGCACCGCCTGCAAGCATAAATTGAGCCGTTTGTGCTCCCCACTCAGGGTCGTTATACGATTCAGTTATCTTTCCAGGATAATAAATCGACATCACTTCTATATCTTGATTTATCGCAGAAACTCCAGATCGAAACCCTTGGTTAAATGTGCCAGAAGAAAGACTTGCATGAGGACCTAAAACCACGCCGACAACCTTGGTTTTAGAAACCATTGCCGCCAATGCTCCCGATAAGAAACCAATGGCTGTATTAGGGAAAACTAGCCCGGCAAGGTTTGTCACTTCATCACTATTGTTGCTTTGATCGACGCCAATGAAATCAATAGACGGATATTCTTGGGCCATTTGTAGCGTCATATTTCGTAAGCTAAAACCGACTGTGACAATGATGTCGTAATCTTGTTCAGCAAAATGCTTTATGCTCATTGCAGAGTCTCTAGCGTCGGTTATTTCGATGTGCTCAACTTGGGCATTCAAATCAAACTCAGCTCTTTGTGCGCCTTCCCAAGCAAATTGGTTTAATGATTGATCATTTATGCCACCGGCCCCAGTGACTACACCCACACAAAGTAGCTCTTTATCTGTACAGATTAAATCTGCTCGATCAAGCTTCTCGACAACAATAGGCTCCGAATCGATTCCGGCCGTACTTTGTAAATCTGAGCCTGCATTTATCGATACTTCATTTGGATTCGCTAGTTGCGTTGAGCAAGCCGATAGTAATACTAATGTAGCCATTTTGGCGGATAACAATAGAGAGGATTTGAACGATATTTTAAGCATATTATCGATGATTTTGAGGCTCGTTTTCTAAACTTTACAAATATATTTAACAGTATCTATTTTAGACCTTTTATGATTATGACGTGTGCTAGATGACCTTTTTACTTCTGAGTTCGATACCCAATAAGTCCTATCCTTTGCAATTTTAGAGAGGAAAAGTGATGAAAGGTTTAGTTTTAGGCGTTCAGGTTCCCTTCTATTTTGATTTTTGTACGAGTCTCGGCACGACTGTTGAATTGTTTCACCCTTGCAGCATGGCTTACGGAATTGCTGAATTCTTGATCAACTTTTCGGAACTTACTACTCGCTTCTTTGGTTTGGGGAAATAACGGTTTTTGGCGCCTGTTAGGATGTTGTTTATAGACAGAGGATTGATGCTTTCGGCAGTTACTTTTCGTTTGGTTCGTCATTCGATTTAAGCTAGATTCGGCCGCTTCGCTTTGCTAACCAATCTATTCCACCAATGCCAAAGCCATAGCTGCCATAATGGCCGTCGAATCGCCTGCCACTGTTCAACAGCCTGCTCAAACACCTCTTTT
>JBLIMP010000429.1:0-3237 GCA_047638855.1 Cellvibrionaceae bacterium | reverse complement strand
TGAACCGAAAACAGAAACAGGACGGCAGGTTGCGGCTCAATTCATTGAGCAAAGCAACTTTCCACTTGAAACATTATGAAATTATCACCCATTCAATTAGAAGTTTTGTGGAACAGATTGTTATCAGTCGCAAACGAACAACAGACAACGCTGATTCGAACCGCGTTTAGCACCATTGTGCGTGAGTCTTTAGACTTGGCCTGCGGCGTTTTTGATACACGCGGCAATATGATCGGCCAATCGATGACCGGTACACCCGGACATATTAATCCGATGGCGACAGGGGCGATTCACTTTTTGAAGCACTATCCGCCTGAAACACTGTCCCCCGGAGATGTAATGGTGACCAATGACCCGTGGCTAACGGCGGGGCAAGTGAATGACTTTACGGTCATGTCGCCCGTTTTTAGGGGTGACAAGATCGTGGCGTATTTCGCCAACTGCTGTCACGCACCCGATATCGGCGGCCGGATATTGTCGGCCGAAGCGCGTGAGGTTTTTGAAGAAGGGCTTCAGGTGCCGATCATGAAGTTGTTCAGCAAAGGTGAGCCGAATAAAGTGCTGTTCGACATGATTCGGGCCAACGTCCGTACCCCTGATGAAACGGTAGGCGACTTGTATGCTCAAACTGCGAGTAATGCGGTAGGCGCACGTAGTTTGCTACAAATGATGGATGAGTTTGGGCTGGATACGATTGACCCGCTGGCGGATGAAATTATCGAGAGATCAGAGAAAGCATTGCGAGACTCGATCCGCAAAATTCCAAACGGCCGCTATGAAAACGAAGTCTGGAGTGATGGGTTTGAAGAGCCGTTAAAGTTAAAAGTGGCGGTAACGGTACATGACGATAGCATCGACATTGATTTTGCGGGGTCGTCAAAACAGAGTGACCGTGGGATTAATGTGGTTTTGAATTACACAAAGGGGTATGCGTCGTTTGCGGTAAAGGCAGCGATTAGTCCAGAAGTGCCACACAATGAGGGGGCGTTCCGGCCGGTGAATATTACTGCGCCAGAGGGGTCGATTTTGAACTGTAAACGGCCAGCGGCGGTTGCATCTCGCCATCTGGTGGGCCATTTTCTACCTGGGCTGATTTTGGGTGCATTGGCGCAGGTGATTCCAGATCGGGTATTGGCTGGTGGGGCTGATCCAGGTTGGATGAGCATTTGGCGAGCCACGTGGCCTGATACAGGCAAGAGTGCGAATTTCACACTGTTCCAGTTAGGTGGGACGGGTGCTCGGCCGATGAAAGACGGCTTGAACACAACCGGCTTCCCATCGGGCGTAGGTGGTGTACCCGCTGAGATTGTTGAGACGCAAGCGCCATTAGTGCAGTTGAAGCGGGAATTACGCCCGAATTCTGGTGGTGGCGGCAAGTTCCGGGGTGGGTTGGGCCAAGCAACTGATTTTACTCATCTGGGTCAAGAACGCTGGAGTATTTCGGGCATGATTGACCGGACGCTGTACGCGGCCGATGGTCTGCTGGGTGGTGAATCTGGTGGGCTGGGTGAGTTTAAGTTAAACGGAGAGACGGCCCCGCAGAAGACTGTGATGTGGATGGAGCCAGATGCGATGATTAGTTTGAACCCGCCAGGTGGCGGTGGTTATGGTCGGCCGTTTGAGCGTGATGCTGAAATGGTTTTACAAGATGTGATCCATGAATATGTGACGGTGGATGCGGCCAAAGAGGTTTACGGGGTTGTGGTGAATTATTTGGGCAAACCCGATGCGTTGGTGCGCATGCCAACTGATTATGAGATTGATTCAGCGGCGACCGATTTATTGCGTGGTTAAATATTGCCGCAGGCTGTGAATGTAACGCAAAAGCGGCCGATCTCTTGCAAGAGGTCGGCCGCTTTTTTGTTTAAAGGCAAAGCTAATTATCCGGAATCGATTTACCCGAGCATCCGTTGGCGCATCCCTTCTATAAAGGCATCATCGCCCGCTTGCTGGCGCATGCCGTACATCTGCTCAGCATCTGGACCGATGATGTAGCGCATCTGTTTTTTGCCGTCGGTAGCTGCGGCATAGATGCCTTCAGCCAAGAATTCGGCCGTGCTAGCCCCTAAGCCTGAAGCGCCCATCGCCTTTTGGAATTTACCCACCATCTCATTGTAATCTGGTAAATTTTCATCCATGGCAAAGGTCATTGACCGGCCGCCAAAGTCTGTAGAAACGCCGCCTGGTTCGATGACTTTGACCCCAATCCCCAACTCATTCAGCTCATAAGCGAGTGATTCTGAGAACCCTTCAACGGCCCATTTTGTGCTGTGATACAGACTGATCAACGGGAAGGTAATTAAACCCCCAATCGATGAGACATTGAGGAACAGTCCGGCTTTATTTGCTCGGAAATGGGGCAAGAAAGCACGGGTAACTTCCATCAAACCAAACACGTTGGTATCAAACTGCTGACGGATTTGATCCGCACTAGCCGCCTCAAAGGGGCCGACTAGTCCATAGCCAGCGTTGTTTAAGACGACGTCAACGGTTTCATTGTCACTCAAAATCTTTGCTGTTGCCGCATCGATTGAGACTTGATCGGTCACATCTAGCTGATAAAGAGAGATGTTTTGAATATTGCTTAATTCCGTTTCTTTTTCTGGCGTGCGCATGGTGGCAGCCACTTTCCAGCCTTGTGCCGCAAAATGTTTTGCGGTTGCTTTTCCAATTCCTGAGCTTGCGCCTGTAATGACGATTGTTTTCATGATCTTTATGTCCTTGTCTTGTTTGTATATTAGTTGGTGGTGTATCTGATAAGGCGATGAAATGATAAGATCAATGGTGCTGTTCATTTCATCACCTGCCATTCATCAAAAAGCTATTTATAAATACGAAATGCCGGTTAGTTCCTGCGATACTTCCCAGAATCGTTTGAGCGCGGCCGTATCATTGACCGCATCGTTTGATTTCTGTTCGGCCGGATAGCCGCGCATGCGCATTGTTTTGGGGCCGTAAAAGACACCACCCTTAGCACTAGTTGCTGTACCGCCATGCAGCTGTGGCAATACGCCCATGCTTGGCTTTTGAGCCATCAAGTTACCAAAAATTCCATACAGAATCCGCTCTATCAAACTATTGCCTGACTGTTCAAGGCTATTCGCTTGTAGGTTGGTCATCACTAAACCAGGATGCGACGAATTAGAAATCGTGTCATACCCGGCCGCTTTGAGCCGTCTGTTTAGTTCATTTGAGAAGAAGATGTTGGCAAGTTTACTTTGCCCATATGCGCCCCAA
>JBLIMP010000428.1:0-3256 GCA_047638855.1 Cellvibrionaceae bacterium | reverse complement strand
TTGGAGCAGGCACCCGCATAATCTCAGCGGCTAACACTCAATAGGCTTATAGGCAGGTGTGGTTGAGTCGCTTTTTGAAAAGCTTTGAACGGCTAGCCACCGGCATTGGTTACGGCCGCGAGAAATTCATCGGCCGTGACCGCGCCAAATGCGGCATCCCACAATCCATCAATTGTATCAATATCAAGCGCCGCTAAGCGGTCGCTCAAGTCGGGCGGCATACTATCAAACCGATGCGACAATGCAGTTTGTATTGATTCAATCGCTTCTTGTTTATCTTCATCCATTTTGTGGTCCTCCTGTGATCTTCCAATGAAGGTTGAGTCTATCAATGATCTCATTTTGGCTGATATTATGCAAAATGTCTTGATGCCATAAGCAGATAATCAATTTAACACAAGCGGCTCTTTGGCATCTCGTGGGGTGACACGCATATGTAGGCCATGGCCATTCCCAAAGACACATCAATCATATTGCTACTCCAAATACACTTTATCCAAAACCGAAGGTGCCCGAATAACCAAAGCCTCAATCGGCGGATGGACTTTTAAAACCGCATGAAAGACTCCCTTTGGGAAACAACAGAACTCTCGTGGCCCAATCTCAAAAATCTCCCCCTCAACCTCAACCTCAACCGTTAAGCTACCATTTAACACAATAAAAGCCTCATCACTTTCAATATGACAATGAGGCTTTTCTCCGTCACCGACCCAATTATGGTTTTTGAAATTATAAATAATCTGTAGTTGGTCTGATTGAAAGCCAAGTTCTGTAGGTGGGCTATGACCGGACAGAATGGTCGGTGGTGTCGGCTGATCAGGATTCGAACTGTATTCAGGCAGCTTTCTGTGATGGAAGTTAAGCACTCAAATACCCTTGAACAATGCCAGCAAACGTCGCTAGCGTTGTCGACAAGCTAGCCACATCAACCCACTCATCCGGTGCATGGGCATTATCTCCGGCCGGACCAAAGCCACACAACGTCGGAATCCCCGCCCCGATCAACATATACCCCTCGTTCCCCGGCCCCGCCCCGACGATGGGCCAATCTCCATCTGTAAATGTACGTGCCTGCACCTGTGCAATTTGGGCTAACTTATGGTCACTTGGGATCGCAGCACCGGGAAAACTATTGGTAACCGACGTAGAAACTGTTAAGCCCGGCCGGTGAGCCACAACCCCATCAATCACACCCTGAATAATTTCTAAAACAACCTCTTTGTCTTGCCCAGGCATGAGACGAATATCCACAGCGGCCGTCGCCAAGTCTGGCACCATACTGACAAACGCCCCACCTCGCATCAGCGTACCAGGGGTGATCGTACAGCCCAAATGGTCAAAGGCGGGATGAGCAGGGGCCGGAATGTCTAAGTTTTCCAAAGCCAGCAAAACGGCCGCCAATCCGGTCACCGCATTCACCCCTTTCTTCCCTTGGCTCCATGCGGCCAAACCGGTATGTGTCGCCTCGCCTCTTGCTGTTAGTTCCAAACGCAACGAACCACGATGCCCCACGCACACGATGTCGCTGGCATAGGCATAGATGGCCCCTTTCACCCCGGCCAGTTGCCCCGCTTCTAATAGATGGCGTACGCCCAATGTGCTGGTTGCGCCTGACTCTTCATCAACCACGCCAGCCACGATAATTTCAACGTCGTTAGGATCAAGCAGGTTGTGATCACGGATCAAAGCCAACAGATAAAGCCCAATCGCGATGCCAGCTTTGTTATCGGCCGAACCCCGGCCGAACATCCGGCCGTCAGCGATTTCGCCACCAAATGGTGCATGGCTCCAATGTGAATGATCTCCTTCAGCCACGGTGTCGCTATGACCAATGATGGCAAACTTTGCCGAGCCGTGACCCCAGCGAGCAACAGCATTCGGCCGATTGGGATCTTTTGCCACCAGTTCACCAGCAAGCCCCAATTTTTCAGCTTCTGCCACAATGCGTTCAGCCACCGCTTTTTCAGTGTCGCGGCCGTTAACAGACGGTAGTTGGATAAGGGCTTGTAAAAATCGAACCATGTCAGACTCGTAGCTTTGAGCAAGTTGAAGAAGATTTAGGTTATTCATCAGGCAATTATAAACCTTTGTGAAAGACTGCCCTCCTAACTTTAGCTTGTAGGCAAATTGCAGACTCCGGTTATTCTAAGCAAAGACAGCAACCGGCACTGAGCGAGGCTCAGCAAAGGCTCTATTTGTCAACCATTAAATTTACAACTATCGAGTTCATTAGAACCCAATCTCGTTTAGGATCAAACAAGATTGGGTTCTTAAAGCGTGGTGACAACATTTTCCCTCTAGTTTCATCAGGCTCATCCAATACTCAAAGACAGGATTTTAGTGGGGTAAAACCAAAAGTGGCTGGTTTCACCCAGCCACTTTTCTTCAGATCTAAATCTTCTACGTTAGGTATTTCACAATATCTTCAAAAACCCTAAAGTCGCTTATTTACCTCAGATCTAAATTGCTACTAATTTCTATTAGCATTTCCATAGGCGCATTCCCATTAATAGTTATGATTCTATCCTCGTCGATAAACATCACTTGATTAGGATATGGTTCCTTTTCCATAAAGGTAACCCCTGCATTTGTCCCATTGGACAACGTAATTTGGTTATTACCGAGAATCAAATTTCTTTGCGCCGCAGCTTTTGATGGTAGTGCTACTGTTATTTGAAATGACAGATCATTTTCAAGGGTATATTTTATGCTAGAAAGAACTTGAAACGCTACAAGATTATCTTCAATTGAGACAGAAGAATCAGGTAAATAGATGGCGATTCCCTTTATGGCTTTGCCTTCTAAACTAGAGGCTTTTACATTTGCAAATAAATTTTCCTGCTGAGTCTCTGTCAATTCGGTTTTATTCAGTTTTGTATAGAAACTTTCTCCAGGGTCAGTTGCAGGTACAACTAAAATTTGCTTCATATCCTCAATCGTAGGCCCATCTTTCGTGAGTCTAAAGACGGATATTAATTCACTTGCAGTGGATATGTTGAAAGAGGAAAAAAACAAGAAAAATGTTCCCACTGATAGTATAAAAACTGTGGCACTTGCTGTTTTTACAATGTTATATTTTTTCATCAGTTATCTCCAAATAAATTATGAGCACCATTTGCTACTTTTATACATGGTATTGACTACACCACTGCCCAAAAACGCATACAATCCAGTAGATTTATAATAATGTCCTGAAGTTGACTGGTTTGAATGTGACGCGACCGCATTTCCAGTTTTTGCAATGAAAGTTTTATCT
>JBLIMP010000427.1:0-3270 GCA_047638855.1 Cellvibrionaceae bacterium | reverse complement strand
CAGGAACAAGTTACCGATTGCCGATGAGCTTTCAAAAATTGGCAATTGGTTATTAAATATTAAAAAGAGGTTACCCCTAAATGATTTTTAAAAGCAGTTATCCAGATGTCGAATATCCAAATATCGCTTTGACCCCCTACATTCTTGAGCGGATGGCCCCATATGGTGATAAAGCTGCGATTATCGATGGGCCTTCCGGCCGGACGTTAACTTACAATCAATTGGCTGGTGGTATAAAAGCGGTTGCGGCCGGTTTGCACAGCCGTGGCTTTGGCAAAGGGGATGTGATGTGTATCTACAGCCCGAACGTGCCTGAGTATGCGATTGCGTTTCATGCTGTTTCTCTGGTGGGTGGGGTTGTGACCACCGCTAACCCGCTTTACACGGCCGACGAGCTTGCTCACCAATGTGCAGATGCGGGTGCCAAATACATTCTAACTATTTCAATGTTCCTGGATAAAGCGCAAGAGGCTGCTAAAAAAATTGGCATTGAAGAAGTTTTTACATTTGATCCAACTGAAGGCGCCACGCCGTTTGCAATGTTAATGGAGCCAAACGGAACCTTGCCCGATGTGGATATCAATCCGGCCGAAGACTTGATCGTTCTTCCCTATTCAAGCGGGACAACCGGAATGCCAAAAGGGGTGATGCTCACCCATCAAAATATCGTGGCAAACATTGCTCAAGTTGAAGGGATGGAAGACCTAGACTTTACCAATGACACCGACACGATCATGGGTGTGCTTCCGTTTTACCATATTTATGGCATGGTTGTGATCATGAATATGAGTCTGGCTGTCGGGGCCACAATTGTGAGTATGCCTCGTTTTGATCCTGTTGAATTTTTAACTTGTATCCAAAAATATAAGGTGACCAAAGCTAATCTTGTTCCGCCGATTTTGGTCTTCTTGGCCAAGCACCCTGTGGTTGATAACTTCGACATGTCATCATTTAAAGAAATTACGTCAGGGGCCGCGCCTTTGGGTGATGAGTTGGCAGCGGCCGTTTCAAAACGCTTGGACTGCCGGGTATTGCAAGGGTATGGGATGACGGAAACCAGTCCTGTTGCCACAATTAATCCCAATGCTGATGGCAACCCACGCTATGCTTCTTGTGGCAAACTGGTTGCTAATTTTGAAGTCAAAGTAGCTGACTTAGATTCTCTCGAAGATTTAGACGTTGGTGAAAGCGGTGAAATCTGGATGCGTGGCCCGAATATCATGAAAGGGTATTTGAACCGGCCGGACGCGACCGCCAACACCATTACAGAAGATGGCTGGCTTCGCTCTGGCGATATCGGTTATATGGACGAAGATGGCTACATGTTCATTGTGGACCGCTTGAAAGAGCTGATTAAATACAAAGGGTTCCAAGTGGCCCCGGCCGAACTTGAAGCGTTGCTATTGGGACATGAAGCGGTCGCTGATGTGGCTATTATTCCAGTAGCAGATGAAGAAGCGGGTGAGATTCCGAAAGCATTTATCGTGAAGGCTGGCGAGATCGACGAAGTGACTATTATGGAATGGGTGGCTGGACAAGTGGCCCCACATAAAAAGATTCGCTTGGTTGAATTTGTTGATTCAATTCCTAAATCAGCATCGGGCAAAATTTTACGCCGTGTGCTTGTAGAACAAGAACGCGCAAAGTAGATATTGAAATATCTCTATCTTAATGAGGCAATATGACTAAAGCAAAAGTAGCAATCGTCACAGATAGCACCAGTTGTTTGACTGATGAATTAATTAAAAAATACAACATTCATGTGATCCCATTGTTGGTGAATTGGGATGGTGAATCTCTAAAAGATGGCATCGATATAACGGCCGACCAGTTTTACTCGCGACTGTCGAACTCCAGTAGTATGCCTGCGACTTCACAACCGTCAGCAGGTGAGTTTGTAGAACTGTATGAAAAGGTTGCGCAGACGGCCGAATCAATCGTTTCTATTCACATTTCATCCGATTTGAGCGGTACATATCAATCTGCATCAGCCGCTCAGGGGATGGTTGAAGTTCCGGTTGAACTGGTTGATTCTCGTTCGGCCGCGACCCCGTTGGGGATGATGGTTATCGAAGCGGCCAAAGCTGTTGCAAACGGCGCAGACGCGGCAGGGGCGGCAGCGGCTGCATCTGCGATGATCGGCAAAGCCAATATCTACTTTGTAGTTGATACGCTCGAATTTTTGCACAGAGGCGGCCGGATTGGTGGCGCGCGCCGTTTGATCGGCTCGATCTTGAATGTAAAACCGATTTTAACCGTTGACGGTGGCAAAGTTGAATCTCACGCTTCTGTCCGTACAAAGAAGAAAGCGATGAAAGCGATGATTGATACGGTAACCGAAAACTTGGGTGGGGCGTCCCCACGCTATATCGGGGTGATTCACTCCTCTGCGCCTGAAGAGGCTGCACGGTTGGTCGCTTTGATGGGTGAGCAGTTTGCGGATGCGGAAGTCATCGAAGGGGACTTGACACCGGTGATTGGAACACATGTAGGTCCCGGTTGTGTCGGCTTGGCTTATAGCCTTTAGATAGTTATTGAGTAAGAAGTGAAAAGTGATAGGTTCAGATCAATCAATTTTCACTTCTTACTTCTTGCTTCTTACTTTGTACTAATTAACGAGCGGAGCGTACCACCACTTTCTTTGAGCTTATGCCCTACATTGTCTAACCCTTCGCCCGTATTTGTCAATGTCCCACCGAGTTGACGTAAATAGCCTGCTACACTCTTCAAATCTTTGCTGATCTCTTCCATGCGGTCTGAGCCTCCTTTCAACCGTTCGGCCGCATTGTCGATCATCTTATTCTCGCTCATATCCACGCCGGTGATCACATTAAAGCCCATCACCTCTTTGTATTCTGGTTTAAAGCTAGGGATCTGGATGTCGTCCAATTCAACACCGAACTTTTCCATGATTTTGGCGGCGTTGGCAATTTCGACTTGGCAGCGTTCCAGGGCATCGGCCGCCATTTCAGAGATTTTGCCCGCGCTGGGGGTTTTGCTTTTGGGGTCACCCATCAGCAATGAGCTAGCGGCTAATGCACTGTCTCCGGCCGCTTCAATACTGGTGCCTGTATCGTTCAGCATATCCGGTAGTTTTTCAATTAACTCTAAAAAGCGATCTTTGTTGTCCCATACTAAATTGACAACGTGCATGACTTTTTCCATATCAAAATCATCGAACTGATCCATTATTTTTGAAAACATTGTTTCTCCTTAAAATAGCTAATCGGCATTTCAGCACATTCGGCCGTGCCTCATTTGTCAGCATTT
>JBLIMP010000426.1:0-3271 GCA_047638855.1 Cellvibrionaceae bacterium | reverse complement strand
AAAAAGTGAGCCGCATCTGTCCCGTAAAAACAAGGGGGGCCGTTAAACAGCAAGCTTTTGCCGCCCCCTTTTCCAGGCCAGCGGCCGATGACATTCACTCGGCCGTTGGTATTTGCAATTGGCTCCAACTCAGACTGCAATCCTAATCCGGCCATTTGCGCTTGCATAAAAAGGGCGATTTCCTGCTCTCCTTCTGTGGCACTATAGCTCTTAAACTGCACCATTTTAGAAAGAAAGTCGAGGCAAAACGTTTCATCTACCTGTTCAATAATTTGCTTGTGATCCATACTTCTTATCTCCTTGATACCCATCGACACCCATCTATTTGCTGGCTAGAAAATTGTAGGTTACAACACCATCCAATCATTTTTCTGAATCTAAGAGCGTGACTATTTTCATGGATAATCAAAAACAAGACCAACCAAATGTCATCGTCATCCTCGTGGATGATATGGGCTTTGCTGATCTCGGCCATATGGGATCAGAGATCAAAACGCCGAACATTGACAGCATGGCCGAAAACGGCGTGCTAATGTCGGCCATGTACAACTGCGCCCGCTGCTGCCCAACACGGGCATCATTGCTCACCGGCCTCTACCCGCATAAAGCTGGGGTTGGGCAAATGGGGGCGAACCTCGGGACACCGGCCTACCAAGGGTTTCTGCGTGACGATAGTGCCACGATTGCGGAGGTGCTTCAGGCCAACGGCTATCGCACATTAATGTCGGGCAAATGGCATGTGGCTGGGGATCTACATGCGAAGAAAGCAGACACTTGGCAATTTGGCACCCCTGATCGGCCGTCACCCCGGAGTCGGGGCTTTGATCGTTTTTATGGAATTTTAGATGGTGTCACTCATTTCTTCTCGCCCCATTTCATCATGGAAAATGACAAGCGGGTCGAGACTTTTGCAGACAATTACTATTTCACCGATGTGATCACCGATAAAGCGATAGGTATGATCGAGGAGAGCGTTACCGATGAACAGCCCTTCTTTCTGTATTTGGCCCATGCGGCCCCTCATTGGCCCCTACATGCGTGGGAAGAAGATATTGCCAAATATGACGGGGTATACAACCAGGGGTGGGATAAAACCCGCACCCATCGGCATGAAGAGATGCGTTCACGCAATGTGCTGCAAAAGCACTGGGATATCTCGCAACGGGATGAAAGCGCACCCGCTTGGAAAGAGATTAAGCATACCGATTGGGAAGCGAGCAAAATGGCGGCTTACGCAGCGATGATTGACCGGATGGATCAGCAGATCGGCCGAGTGCTAGACACGCTCAAGGCCAACGGCCAATATGACAATACGCTGATCATGTTTTTATCTGACAATGGCGGCTGTGCAGAATTTATGGCAGAAGATGGCTGGGCGAAATGGTTCCCAGATACAACGCACGACGGCCGTCAGATTCAGATGGGGAATCGGCCGGATGTCCGGCCGGGGGATGCGCTCACTTACCAGAGTTACGATCTGCCGTGGGCAAACGTCTCAAATGCGCCATTTCGACTGTTCAAGCATTGGGTGCATGAGGGGGGCATTTCAACCCCGATGATTGTGCAATGGCCTGCCAAAATCAAAGAAGGTAGCGTGCATCACGCCGCTTGCCATGTGGTTGATATTATGCCGACGATTATGGAAGTGACAGGCTCCAGTTATCTGTCTGAACGAGATGGTCACACACCTCAAACGCTTGATGGTGAAAGTTTGGTGTCTGCTTTTGTAGGAAACGATTGGGAACGTGAACAACCGATCTTCTGGGAGCATGAAGGAAACTGTGCGGTTAGGCTAGGGCGGTTTAAGCTGGTACGCAAATTTAATGAACCGTGGGAGTTATACGATATGGAAGCGGATCGGACAGAGCTAAATAATTTAATCGGCCGGAATGACCCACTCACACAAAAGCTGTTGCGTGAGTACGCAGGGTACGTGGAAACGGCCGGGGTGCTTGACTGGAATATCGCCTTGCCACGCTTACAAGCGGCGTGGGACATGGGTGATATTCATGGGTAACTTGATTGACGACTTAACAAACGGCACAACCACCGTTAAAGCGTTGCACGCTTTTGACCAGCTAGACCCTATCGACCTTGATTTTATGCTCGGCCGCTGGACCGGTGCAGAAATTCCAACGGGACACCCGCTTGATAGGTTGCTCGAAGCCTCAAACTGGTATGGCAAAGAATTTGTCGATGCAGACAATGTTCATCCGCTAGTGTTGTCAAAACGAAACGGGCAAACGTATAAAACCACTCCGATGATGCTGATGATGACTTTGGGGATGAATGTTCCCATCTTTAAAAACTTAGCGATGAAGCCGATTAACGGATTGGTTACCCGCTTGGTTGCCACCCACAAGAGCAAAGCCAGAATGCGGATGCTTGATTTTAGGGGCAAAACAAGTGCAACCATGATTTATGACCGTTTACCGATTCATGATCATTTTAGAAAAATTGATGAGCACACGGTCATGGGGTTAATGGATTTTAAAGGGGTTGAAAATCCTTATTTTTTCATATTGCAAAGAGAAGCAGAATAATTATCGTCGCTTAGTTAGATTTGAATCACGACCTGCACCCCACCGGCCGGGTTATTGTCGACCCGTAGTTGCCCACCCATCACAGCCAGCATGGTGCTGTGCAATGTTAGCCCTTGTCCTGCCCCATTTCGATTAGGCTCAGGGACCGTCTGAACCAGTCCTACTCCATCATCTTGAATCACAAGCTGTAACCCCTGCCCGTCAGCGTCAAGACGGCCGGAAATCTGAATGTTTAACGGCCGTTTGTTGTCATACCCATGCCCGTGCTTGGCCGCATTCCGCAACGCTTCACGAGCCGCATAATAGACAATTTCAGCCGTTTGATTGGGTAAAGCATTGAGTTTCGCTTCGACATCGGCCGGAATATCCCAGCTTACATTCTGGAACTGATTGATCAGCTCGTTAAGCGGCAGTTTGCGCAATGCGATTGTTAGCCCCAAACGATGAACCGGATCAATTGATGTACCTGGCATCTGGGCCAAAAGATCAGCAATCATCTGGTGAGCCGTGGTCAGCTCTTCAATCGCTCCGGCGTTGCTGTTTGGCGCGTGTGAAGATGAATGCAGCGAGAGCATGGTTGTGTGCAAAATCGGTAGAACTTCGTCATGCAAAACCCGACGCGTTTTTTGATCTAATAGCTGGCTCTCAACCAATTTGCGCCGTTGAAGCACAATTAATCTACGGGTAATCTCGGCACTCGCCATTGTATCTATCAGCCGCTCGCCCGC
>JBLIMP010000425.1:0-3275 GCA_047638855.1 Cellvibrionaceae bacterium | reverse complement strand
AGCTTGACCCGCCGTTGCACACCAACTACCGGCGTATGGTCAGCAATCCGTTTCATCGTAAAGAGATGAAAAACTACGAACCTGATCTGCGTAAAATGGCTGTAACTGTCATTGAAGAAGCGATGGCGAAAAACGAATTTGATTTTACGCTTGATATTGCTCGCCAGTTGCCCATGCGCATGTTGGGCAAGCTGTTGGGCATACCTGATGAAGACGGCCCGTGGATGGTGGCGGCCGGTGATGCCTTAATTGGCAATAGCGACCCGGAATTTACCGAATTTGTGGTTGATCAGGTTGATACCGAAGAATTTCGCCTACTGCCGTTTCGCAGTCCAGTCAGCTTGAAGTTGTTTGAATATGCTGGGAAAATGGCGGCTGAACGATCCGCTTGCCCCATGCACGACGTGACTTCTGATTTACTCAAACCGAATCGGGATGGGGAAGTGCTATCGGAACTTGATTTTAAGAACTTTTTTACTCTGTTGGTTGCGGCCGGAAACGACACAACCCGCTATACGATGGCGGCTGGGATGAAGGCCTTGCTCGACAATCCTGATCAGCTTGAACGATTGCGCAACCGGCCGGAGTTGATCGACAGTGCGGTCGAAGAAATGCTCCGTTGGGGCACAGTTACCATGCACTTCCGCCGAACCCTGACCCAAGATTATGAGTTAGGTGGCAAAACGCTTAAAGCCGGTGATCGTGCGGTGCTTTGGTATATTTCGGGCGATTTTGATGAACGCCAGTTCGATAATCCATTCAAGTTTGATATCACCCGCACCCCCAATGACCATCTGGCATTTGGTCTAAAAACACCCCACAAATGCTTGGGCGAACATTTGGCTCGATGGGAGATCAAGGTGCTATTTGAAGAGTTGATCCCTCGCCTTAAAAACATGAAGCAAAATGGCGAGATCGATTATTTGCGCTCGAATTTTATTACCGGCATCAAGCATTTACCGGTAAAGGCTGCGTGGTGCTAAACAGATGAGCAATCTGATTCCGGCCGAACGTTTGGCATATTTCAGCGCGATCCGTGAAATGGTGGCAAACGAACAGTACGTTGACCTGCTGGCGTTTGAAGGGCAAGAGCCAAACTCGGCCGAATTCAAGCGCAAAGCGTTTGCCCATTATCAGCCAACAGCACATGACATCATCGTGACCACCTACCCCAAAAGCGGCACCAACTGGACGATGCAAATCGCTCAGCAGATCGCTTGGCTGGGGGAATCAACCTACAACTTTATCCACGATGTGATTCCTTGGCCCGACAGCCTGATGAAAACCCCGGTAGTGTCGCTCGATGCGGAGCTAGAACCGTCACCAACCGGCTATCGAGTGATTAAGTCACACCTTGAGGCAGCGTATATTCCGGTCAATGATAAGGCGAAATATATTGTTGTGATGCGTGATCCCAAAGAGGTGGTTGTCTCGGGGTTTCATTTTCAAAACGGCTTTTTTGAAAAGATGGTAGGTGCAAGCGTTCCACTCTGGGCGTATGTGGATGGTTTTGTCAGCAACCGATTTGTGTATGCGAGTTGGGCCGACCACACGGCCGGATGGTGGCAACTGCGCCAGCGGCCGAATGTGCTTATTTTGTATTTTCACGAAATGAAGAGCGACACGAACAAAGCCATCGACCAAATTGCTACGTTTTTAAACGTTAAGCTAACCACAGAGCAACACGCAATAGTGGCCGAAAAAAGTAGCCACAGCTACATGAAGGCCAACAATCATCTGTTTTCGCCCCCAGCACCAGCCGATTATCAAACACAAGGGCAGATTGACATGGTTCGTTCGGGACAAGCCGGGCAGTCGGGCCAAATTTTGACTCCAGCTCAACAGGCGCAAATCGACCGGTTTTCCTTGGACGAGTGCGCTCGACTCAGTTCAGATTTTCCATACCGACAGACCTTTATGCATTTGTAAGAAGGCGAAGTAAGCGCTATGTTCCCCACATTCTGTGGAAATAATCTTGCAAGTTATCGTGCGGCAAATCTGAATCTCCCAAAAAAGATCAATAAAGACAAATAGCTCAATAAAGTCACCGATTGTTCTTACCTAGCCCGAAAATGAGCGATACTCAGTTATGCTAGCCGTCGGTACCTTCTGGAGTTTCTACTGCTTCTGGGGTCTCCGCTTCTTCTGGGGTTTCTACAATTACTTCATCTTCTACAGCAGAGACTGCATGTATCCGCCAACGGCCGTCTTCCGATAAAAAGCTAAAATCTTTGACTACCACAGCCCCATCAAAACGAGTTTTGATACGTGCTCGAATAACTGGTAGCGCATTCGCTTGCAGGCGTTCAACTTGAAATGAAAACGGTTTACGGTCCAGTTGCATAAACAATAGAATTTCAGATGGAGAACTTATTTGTGTCAATGCTTCCTGTGTAAAATAACCTAGCGTTTCTTGGTTTTCTTCTTGTAAAGATAGAATTGTCAGCACATCGAGCAAGGTTTGCAAAGGGCCGGCCGAAATTGATCTCTCCACCGTGCTGGTTGGTTGAACGGTAGATGTTGCTGAAGGTGCCACTGTAGGAGTCAGCGTGGGAGTCGGGGTTTGTGATGGCGTGGAAGTCGGGGTAGCCGTTAAAGTCGGTATCGGTGTCGCTGTATTGGTGGGCACGTCAGTCGGCGTGAAGGTCTCTGTAGGGGGGTTGGTCGGTGTCACAACCTCGGGAGTTGCAGTATTAGGTTCTTTTGTGGGGCTCGGGTCCTGATCCGGGGTTGGCGTGTTGACAAGTGTAGGTAAATCAAGAACTTCCCCACTTTCTGCTACCTCAGTAACAATCGCACTGTCACTAACAACTTTATCAATTAAAGTGAAAGATTGTACCAACCCATCGATAGTTTCTAAGGTCAATGGATCATGAAGCGTAAAATAGACTAGACGATCTTCATAATGAACAAAGAACCATTCAAGGTCAGGTGTATTGTCGCTACCAATAACCAAACTTCTAGCCTCTAATCCATTGACTGAAGTTATATCAAATGTGAGATCACCAACGCAGTCTGGTGAGCCACACTTAAGATATGCAGCGGCAGCAGTTTCATCTAACAATGTAGCATCCGCAGAAATAATCATACTATTACTAGGATTTCCCGGAGAAACAGGCGCAGGCCCCATCAAGACCAGCTCACCAAGGGGTGTAATCTGGGGATCTGTCGTCTGCCATACGGCCGGGATCACGACAGCATATCCAGACTCAAGGTTTTCATAGCGGATCAGAGCGTCTGTATAGTCAATCACAATTGGGGCCGATGCCATTATT
>JBLIMP010000424.1:0-3297 GCA_047638855.1 Cellvibrionaceae bacterium | reverse complement strand
GACATGAAAGGGGGCGCAGCTTGTCTATTAGCGGCCGTTGAAGCATTGGTTCAATCAACAATCTCAGCGACATCATTAAAAGGCAAATTAGTCATTGCAGCGACATCCGATGAGGAAAATTGGTCACGCGGGGCACATGCATTGGTTGCAAGCGGGCTCATTAAGGATTGTGAGTATTGCCTTATTCCAGAACCATCTTCACCTCATACATTGACCGTTGGCGCGCGCGGCCGGCATGTGTACCGGCTGCTGTTTCATGGCAAAACAGTCCATTCCGCTTATGGGGGTGGGATTAATGCGGTAGTTGAGGCGGCCAAAGTTGCGGCCGAACTTGCCAGCATGCCGGAATCAGAGTTTGGCTATAATGATGAATTTGATTTGGCCGGAACTCAATGCGTAATTGGGTTAAAAGGGGGCAGCACAATGGTATTGATGCCAGAGCGAGCGGAGCTGTTTATCGATCGCTTTTTGTTACCAGGACAAACCCAAGCATGGGCCGAAAATCAGATTCGATCAGCGGTTGAGCGAGTTGGGATTGCAGGCAACTATGAGTTATTTGTAGATGAACGGCCGACGCCTGCCCCCACCGCCTATGCACTCCCATCCGATTCAGAGTTTGTAACAACAGTACGCCGAATTTTAGCAGAAGAAACCAACGTCAATGCGAATCAGATTCAGCTAGACATCGCCCGTAGCGTAGCCGATACCAATCACATCGCTGTATATGGCGGGGTTCCCACCCTGATTTGTGGCCCACTGGGTGGAAATACCTGCGAAACCAACGAATATGTTCTGGTTGATTCAATGCTCCCGGTTGCCAAAACCTACGTCCGTTCTATCATGGCTTTGATTGGATCATAGACCTATAAATTGACGTAGATCAGCCCGTTAAAATTAATGAGGATTGCTCGTATCTTTGCAATAATCTGGAGAAAAACACCCTTCGACAAACTCAGGATACCGTCCTCCCTTTTTGAGAAGTTACGATTGCTCGTCTGAAAAAAGCGGCAAACAAGTTACTTCTTGTTTAAAGAGGGAGTTTGACTACAAAACAAGAGCCAACAGCTTTTCTACTCTCCACTTCAATAGACGCTCCAAGAAGTTTGCAAAACTGTTCTGTAATAGCCAACCCCAACCCGGTGCCTGCATGTTTTCGTGTGGTGGAATTATCTTCTTGTTCGAATGGGTCAAACAACTTTGGGATAAAGGCTTGGTCGATTCCGATTCCAGTATCGGATACCTCAAATAAGATCAACCGATTTGCGTTATCTTGAGTTACCTTAAAAGTAACGATTCCATCTGACGTAAATTTAGCGGCGTTGCTTAATAGATTAAGCAATATTTGACGCAACCTAGGGCCATCGGTCACGAGTTTTGTATGATCCAACTCTAAAATGATTTCGAAATAGTTGTTCTGTTTTTGAATGAGCGGCCGCATCGTTCCCGTGACTCGGTCAATCAAAGTTTCTACATCTATTTCAGTCAAATGCAATTCTACCCGTTCGGCCTCAATGCGTGACAAGTCTAAAAGATTGTTGATTAGGTCTAACAAATGCCGCCCCGATGTCGAAATTCGGCCGACATCCTGGCCCAGCTCTTCATAAGCAGCGCCTTCTGTGTCTGTAAGCGACTCGTCGATTAGCTCGCTATATCCGATGATTGCGTTTAGCGGGGTACGAAGTTCATGGCTCATATTTGTCAAAAACACACTTTTAGCTTGATTGGCCCGCTCAGCTTTATTACGTTCCATGAGTAACTGAGAAGTTCGTTGTGCAACCATCTCCTCAAGCTTAGTCTGATAAGCAATTAACTCCCCCTCGTTCTGTTCTAGGCTTTTAGTCTGATCACGTAATTGATTAGACGCCGCATATATCTGTTTGATCGTAATTCGTAAAAGAAAGTATGCCCCCCAATAGCCGATAACGATAATTCCAAGGTCTTCAAGCGCAGGAATTCCAAGTTGAGCCGCACCCCATGTCCACCGGCTAGTGTAGAACAATACATATACAAGAATTGTTCCGCCTGTGGCCACCCAGAGAGAGCTATTATTGGTACTAAAAACAGACGCCATGATCATGAGAACGTAGATAAGGTGCAGTATTGGGTTATATATACCTGCACCAAATAGCACAGACGCTGCAAAAATAACAAGGTAAGTGTGAAGAATAATAAGTGCAATTGCTCGCCGGGTAAGCCCTTTGACAACCCAGTATTGGGCTAATAATAAGCTTAACCCTATAGATGCGTTAAAAACAAAACCAAGTAGACGCATTCCAGGTGGTTTATTGGAAATTTCTAAATTGAATAAATATTGAGTAGCGTTCACCCCCATTAGGATCGCATTTCCAAAAAACAAGAGCCACAAGACTCTATAAAGCATAGTCGTAGTGCCTTCTGCAGTTTCATTTTGCTCAACAGGGATGCGGTCTAATAAGGGCCAGACCCAAGTACTAAGAAATTTAGGTCGTGGGAAAGATGAGAAAAATTGCATATGTTTTGTCTACGTGTTTGGAAAATTTCAGACAGTAGGAAATAGTAGGGTAATTTTAGCATGAGTGGTTACTATTGACGTGACCCCGTTTTAGTGTACATGAGAATAAGTCAGATTCAACATACAATTGAACTGGAGAAAATATTCATGTCAGAAACACGAACACGCTATACAAAAGAATTTAAGCTCGAACCCCTTCAACTGTGGGAATCGAGCGAAAAAACCGCGACAGCTATTGAAACCGATCTTGGCCTAGCCAAAGGGTGAACAAGCGGCTATTTTAAAAGAGCAATTCGATTTAAATCCGTCTCCACTTTAGTGGGGGCACGTCACTTTGATAAAAACCAAACTTCCTAGTTATCTCAGGCTAATTTATCTACAGATGCTTAATGTCTATTCCCTCAAATTCTAATCTGCTTAACGAGGCCCTTGAACGAGCGAGAAATGAACTCCTTGATTTAGGACTACGTAATCCGCTGCTCAATTTCCGCACAATGAAAGCCAGAGGGCTTCAAATTATAGACGGCCGGTCTGCTGTGGTACTTGATACGCTTATCGGCCGGGAACAGCCACTTTATTTTGCCCCTGTGGCCAGCTCAGAGCCTGCCCAAGCGGCCGAAAATGAGCTACACACACCCTATGAGCCTGAACACCTGCAAAAGCGCCTGCTTTATAGCCAAGATTTAGCCCAATCGACCATTCAAGAAAAAGGGGCCAACATTCTATTTTTGGCCGTTGGTATGTTGTACTGGCGGCCGAAAGACCGCCCACACCTAGTGCGTGCCCCCCTGCTGCTCGTGCCCGTA
>JBLIMP010000423.1:0-3314 GCA_047638855.1 Cellvibrionaceae bacterium | reverse complement strand
ATTTTTTAACTCAAAGCCTCGTTTTGCAAAATGTGTAAGTCTTGGATACCGGCCGCTGCTAAATCTAAGAGCTGGTCGAGTTTTGTACGTGAATAGGGAGCAGATTCGGCCGTTCCCTGTACCTCGACGAAGTTGCCACTGCCGGTCATGACGACGTTAAGGTCAACGTCTGCGGCCGCATCCTCAATATAGGGCAGGTCGAGCAGGGGGCGCCCGTTGACGATACCCACACTAATCGCAGCGACTTGGTGAGCCAAGACTGACTTTGGAATTTCACCCGATGCGATAAATGGTTTGAGGGCCAGCATAACAGCCACCCATCCGCCGGTAATCGATGCGGTGCGTGTGCCTCCATCTGCCTGTAAAACGTCGCAGTCAACAATGAGCGAACGAGGACCTAACGCTTTGAGATCAAGCGACATGCGCAAACTACGGCCGATGAGCCGGCTAATTTCTTGGGTGCGCCCTTTGGGCCAACGTTGCTCACGGTTGGTGCGCGTGTGTGTTGAGCGAGGAAGCATAGCGTATTCGGCCGTGACCCAGCCATGTTGCTCTTCAGCCGGTTTGTATTTTAGCCAATTGGGCAAGCTTTTCTCGATAGTGACGTTGCATAAAACATGCGTGTTCCCAAATTTGACTAGGACAGATCCTTCTGCATGTTGGGTGAATCCGGTTTCGAAGCTTACTGGGCGAAGTTCGTTTGGTTGTCGGCCGTCTGATCGGGTCATGTGTGAATCCTTGGGGTAGCGAATAATGATAAAAGTAGGGATGAGTTTGGAGGGGGCTGCAAAACAGACCCAATCTCCTAGTTTAATTACTATAAACGGTAACTTGCTAAAGCTATGATTGCAAAAATTTATACAGTTGTTTGAAAATGAGAAGGCGCTTTTATCTTGCCCATTTAATGGACAGCATGACGGTATGCCAAACTATGCTTTTTACCATTTATCACAACATGCACCATGTCAATGATGTGCAAAGGTTGCGTACTAAGCCTGAAGTTGAGTGGTTTGAAAAAGGATAAGATGAGATAGAATCGCACCATAAAACTTTAAAGGAGAAAATCGGGTTATTCACAGGCTAGGTTGTGGGCTGCTCGGTTTTTTTGTCTCATGCGTTTAGTGACCGGTGCGAAAAACTATATCGTTGGGGAATGGCAAATTCTTCAACGGCTGAATCGGAACATTCAGCGATTATTGCTTTCCCAAGTGATTTTAGGCTTTGTGGTTGAGGGTGGCATTCTACCTGTTCTATTTAATCTATATCTGCTTCGGCTAAACTTTGGCCCGGAAGCGATTGGATCGATTAATTCAGTCGGGCTGATTGTTTTTACAATTTGCACGATTCCGGCCGGGATGGTGGGGCAACGCATTGGACTGCGGAAAGCACTCACTTTTGGCATGTTTCTGATGTTTGTCGGATTTATGCTGATCCCGATGGGTGAATTTTTGCCGTACTTGGAAGCTTCAGGCTTAGGGCCAGGGTTTGCTCCGTCCTTGGGAAATGCGGTGCTGCATATCGGATTGGCATTGTTTTTTGTGAATAACCCGCCGTTCATCATGAAAAACACAACGGGCAACCTGCACAACAGTGTGTTTGGTTTACAGAGTGGGGCATTGGCACTGTTTGGCTTCTTGGGCAGCATTGCGGCCGGGTTGATTCCTCTCTTTTTTGCGTCTGTGTTTAACCTCGCAGAATCTGACTCTGGGCCGATCCGTTACACGTTGATTTTAGGAGCACTTTTACTATTAGTTGCGACATGGTTTATTAGCTCAACCGATTCAAATATATCCTTGCGCACTCAAGTAGATCCGGCTGACGCAGTAAAAGAGCAGCCAAAGGTAAACGAAGTTGAGACTGAAGATCAGTCAGTGATTCCACTCGGTCGGGCTTTTTGGATTTGGCTTATCATCATTAGTTTCTGTCGTTATCTCATCACAATGGGGGTAGGGGCAAACAGCCTCTTTTACAATATTTATCTAGACGATGGACTCGGCGTTTCTACAGCCCTCATCGGCAATATATCAGCGATGGGGCATTTGATCGCCATTCCGGGTGCACTTTTAATTCCCTATATTTTAAAACGATTTGGTTCAAAGAAAGCCCTGATGTTGATCAGTGCGACTTTAACCCTAACGCTTGTACCTATGCTGTTCCCCATCTGGTGGTTGGTGGGTGCGGGCCATATCATTACGACGGCATTTGGGCCGCTACGGTTTGGTATTTTCACTGTGTATTTACTAGACCGTACCCCACATGAACAACAGCCGTTTGTGTCGGGGTTGCAAGAGCTGGTTATTGGCGGGGCATTTGCTACGATGGCTGTATTCGGTGGCTATTTGATCGGATGGCAGGGATATAGCTTTCTGTATATCGCAGCGATCGGGTTGGTCGGGATCGGGGCGTTCTTTTTGTGGGGTTACTTATACGGCCCATTGCCGATTTCGCCACCGGCCGCCAATAAAAAAGTATTCGGTGATGGTTCCAATGAATAACGTCAGTGACCCGGTTTTAATTGTTTTGATTAAAACCTCATCATCTTTAGGCATCGGTTTCTCAACCTCTTTCAGCTCAAGAACATCAGGCGATCCATATCGTTCAAAAATAATCGCTTTCATCGACCGTCTGCGTTTGGTTCGACAAAGGTTGATATGTATATCAATCACCTAATTGATAGCTTATATCTGTAAATCAACCGACAAGGGAACATGGTCGCTTAGCTTCGACCCACACCAGTCTTCAAACGTTCCGACTTCAAAGTGAGTAATGGCTGATTCCCATTCTTTTGGGACAAAAATAAAATCGATGTGATAAGTTGGACCATCTTTTTTGCGATCTCGCCAATAGTGGGTTGGAATCGACTCGTCACCTTGAGCTTCATCCATTTGAGCATGATAAGCACTAATCATGCCTAATTCGTCAAAACGGGCGACTGTATCCTCGAAGTTCATTGCCCAGCCTGGTTTGTCCCAAAAAACGTTGTTGTTGAAGTCTCCGGCCGCGATGCTGGGTTTTGCCGTTAGAAAATCGGCGTGAATATCGAGCGAGTCACGTAGTGGACCCGCCATCGCTTTTTTGCGAATGCCATCGTTGGCGTGCATGGCCCAAGCAGCCAGCAAGTGAAAGTCGGCCGAAGTTGATCCCGGTTTATATATTTCTACCGGAGCAATAAAGCGCAGTTTTGGATCATAACAGTCAGCCAGTTTGACCTTAAACCCGTTAAACGCAAGAACCACCAACCCTTTGTGTTTGTTTGAACCGATCCAGATGAAGTCGCTGTTTGGGGGGAGCTTGTAGGCCGCGTCCTTTAATTT
>JBLIMP010000422.1:0-3418 GCA_047638855.1 Cellvibrionaceae bacterium | reverse complement strand
AGCGCAATCTCAAGGGCATTTAAGCCATCCCGAATTTTATCAGCAGTGCCCCAGTCTTTGTTCTGACGAGCCAGAGCACGCAATTCAATCACCAACTGCATCACCCCATCCATCTTGTCAGCACCACCGGCTGATGTCATAGACCCAGATGGGATAATGCCGAGGATATCACCGCCTAAAGTGTTATAGATCGTTTCAATGGCGGTCAGCGATCCGGCCGAAAGCGATTCTGTTCCATTGAGCAACGTATTAACCGCACGGGTGAAATCTTGCAAAATAGCCAATCCAGCTGGCGAATTGAAGTCATCATTCATCTTTTCTTCAAAGTCAGCTTTGGCTTTCTCAACCAAGGCTTGTACCTCGGCCGAAGCATCTCCGGCGGGGGCCTGTGCCAACTGAGTACGGACCAAATTGACTGCACTTATAATCCGTTGCCACCCTTTTGTTGTCGCTTCAATCGCATCTTCTGAGAAGTCAATTGGGCTGGTATAGTGACTGGTAAGGACAAACATCCGAACCGCCTCTGGCTGCCATTTGCGCTTGTAGAGTGCATCGTTAATCGTCATCGTGTTGCCTAACGACTTCGACATTTTAACCCCTTCAAGCGTTAGCGTACCGGTCAGCATCCAATAATTGGCGAATGTTTCTCCATTTGCGCATTCACTTTGGGCGATCTCACATTCGTTGTGCGGGAAAATATTGTCTCGACCGCCACCATGGATATCAAAGTTAGCACCAAGATATTTCTTTGCCATTGCTGAACATTCAATATGCCATCCGGGGAAACCAACCCCCCATGGGCTATTCCATTTAAGCAAGTGCTCTGGTTCTGCTTTCTTCCACAAAGCAAAATCGGCCGGATGCCGTTTGTCGCTATGGACCTCAAAACGCACCCCTTCTTCTTGATCTTCAAGTTTGCGACCGCTCAACTGCCCATAATTTGGATCAGATGTGACATCGAAATAGACAGACCCATTTGATTCGTACGCATTTTCAAGATCAATTAGCTTTTGCACCATCTCGATTTGCTCTGGAACATGACCACTCGCCCGAGGCGATATGTCCGGCCGTAAAAGCCCCAACGCATCCATATTGTCGAAATACCCTTTTGTATAGGTTTCAACAATTTGCATTGGCGTGACAGAATCAGCTCTAGCCTTCTTTTGAATTCTATCTTCACCATCTTCGGCATCACCTAAAAGATGGCCCACATCGGTGATATTTTGCACGTACAGTACGTCGTAGCCTAAGTAACGCAAATATCGAACAACAACATCAAATGCCACATAGGTCTTTGCATGACCAATATGAGACCAGTCATAAACAGTGGGTCCACACACATACATGTTGACTTTGCCTTCATGAATCGGCTTAAATTCTTCTTTTTTTCGGGTTAAAACGTTGGTGATACGTAGTGTCATAGCTTTAGGTATTCAAGATTGATTATGAAACAATAGCAAGGGAAGTTTATGGCAAACCGATAGCAAAAACTTTGATGATCAATCTTTTATTATATATTTTTGATAGCTGGAAAAATTTCGATGCAATTTGTTTTTCCGCCTTCAGATTTAGGCAGAAAAACGGCCGACTCAGGCGAGACGGTAAAGGTGTAAGTAGATTGGCTCTAACATCGAAAAACGAACATAATTAAGACCTTGGCGATATTGTTCCAAATTTTTCCTAAAATAGCAAGCCTTTCACTCAAGAAAATACAATTTATGATTCAAATACTCGCAACAGATATTCTTCGAGTCGTCCAAAATAAGGATGAAACGATCGCTTGGTATATGAACCGAGAAACTGGTTCATTCCATGCCTTTTCAACAGAGGAAAAGGGGCTCGGCGACGACAATGGTTTTCTAGATGAGTTTCGTGAAAACCCTAAACGTTTTCTGGCGATAGAAAAGATTCCGAGAAAGGCTCGTTACAAGTTTTTACTCGACTTTATCGACATGGTTGAAGACGGCCGAATGCGGGTTGAAGTGGCGCAGGCCGCCGCGGCCAAAATGCCTTTTAAAGCATTTGCGACCATGATGAAATTTAATCCAGATCTTCATAAAATATGGGTCCGGCATGAGGCAACCCGCCAGCTTCAATACTTAATGGCATGGTTTCAATATAAAGGGGTTGATGCTACTTTAAAAATGCCAGGAAAATAACTGCCCGACAAATATGATCAATCCACTTCGACAAATTGCTGGGGCCTTAAACAAAGCCGGTGACCTAGCTACAACCCTAAACCTTATTAGCCAAAAAACAACTGAAGTGCTGGCGGTTGATTCCTGCTCAATCTATCTGCTTGATCCCGATAAAAGAACACTTAGGTTGCGAGCCAGTACCGGTTTGAACGAAGATGCATTGGGGCGTGGTACGCTTCAAATTGGCCAAGGGATGACGGGGCAAGCCGTACAAGAGCAACGGCCGATTTATTCATCGGCCGCCCAACAAAATCGCTATTTTATGAAAGTTGTCGGGGCTGGGGAAATGATCTTCAAATCACTTTTAGCGGTACCGCTGACGTTAGGAGTGGGAGAAGGAAGCGATGAAGAGACGATTGGAGCTTTAAACGTGCAAACGCTTGAAACCCACGACTTTTCGCAAGATGAGATCGATCTCGTTTCACTGATTGGCGATTTAGCGGCCGGGGTACTCTACCGCACCCAGCTTTTTGATCAACAAAAGCGGCAGCTGAATGAATTGCAGGGGTTGGCTCAAGTTAGCGAAGCTGTCACATCTCCTAAGTACCTCGACGATATGCTTGATGTTGTTACTGATATGGCTTCGCGCATGTTGCGAGCCTCTGTTTGTACAATCTATCTAATTGACGAAAGTCGTCAGTTTCTAGAGTTGCGCTCAGCCCGCCGTTACAATGCCAACTATCAAAAACGAGCACCGCTCAAATTAGATCACGGCATCATGGGGGAAGTAGTTAAAAGCGGTCAATCGATCGCCGTTGCAAATGTTCAAACAGACAAACGTTATGCTTCTCGTGAACTTGCCGCAGCTGATGGGTTGGTTTCGATGCTAGCCGAGCCTCTGAGTGTACGTGGAAGGGTGATTGGGGTAATCGCTTGCTACACGAAGAAAAAAACGACGTTTACCAAACAGCAACGCTCATTAATTGCCACATTAGCAAACCAAACGGCACTCGCGATTGAAAATGCCCAGTTAATTACCAATGCGGCCGTCGTTAAAGAGATGCACCATCGCATCAAGAATAATCTGCAAACAGTTGCCATGCTCATGCGTTTACAGATGAGCGAGGCGAATCGTTGGTCCACACGAGAGGTGCTAGAAATGTCGATCTCACGCATCCAATCGATTGCTACAGTACATGAGGTACTTTCAGAGCGTGGTTTTAAACTGGTTGATGTGCAAGATGTGTTGCGACGCTTAGCGGCCGGAGCCATAACAGCCC
>JBLIMP010000421.1:0-3421 GCA_047638855.1 Cellvibrionaceae bacterium | reverse complement strand
TCGGCTGAAGTGAGATGCGAACTGCGTTGAACAGCTGGGTTTGCCCAAGCACCACCTCGTTTTTCTTCCGGCCGGGCGTAAGGGTCAAAGTAAAAGGCCGCGATGTCGTTGCCCGCGCTATCTTGCACTCGGAAATACTGGACATCTTTGTGCCATACAGCTACCTCGCCATCGGCCGCCACCACATGGATATCAAAGATGCGCTCCACGAGGTTAAACATCCCATCCATCACTTTTTTAAATGGGAAATAGGCTCGTAAACTTTCTTCGTTAATATCAAACTTAGACTCTCGCAAACGCTCTGCCCAATAAGTCACATCCCATTGCTGAATATCATCAGCTTCTGGTGCTTGATGCACTTTTGCTAAATCGATTAGATCTTGAAGATCGCGCTCTCCGGCCGGAGTTGCTGCTTCTTTAAGATCTGAGAGCAATTTGTCAACATTTTCAGCCGATCCCGCCATTTTTTGCCCCAGGCTAAGGGCCGCGTGATTTTTGAAGCCGAGTAGCTCCGCTTTTTCTTGCCTTAACGCCAAAATTTCTTCAGCTATTTCCTGGTTTCGGTAATCACCCTGTGTTCCCCGAGTGACGTAAGCGGTGTGTAGCTTTTGGCGCAACGCACGTTTGGGACTGTTTTTTATGAATGGCACGTAAACGGGACCATCAAGCGTAATAGCCCACGGGCCGTTTTCAGCCGTGGCTTCTTCGTGCCCGTGCCGTACTGCCGATTGAGCCGTCATCTCTAAGTAGTTGGCTGAAAGCCCTGCCATCTCCTCTTTGTCAGTCAAAAGCATGACGAACGCTTTAGTTGCGTCAAGGACATTATTTGAAAATGCCGTTGTAATTTTAGCCATGCGTTCGCTAATCTCATTAAATCGTTCTTTCTTTGCCCCATCTAGTCCCACACCGGCCAGGGTTGCCGACTGAATCGTTTTTTCGATAATGCGTTTTTGGGCAGAATCAAAGGTATCCCAAGCATCGCTGTCGCCTAAACGGCAAAATGCATCATAAATCGGCCGACTTTGGTTCATGCGGTTGCTGAATACAACAATTTTTGGTTGAGCTGTCTCATAAACTTTACGCAACTCTGGGCTGTTTTTGACCGCATTCAGATGCGCCACGATGCCCCAGACACGCCCCAACTGATCTTCTATTTCTTCAATAGGGTGAGCTAGCTCATCCCAGCTTGAGGGATTTGAAGCTTCTAATTGTTGCAATGCAGTTTCTGACTCCGCCAATAACGTATCGATACCGGGGACGATCTGTTCAATTTCAATCTTGTCGAAAGGGGGTCTCTCTGACCAATTTAATAGGGGGTTTGAAGAAGAGGTAATCATAAGGGTTGTTTCTAGATAAGGATGTAATGCTTGTTATTGATAAGTAAGCCAGCTGCCCATTCATCAGGCAACGAGAAGATTTTAATTTTAAATAGGTGATAACACAAATTATAATTCTGTCATTGAATATAAAACACACCTTCCACTGTTTTGTTTACAGGACCTTTTAACCAAATTGCGCCACTTTCGGCTAGTTCAATGCTTAATCGGCCTCCAGGCATCGAGACGGTGATTTGTGACTTGCAAAAGCCAAGTTGATAAGCTACGGCGGCAATGGCGCAACTGCTACTGCCAGATGACAGCGTGTACCCCGCACCGCGTTCCCAAATTTCGGCCGATATATTTTCACTGTCGATAACCTTTGCAAATTGGACATTGGTACGATTGGGGAATAGCGAATGATTTTCGATATGCGGCCCGTACTTTCGCGCTTTTTCGGCCGATAGGGCCTCATCAAAAATGACAAAATGAGGGTTGCCAATTGAAACAGGATAGCCTGTAAGTTGTCCCACGGCTGTTTCAACTTGGATTCCATTTGGGAAAATAGAACAATTGGCCAAAGGTTCCAGACTAAATTGAGAGACAACAGTCCCCATTTCAAGTAAGACCTGGTCTTTTTGCCTGTTTTTGTTGTGGGTGCGCGTTGCAGTTACTTCACCGCCGAGAGTTTGCAGGCTCAAGGAGTCTACATCTAAGAAAATGTGATCAAAAAGAAAGGTGGCGAGGATTCTTAATCCATTCCCGCTTTTTTCCGCCAAGCTGCCGTCGGGGTTGAAGATGTCTACATGCACGCTTTCAGTCTCTTGGTTCTTTTTAGATGTTTTCCAGGTGATAACCCCGTCACCACCTATCCCATAAATAGCATCGCAGCATGTGGTTGCATGTTGCGAGGTTAGTTTAAAACCATCTTTGTTCGCGATGATATAAGTGTTTCCAGCCGCTTCATATTTTGTGAAATCCATAAAACTTTTCGCTACTCATCATTTTAAATAACGATACCTCGACCTGATTGTGTAAGCCACGATAAATGATACCGAAACATGAACTACCCATTCTTTTGTCTGCAAAGTAACGCTGGGGGATACTTTAGAGGCAAGATGCAGTATTTTGAAAATAAGAATGAATGAAACCGAACAAGGGGAAACGAATGGCTGTTTTTGTTTTACAGGGTGAACGGGTTATTTTTCCAGATGGGGAACGGCCGGGGTCGCTATATATCGCCGACGGCCGTATTAAAGCGGTGGGTCGTCGCCATCAATTTGCGGGGTATGAAGAGGTCATTGACGTTGGCAATCGGGTCATTATGGCTGGCATGATTGATGCGCATGTTCACATCAATGAACCGGGGCGGAGTGATTGGGAAGGGTTTGTCACGGCTACACGGGCCGCAGCGGCCGGTGGGACAACGACCTTGGTCGATATGCCGTTAAATAGTAGCCCTGTGACGACAACGGTTGAAAATTTCCAACTAAAGCTAGATGCGGCCGAAGGCAAACTGGCGGTTAACGTTGGCTATTATGCTGGGGCGATTCCGAATCATGCGAAACAGCTTGACGAAGTTTTAAGCATGGGGGCGATGGCTGGAAAAGCATTTATGATTGACTCTGGCATAGATGAATTTCCGTTTGCAGATCGTGATACATTGCGCGAAAGCATGCTTGTGTTGAAAAAACACAATAAGCCTTTATTGGCTCATGGAGAGGTGGACATCGGCCTGGAGCTACCGCCTACCCCGTGGACAACCTTTGGTGACTATTTGTCTACCCGGCCGCCAGCAATGGAAACGGCCGCTGTGCAGATGTTGATTGAATTGTGCGAAGAAACCGGGTGTGCGGTTCACTTGGTGCATTTGTCCGCAGTTGAGCCTTTGCCCATGCTCCGTGCGGCCCGTGCGCGCGGTTTGCCCATCACGGTTGAAACGTCACCGCACTATTTATATCTGGCGGCCGAAGATATCCTTGATCGACAAACCCAGTTTAAAGGATCACCCCCTATTCGTGACCGTGCGAATCAGGTGGTTTTGCGCCAGGCTTTGCTGGCTGGCGATATTGATCTTGTGGGAACTGACCATTCACCTTGCCCAC
>JBLIMP010000420.1:0-3468 GCA_047638855.1 Cellvibrionaceae bacterium | reverse complement strand
GAACTCATGATTTCCCGCCTTGTAGCCCGTTTAAAAATAGCGTCACAATTAATTTGCTGATTCGTTCAGGCTCTTCCAAGCGGGTGTCATAATGGATTGGGCCAACTATTTGCGAGTTAGCCCATCCCAAACACCCAAAAGGTAATTGGCCCCCAGGGCACGGTCATACAAACCATAGCCAGGAATCCCCGTTTCACCCCAAATCATGCGGCCGTGGTCGGGGCGCAATGGCCCTGTAAAGCCGACATCGACATATGCTTTTAAGACTTCAACCATATCAACGTCACCATAAGCAGGTGGATGGGCAACTTCGTGAAAGCGTTTCTCGCCCGTATGCCGAATATTGCGGCAGTGGGCGAAATAAATCCGGTCGCCAAAGCGACGAATCATCGCAGGTAGGTCGTTGGCCCGATTTGCACCTAATGAGCCGGTGCAAAATGTTAGTCCATTGGCCGGATTGGTGTTGATCTCCAAAACCTTCGCCAGCGAAGCTTCATCTTTTATGATGCGTGGCAGGCCAAAAATAGACCACGGGGGATCGTCTGGGTGCAGGGCCATTTTGATATCGGCCGCTTCGGCTGCCTCACACACCCCATCTAGAAAATATTTAAGATTATTCCAAAGGTCTGCTTCCGTTGTTGTACGATACGCTTCTTTCAGGTCGTCGGGGCTTTCGTCTAGCGGAAAATAGGCGGGTAGCTCAGCCTCCCACGGGTCGAGTGAACTATCAAGCTGACTGTGATCGTAAAGCAATACGTTTGACCCATCGGGTAAATCATGGGCCAGGTCAGTCCGATACCAGTCAAAGAGGGGCATAAAGTTGTAGCAGATCACATCGACGCCCACTTCGCCCAACCGGCCGATGTTTTGTCGATAAACTTCGATCAGTTCGTCTCGATTGAGTCGCCCCAGCTTAATGTCTTCATGAACGGGCAAGCTCTCGATGACGTTTAAGCGCATTCCGGCCGCTTCGATTTGTTTTGCTAAATCGGCCAGCCGCTCGCGAGGCCACAACACCCCGGCCGGAATGTCGAACAGCGCCCCCACGACCCCAGCCATACCTGGGATTTGTCCAATACTCTGCAAAGAAATCTGATCTTTCTCGCCGTACCATCGAAATGATAATTCCATGTTTTCCTCTTTAAATGATTAGCGTTGCACCCGGCCGGAACTGTCTCCGGCCATTAATTGCTCAACTTCTGCGACTGTGGCTAGATTAACGTCACCTGGCACGCTGTGCTTTAGGCAAGCTGCGGCCGCACCAAAATCAAGCGCCGCCTGGATTCCCATCTCATGATAAAAACCGTAAATCAATCCGGCCGCAAATGCGTCCCCGCCCCCGACCCGGTCAACAATATTGGTGATGTCGTAGCGCGTACTGCGGAATGTTTGCTGGCCATCATAAACACTAGCGGCCCATGCGTTGTGACTGGCGCTAAACCCCTCTCTATGGGTAAACACCTGATATTTCAGATTGGGAAAAGCCTCAAACATTTTCGCGCCGATCATTTGGTTAAGCGTGCTTTCGTCTTGTCCCACTTTATCGGCCGGGTCTAAATCGATGCCGTAGGAAAATGAACAGTCATGCAAGTTCGCAAACAAGACGTGGGTGTAGTGGGCGATTTTGGGCATGATTTCCTGCGGAGCGACCCCATATTGCCATAATTTGGCTCGATGGCTGGTATCCACTGAAATCATTATCCCTTTTTGAGAGGCTACTTTAACCGCCTCTAGCGTCAAGTCGGCCGCTGATTGGCTGATGGCTGGGGTAATACCGGTGACATGCAGCCAGCTTGCTCCCTCAAAAATCTCATCCCAATTAAAGCTGGCTGGATCAGCGACTGCCAGCGCAGAATGCGTCCGATCGTACACAACTTGGGTCGGCCGTTGATTGGCCCCGCTCTCAAGATAGTAGATACCAATTCGATCACCGCTACGTTGAATTCGGGAACTATCGACCCCAAAACCACGCAAAAACCGGATGCATGCATCGCCAATCGGATTAGCGGGCAACGCAGTTACAAGAGACACATCACAATCAAATTGTGCCAGTGAAGCGGCCGTGTTCGCCTCGCCGCCGCCAAACGTTGTGTCTAAAAATGGCGATTGAAACAGCCGTTCAGGCTGAGGGGGGCTAAGTCTTAACATAATTTCGCCCAAACAGATAATCGGTCCTTTCATCTTATTTCTCGCTTTTAGTTTTAATTTTTCCAATACCGGTGCTGAACTTACGATTCTCCATTTCTCTAATTAGGGAATCTGCGCCCGTCTCTTGTTTTCAGTCAACCCACAGTAGGGCCAACCCCGAAAAATAATTATCTAGCAAACTAGCTCAGGGGAATTGGCTGTGTCAATCAAGTTGACGAGGTGAGGCGATTTTATGTTTTATTCTCGGAAATCGCCTAGCTCTACTACCCGGCCAACACCTGATCGATTTGATGGAGTTCAGCCTCATTAAATGATCGATTGTCTAACGCTTTAACGATCTCTTCAATCTGGCTCACTTTGCTGGCTCCGATCAAACTTGAGGTAACCGCCGGGTTGTTCAACACCCAAGCAATCGCCATTTGGGCCAATGATTGATTACGTGTTTGTGCCATCACGTTCAACTGCCGAATTTTAGCTAGTTTTTCTTCACTCAAAGAATTTTGTGTCAAAAATACGCTTTTTCCGGCCGCTCTTGAATCTGCTGGAACCCCATTAATATATTTATTTGTCAACATCCCCTGTGCCAAGGGTGAAAAGACGATACAGCCGATTCCTTCGTCTTGCACGGCCGTTGTCAGCCCATTTTCAATCCACCTATCGAACATATTGTAATTGGGCTGATGAATCAGACACGGGGTGCCTAAATCACGCAAGATACGGGCCGCATGACGCGTTTGCTCTGGGTTATATTGTGAAATACCGACATAAAGCGCCTTGCCTTGGCGCACAATATGGTCAAGTGCGGCCATCGTCTCTTCTAATGGTGTTTCAGGGTCCGGCCGATGGTGATAAAAAATGTCTACATAGTCTAGCCCCATGCGCTGTAAGCTCTGATCCAAACTAGCGATTAGATATTTGCGCGAGCCAAAGTTTCCGTATGGGCCGGGCCACATGTCCCAACCAGCTTTGGTCGAGATAATCAGCTCGTCTCGGTGAGCTTTTAAGTCTTGGCTCAAAATCCGGCCGAAATTGCTTTCGGCAGAACCTGGTGGGGGTCCATAGTTATTGGCTAGATCAAAATGGGTAATGCCCAAATCAAAGGCACGGAAAATCATATCCTGCGCGGTTTCTTGTGAGTCATGATCGCCAAAGTTGTGCCACAATCCTAATGAAATGGCAGGTAGTTTAAGGCCACTTTTGCCAACACGGTTATATTGCATGTTGTCATAGCGGGTCGGTGCGGGCTGATAGCTATTAGATGTTTTCATGGTTGCTACTTATTTGATTGCTGCCTATTAACGGCGGACTTGTGACTTGTGA
>JBLIMP010000419.1:0-3488 GCA_047638855.1 Cellvibrionaceae bacterium | reverse complement strand
CCGCCACCCGCAATAATTTGCAAACCGGTAAATTTTGACAGGTCGGCCGCACTTTGCCAATCAACCCCAGTCATCGAACCATCTCGGTGGATGTTGGTGTACACGGCCGTCGTCACACCCAATTGTCGCATTTGGACTCCAAACCCAATCGACTCGATTGCGCTCACCCCACGCCAGCCATGTGTGCGAACCTTGCCCGATTCATCTGAATCGATAGCCACAATAACTTTGTCGGCTCCATACTTAGCAATTGCGTCTGCCATAAACTGGGGATTATCGACGGCCGCACTCCCAATGATGACACGATTAATACCTGAGTTCAAAGCCCAATCAACATCCTCCATGGTGCGGATCCCACCCGCCAATTGAATATTCACATTTAACTGACAGATTTTTTTAATCAGTTCCCAATTATTTGCTGTACCTTCATCAAACACCGCGTCAAGATTGACAAGCTGAAGCCAGGTAGCCCCTTGATCGATCCAGTTTTGCGCGCAGGCTACCGGATCAGAGCTGAAAACGATTGAATTTGAACTGTCGCCACCTTTAAAGCGGACAACTTTTCCAGATCGAATATGAACGGCAGGAAAAATTGTAAAGTGATGCTTATTAGTCAGCATAAATGTGATATGTCTCCTTACGACTTGAATTAAGATTTTAGATAACTATTCGGCACCCTAGTGGTCATTAGTAGGCTTAACCCAATTTCATTCAGCAAAGTTTTTTATTTGATGAAGCGATTGGTGGAAAATTGGTCCAGCCTAAGGGTAGCAACTGAATAGTTGCGATTTTAGATCGTAAGCTATTTGGCTAACATAGGCAACCGTTGCTAAAAATCAAAACAGGTTGCAAACTCACTTTATCTCAACCACATTCCTTCGGCATGTGTCGAAATCTTTAAATCAACACTGTGTAACTTCTCAAAAGGAAGGGTGTTTTTCCCCAGGTTCTAGGTTGTTGAGAAGCTACAACAATGTCTGATCAACAAACGAAATCTATTTATCTGTATTCAACAAGCATTTGGGTTGACAGGTCGTTTGTGACCCTAAGGTTTCGAGTCTGCTTGACAACATTATAAAAGAGAATAAATTACCTCTAGTTGGCGCCTGTTCATCTTGATGAAAAATAAATTCAAAACAAAATAATTTCCATGTCACAAAAATCAATCATAAATTCGGCCGAAAGCCTGCTCCAAATCGGAGTCCAACGTGTTCAGCACAATACCCAAATCTTTCACAACAAATTCCCCAATTATGGGGACGATGCCCAGTATAACTTGAACGAAAACAACAACTGGGTGGCCGGTTTTTGGCCCGGCATGGTATGGCTTGCCTATGCTCAAACAGGTGACGATGCGTTAAGCGAGTTTGCCGCCACGCTTCTGCCCAGCTTTAAACGACGGCTTGACGAGAACATCCATGTCAACCACGATATGGGCTTTTTGTTTACGCTGAGTGCACGCGCTCAGTATCAACTGACGGGCGATGAAGTAGCGGCCAAATTGGCGATGCGTGCGGCCGATGTTTTGCTGGGCCGCTATCGGCCGAACGGCCGCTATATTCAAGCTTGGGGGCCGGTTGGCGAGGAGGGGCGAGGCGGGCAGATGATCATGGACACGATGATGAATCTGCCGCTGCTATTTTGGGCCGAACAGCGCACGGGCGATCACCGATACGGTGATGTGGCTTTGGCTCATGCTAAAACGATGGCGACTCACAATGTTCGGCCGGACGGCAGCACGTTCCACACCTTCTTTTTTGACCAAGAAAGTGGCGAGCCATTGCGGGGGGAAACCCATCAAGGTGCGGCCGATGGCTCTTTGTGGGCGCGTGGACAAGCCTGGGGGATTTGCGGTTTTGCTATGGCGGCTCAATGGTGTCCTGATGAGCGGTTATCTTTTATAGAGACAGCCCGCACATTGGGCCGGCGGTTTATGGCTGAATTGCCTGCTGATGATGTGCCGCTTTGGGATTTGTGGTTGCCAGAGGGTGCGCCCGATTATCGTGACAGTTCGGCCGGGTCAATCGCTTTGGTCGGCCTGTTGCGCCTGATTCAAATCAACCCAGAACATGCAGCTGAATATCAGGCCTACGCCAAGCGACTGTTTGATGCCCTAATAGAACATTGCTGGGACGGCCGACCTGAGGCTCAAGGGTTGCTGCTGCATGGGGCCAGCCACGTTCCGAAAGGGCTTTGGATGGATGCTTACATGATTTACGGCGATTATTTTATGCTTGAAGCGTTGACGATGATGACGGGTAAATTTACCGATTTATGGGTGTCGAATGACCAAAATAAAGGGCCGT
The DNA here is from genome assembly GCA_047638855.1 of Cellvibrionaceae bacterium. Classification (GTDB taxonomy): domain Bacteria; phylum Chloroflexota; class Anaerolineae; order Promineifilales; family Promineifilaceae; genus WTJY01. Next base: position 1,182 of record JBLIMP010000419.1, on the reverse strand, counting down.
TGTAAAAAGATTTTTTTACATTGAGGGGGCGAGGCAATTTGTGGGAATACCATGCATTCTGCCAAATTTACCATCAAATTACCTGGCCCAGGAATGGCAAAAACCTACATTTTTAAAGTCATTGAGAAACAAACATGTTAAAAAGAGATACATCCAAAATAGTTAAAGACTGGCGGTTTAAATTTGAAGAGGAAGCTTGGCAACCTGTGACCACACCTCACAGTTGGAACGCCTTTGACACGATGCAGCTGGGTGACGGCTGGTTTCAGCGTGGTGTAGGCACGTATGAAGCTGAGGTGACCACCCAAGCCAAAAAGCGTACCTTTATCCGGTTTGGGGCTGCCAGCCAAAAGGGAATTGTCTATTGGGATGGGGAAGAGATCGGCCGAAACGAAGGGGGTTATTTACCGTTTACTGTCGAGCTACCGCAAGATAGCAGCGGCACTTTGCGCGTCGCCGTTGATAACAGCCCAGACATTCACCTGCCACCGTCAGACCGTTCTGACTTTTTTCTTTATGGGGGTCTAACACGGCCGGTCACGAGCTATACAACGGCCACCGTGCGCATCGCCCATCTGCACATCGATGCGCAACTAGATGGGGAAGTGGGCCGGTTAAATCTGGCCGTTCATATTGATGGGGCGGTTGCAAGGATGCGTTGCCAGCTCCACATCATTGATCCTGCCGGAGCAGAGGTGTTAGCCCATGAAGAGATGGTCGGTTCGGCCGAAGCCACGCTATCGATTCCCCCATTTTCAAACCCGCAACGCTGGTCGCCAGACAATCCCAATCTCTACAAAATACGGCTGTCGCTGTGGCATAACGACACCGTTTCAGACGAGGTAAACAGCCATTTCGGCTGGCGCACGTTTGACTTTCCGGCCGGAGGGCCGTTTTATCTAAACGGTGAGCGGCTGCTGCTGAAAGGCACCCATCGTCACGAAGATTGGGCCGGATGCGCCAGCGGGGTTAGCGAAGCTGATACACGGGCTGAATTTGAAAACATGAAAGCGGCCGGGATGAACTTCATCCGCCTGGGCCATTATCCGCAGGCTGACTTTGTCCACACGTTGTGCGACGAACTGGGGCTGATTGTTTGGGACGAACTGCCGTGGTGTCGAGGTGGTGTGGGGGGCGACCTATTCAAAGAACGGACACGGAACATGCTGCGCACCATGATCG
>JBLIMP010000418.1:0-3510 GCA_047638855.1 Cellvibrionaceae bacterium | reverse complement strand
CAATTTATTAAAGATATTAAAGGCACAATTATGACCCATCAAATGCAACAGTTTAGAAAAGAATATAGCGAAATCGGCATTGATTTTGGCGATATGGCGGCCGATCCTTTTACACAATTTGACAATTGGTTTTCAGCGGCGGCCGAACTGAATATGATTGAACCAAACGGAATGACCTTGTCAACTGTGGACGAGGACGGCCGACCATCCGGCCGGATTGTGTTGCTAAAAGATTGGGACAGTCGCGGGTTTGTTTTTTATACCAACTATGAAAGCCGGAAAGGGCATAATCTGGTGGGAAATCAATTTGCCGCACTTACATTTTGGTGGCGTGAACAAGAACGCCAGGTGCGTATAGAGGGGAAAATAGAAAAAACATCTAATAAAGAATCAGACGATTATTATGATAGTCGGCCGCGAGAAAGCCGTTTAGGCGCCTGGGCTAGTCCACAAAGCCAACAAGTTGAAGGCCGACATACGCTTGAAGCACGCCTAAGCGAGATCACACAGCGATTTCCAGATAAGCAATCACTTCGACGGCCGGATTTCTGGGGTGGATATCGCCTTACTCCCGACATGATTGAGTTTTGGCAAGGTAGAAAAAGCCGCTTGCATGACCGGATGGTCTACAAACTACAAAGCGATCAAAGCTGGCACCTTGTAAGATTGGCCCCCTAACCAATTAAACGATTGGGTTTTTGATTCTGTAGTTATTTGCTACCTGCTAAAAGAACCGGCTTCGCCAGCGGCGAATCGCCTGTAATTTCAAGTTGACCCATGATTTATTGAACATGGGGCGCAACTCATTCCATTCATCCTGGGCATTAAAGTTAGGGTCAGCTACTTGTTCACGACTATAGCGGCTGCGAACAAACTGATCGGTCAATTTGTTGATCGATTTTTTACCAGATGGCAGAACCGTTACCATGACATTTGCCCGCTCCGTCGGGGTTTGGGCCGATGTCACGGTAGCCCCCAATCGATCGCCCCATTTACCTAAGCGTGCATAGCTTTGAGCAAGATCAGCCTCGGCTTGTCGATTGGTATAGGTGGTATAGCCAGAAGCCCCACCTACAGCTATAACAAGTAAGACGGCTAATATAACCGGTAAAGTTGTAAATTGTGAAAGATTAATACTAGGTGGCTCAATATCCGGAAAGGCACCATTTCCTAAATCACCTGGATTTAAATCCTCATTTAGTCTTCCAAGTGCATCGGCCACGTCCCTAGCATTTTCCTCTTCTTGAGCGGGAGTAAGCGCAGCGGAACCAACGGAACCACCTTCAGCTCGTGCTGGAACAGCGATTGATGAGGTGGGTTCAAATTGAATCCATCCGTATTCCGGGAACCATGCTTCTACCCACGTGTGCGCATCTTTAGAGCGAACGCGATACAACCCCGCGTCTTCAATAAATTCCCCAGCTGCAAAACCAGATGCTGGCCGAGATGGAATTCCCAAATGGCGTAACATCACTACCATCGCCGAAGAATAATAGTTGCAATATCCTTCAGAAACCTCAAATAGAACATAATCAACTGGTTCAGCCCCATCCGGTGGTGCGTCGATTTGATCATTGTATTCTATATGATCACGCAGAAAATTTTGGATAGCGATCGCTTGGTCATACGAATTATCATGTGGGGCTGCCAATTCATCAGCTAGGTCACGCGTGCGTTGCGTTACAGTATCGGGTAAAGCGGTGTAGCTTTCTGTCCATGCTGGATAACGTGTGCTTGTGTTCCGTAAATCTGTTTGTGTGGCAACACTAATCAGCGACGCAGAATTGTAAATTTCTCCCTGTTGCAATACATATTTTGACTGCACCATACTGATCTGTTCGGCACCCTTGGCCTCTTCTCCTGGCTCCGGCCGGGAAGTCACAAACATTTGCCTGTCTGATCCGATAATGTCTGGCAAACCGTAGATTTGTCCCGCACTCGGCAAGTAATTGCGCACCGTTTGGGTAATTATCTTGCGACTTTGAAATTCTGGAACTATAAAGTAGCCGTCATCGGGAATTCGCTCTGTCTGGGACCCTAACGGGGATTGCCACAATCCGTTTTCATATGTCTCGTAGCTGATAGCGTGCCAGTAGGCAAAAGGCAATTCGTCAGAAACGAAGATGTCCATAACGAGCGAATCGCCTACGGTTCGGGGGCCGCCTAAAGATAGATTGTCAGCGAATTTATCATTTGTAGGGGCTGAATAGGTACGCAGTGAGGAAAATAATCTTGTCCATGTATTCTGCACAGTTTGCCATGCTGGATTAGTACCATTCAAGGCGTCATTGACGCCGGTGCTGGCTTCAAGGGTTGGCGCTTGGAGAGCAAATATCATTGTGACGACGGCTAGAGAAAAACTAGCCGTTGCAAAGCTGAAGCCGATATTTGTTTCGTAAAAGACATTTTCTTTGCGCCACTTTGTTTGCTGCTCTTCTAGCCAAGTAAAAGCGATATACAAGAAGCTTGCCACGATGTAAATGGCCAGCCAAATCCAAAGAGGGCGGGGACCGAAATAGTAATAAACGACACTTAATAGCGCGATACCCGAGGGTATGACGACACGCCATATCTTATTAGAGCGTAAGGTCCACCAAGCGGCTGAATGGCCCAATATCCAAAAGAGGGCCGACGTATGCATGATGAAAATGAGTGGTTCACGGCTAGTGCCACCCCCAAACAGCTTTCCTAACCAATCAGACTGAAGTGTAACCAGATGGGTAATGCGTTCGCGCCAACTGTCCATCTCTGCGAGATGAATATTGCCAATAACCAGAAAACAGAAGAATGCGCCGTAAACAAGTGAAAACATGAGGGCTATTCGGCGTGTAAAAACAGATAGTGCAAGAAGCGACCCCGCGATAAACGCAATAGGGACAATCGTAATTAACACGTTCATGCCATCGGTGAGGTCAGCTTTGTAAATCCCAATCATTGCTAGCATAACCAGGGTAAAGGCCATCAGTAGAGTTAGCCAGTTTTCGCGAATTCGGGTTAAAACAATCATTTTGTTTATTCAGAAATTATTTGATTTTTTAAAGGGGTTTAAAACACCAAATGCGAGTGCGTGATTTGGGAGAAAAATCAAAAGAATTAACTTGTGGTTGAGCCTTAAATTGTGGCGCATATTCTATTCTCAATCCTTAGTTGGCTTGAATAGACTAATTCTTACCTATGCAGGCTAAATTATAGAGCGGTGTCTAAGTTTCATGATAACCTTTTATCCTTCGCTTAGTTATGCTCGGCCGCCGAGCATAATATTGCGATTTCTATTAGGCTATTTATAGGCTATTTAAGTTGTCAAAATGTGGTTACTTGTTTACCAGTGTGCGACGAGATAGTTATGGAGTTTATTGTAAGAGGTGATGCCTTGGGTTGATGATAATTGAGATACGGCTGGGGAAAGTCGTTCACTTTCAGGAAGCTCTGCGAGAGATTCTCTGATTTGCATAGGATAGAACCATGGAATAGCGGGTTCTATCCAGCTTTGGCACTGTTTTGCTAGCTTTT
>JBLIMP010000417.1:0-3562 GCA_047638855.1 Cellvibrionaceae bacterium | reverse complement strand
TCTGCATAATTTTTCCATTTTCGATGTGGAACGATAATGCCGCATAAGGCTCACCATCGATTAAGATGATGATGGCGGGTTGACCGTTGAGCCAGTCAAAAGATGGGACTGCACCTGCTGGAACTTGCTTCACCAATCCCAACATAAATCGTGCCACCTGTTTGGCGCCGATAATCGGTTTGAGTGCCGCTTTGCGGATACCGCCCCCGTCTGAATAACTTGTCACACCATCGGCTAAAATCGTGAGCAGGTCATCCATCGAGCCGCTAAAACAGGCGCTGGCAAACGAAGCTAGAATCTGCTCATGCTCTGCCAAGGTGGTGTCAAACTTCGGCCGATTATCGGCAACATTGGTTTTTGCCCGCCTTAAAAGCTGCCGACAAGCCGCTTCGTTTTTATCAACAATTTCTGCGATGGCGGGATAGTCATAATCAAATACCTCTCGCAGCAGAAAAACGGCACGTTCGGCCGGATTTAAGCGTTCTAGCATGTGTAAAAATGCAATTGAAAGAGAATCTGCCAATTCAACCACTTGCTCCGGCTCTGCCCAGTCGGCCAAGTTGCTGGATGAGGTGGTTAATATCGGCTCGGGAAGCCATTCACCTACGTAGTGCTCACGTTTGGTTTGGGCCGATTTGAGCTGGTCGAGGCACAGGCGGGTGATTGTTTTGGCTAAAAATGCTTTGGGACTTTGTACGGCCGATTGATCGGACCGATCCCAGCGTAGCCAAGCTTCTTGCACCATGTCTTCCGCCTCCATGACACTGCCGAGCATGCGGTAGGCGATAGCGAAGAGGTAGTTTCGGAGGGTTTCAAAGGTTTCTTGCATATTTTTGTGGCGATTAGCTGTCAGTTACTAGATTTTACCGGTATCGGACAATATGCCCCTTCACCGGCAAAGCCATCAGACCCGATTTTAAGCGCATGATTAAAGCGTGCTCGGTAATTTTCACGAGCAATGATAGCTGTGAGTTCAATAATTTGCTTGTCGCTGAAATGGGTTTTAAGTTCGGAAAATAGTTCGTCAGATACGTTAACCGGTATATCTGTCATGGCGTCTGCATAAGCCAAAGCGGCCCGTTCGGCCGTATCAAAATGCGATGATGTCGCATACTCGACCAATGCATGGATTTGCGCTTCTTTTAGATTGGCATTTCTGCTCACGGCAGTGGTAATGTCAATTCAAAATGGGCAGCCGACTCGTGTTGCTACTCTCATTTCGGCCAAATGCACAATATGGGCTGGAATCGCACGCACCATATCGTGCGACAAATCCATCTGGATAATACCCCAGAGCACCGGCCGACTTAGAGATTGGGCATAAATGGGCGTTACAACTTTCCCCAGCTTTATTTTGCTGCCCAATCTCGTTAACCTAGCTAACAAGCTGCCGCCCGTACGAACACCTTCAATTCTTGACATTTAACCCTCCAGTGGTTGTGATTTAACTGTTTAATACAGAGACGAGGAGTTGTACTCGTTTGTGACAAGAACGGTAAAAGTCTGGGCGATTGACCCAAAAGCGAGGCTATACTCGGTTGGTCTTACTCAAATTAAATCAACCACCTTTTTGGTTCTAGGAAATTTGTTCAATGTCTAACACAGTCAAAATTGAAAAGAAAAACAGGTCGCTCAATATGCAGGTATTGCTGATTGCAACCCCTTTAGTTCTGCAAAATATGGCTCAAACATTTTTGGGTGTGGTGGATACATGGTTTGTTTCTGACATTGGCACGGAAGCGATAGCCGCATTAGGGTTGGCTGGGGTCATTTCTTATACGTTTTTTGTCCTATTTCGAAACTCGATTGGTAGTTTGGTTGCTTTTTTCGGCCGGGCACATGGAGCTAATGATGATTTGAAGATTGGTGATATTGTCTGGCGCGGTTTATGTGCGGCTGGATTGTTGTCAACGACGGTTGTCATTTTACCTTGGTTGTTTACGCTATTAATGGGTTGGGCAACTCCGGCCGATGCTCCATCGGTGCGTGACTTCGGCATCACGTATTTACGGATTCGTGCGCTTGAAGTTCCCTTTATTTTGTTTAGCGCTGTGGGTTGGGCGTTTATGGTCGGCCGGGGCGATTCTCGTACTCCAATGTTATTGATGTGGAGCATGGTGGCTCTCAATATTTTTCTCGATTGGCTACTTGTTCCAGGAAACTTAGGCTTTCCAGCGATGGGGGTTGCAGGGGCGGCATGGGCTACGGTGATCGCTAATTTGTTTAATGCCATCGTGAGTGGGCTGATTTTGTGGTCGCCAAAAAACAGAGGACTCTATAACACGGGAAATCCACGGCTGGTACCGTGGGTTGATATCAAAAAAGTTTTTGAAGTGGGGCTTCCGGCCGGTTTTGGCGATTTTATCGAAATTGCGTCGTTTACTCTCTTTTTTGCGATGATCGCTCGCTTGGGAACCAATGTTTTGGCAGCCAACCAAATCGCTGTTCAATACATGAGCATTTCATTTACCTTTGGTTTGGCGATTAGTATGGCCGCATCGAGTTTGGTGTCGCAGTTTATTGGGGCGGGTGATGTGGCTACGGCCGAAAAAGCGGCCTATCGCTCGCTCGCGATTGGTATGATTGGAATGGGGTTAATCGGGGCAACCTATATTATTTCCCCCGCATTTTTAATCAGCATATTTTCAGATGAGCCAGCTGTCATCGAAGCGGGTGTGTCGATATTGCGTGTGATTGCGATCTATCAAATTTTTGATGCGGCCGGTATTGTATTGTCAGGCGCATTAATGGGTGGTGGTGATACCCGCTTTACTATGTTTACACGTCTTGTGCTGGCTTGGGGATTGTTTCTGCCTATGGCGTGGGTTGCTCTTTTTTGGTGGGACCTCGGTATAGCGGGGGCGTGGGCAACCGCCTTGATCTATCTTGCGATGTTAGCTGCTGTCTACTTTTGGCGATTTAGAGGGGGCAAATGGAAAACGATTCAACTTGCTTAACTAAGTTTGCAATCTTTGTTTGTAAAAGTGGTGAACTCAGACTATCTTAATTCACCACTGGGCTTTAATTTAGGAGCCTTTGGCCTTTGAGGCTTTTAATTTTGGATTATTTTTATGCCTTTCTGTGTCTCGAATCGTCTTTTTTTCAAGATTTTCTTGCATCGCCTGATCTAAATCGATTCCAGTTTGGTTGGCTAAGCAGATGAGGACAAAAAGAACGTCAGCCATTTCCCCGGCCAATAATTCGGGCGCGTTGGCTTCATCTTCCGGCCGTTTAAAACTTTGTTCCCCATAAATTCGGGCCATCAGTCGGGCAACCTCTCCAACTTCTTCGGCAAGGATTGCTGTGTTGGTCAGCTCTCCATAATAAGTTATCCCAATCGTTTTTATCCATTGATCTACAATATTTTGTAGTTCGCGCAAAGTATTTTCTGACATAGTTTTGTTTCCAATTAATCGATTGTGATGTGTCATCATCAATCTTAGTTCAAATCAATGAGATCAATTTTACCCGTTATTAAAATTTGACGTGACCCCGTTTTAGTCGACATAAGAATAAGTTAGATTCAATCGGTTTGTTCAGATCAGTAAGACCGTTGCACGGT
>JBLIMP010000416.1:0-3592 GCA_047638855.1 Cellvibrionaceae bacterium | reverse complement strand
TGCTTTTCCATCTTGCTTAACCACTGTATATTCAATAGCTGAAATTAAAGTCAGCGGAATATAAAGGGGTAAACGGGAAAATGACACAATCTGATTTAAACGACAGCCACTCGGCTGACTGGAAAGAATGGTTTCAAGCGCCACAAATCGCAGCCTACAGCACAGCAAAACAAAATCCCAATATCGGGTTAGTGGCCAGCAGCGAAAGCGGTACATTACAGTGGTATGTGTGGAACCCATCTGCCCAAAACCCAGCAAATGATCTGCGCCAGATCACCCATACGGCCGGTGGTCATTCAAACACTCTCTTTTTATCGGCCGACGGCCGTTATGCGTATACCTTAGACGACAGCAAAGGCAATGAAATCGGTCACTTTGGACGTATTCAACTTGATGCGCCTGACAGCTTTCAGCTAGAAGATATAACCCCTGACCTGCCACTTTATTCCGCCTTTGGAATCAATGTCAGTGGAACGGCAGGGAAGATCGGTTTTGTCGCCGTTTTTAACAATATTTTTCATTTATACACGCTTGACATTGCGGCCGATGGCACACTGTCGAATCGTAAAGAGCTTGTAACAAGCAAGGCAACCATCGGCAATGTCGAGTTTTCGGCCGATGGGCAAACGGTTTTCTGCATGACCAATGAGCGCAGTGGCACCCCTGCGACAAGCCTGCGCGCCTATCACTCAACGACCGGGGAGTTGATTGCAGAACTCTGGGACGGTGTAGGCACGAGCACCCGAATTAAAACCACCTCCCCAATCGATGGAGACAGCTGGGTTTTAGCCACGACAGATCGAAACGGCGCTGAAACATTGGTTTTGTGGAATCCTCATAGTGGCGAGCGGGAAGACCTGCTCTTAGGTGAAAATGAAATAAGTGGGGCGGTATTTCCATCTGATTGGAGCAGTGATGGAAAGAAAATTTTATTTTCCTCGATGAACCAGGCAGAAGAGAAGCTATTTACCTATGACATTGGCTCAAAACAGTTGGTGACACTCAACAGTGCCCCAGGAACCTATTCTTCTGCGAAGTTTGCGAAAAAACTTGGGATAGAAGGGGATGATATTTTGACCCTATGGCAAGATGCGACCCGACCGAATACCCTTGTGATGCTAGACGGTGACTCGGGGGAAATCAAAAACGTTGTCATGGCAGCGGGTGAAATTCCACCCGGCCGACCGTGGCGTTCAGTCAGTTTCAAATCTGCCAACGGGCAAACGATTCAAGGGTGGCTGGGCGTTCCCGAAGGGGAAGGTCCGTTCCCAACGATTCTAGAGACACATGGCGGGCCGACGTCGGTCAAAACCAACAGCTTTTCGGCCGTGTCACAAACGTGGATGGAGCATGGCTTCGCCTTTTTGTCGATTAACTATCAGGGGTCCACAACGTTCGGCCGGGAATTTCAGGAATCGATCTATGGGAATTTGGGCGAATTAGAAGTGCAGGACATGGTAGCGGCCAGAGAATGGCTCATAGATAACGGCATCTCGCATCCAGCTAAAATATTCCCAGCCGGAGGCTCATATGGTGGCTATTTAACGCTAATGGCGTTGGGCGTCACCCCTGATTTATGGGCAGGCGGGCTGGCATTTGTCGCCATTGCAGATTGGTCGATTCAGTATGAGGACACGGCCGAAACCTTGCGAGCTTACCAAATTTCACTATTTGGTGGCACGCCGGATGAAGTACCAGAGCAGTATGCAAAAAGTTCTCCTATCACCTATGCGGAAGATGTGGTTGCCCCAGTCATCATTATGCAAGGGCGCAACGATACCCGAACACCTGCACGGCCGATTGTGATGTATGAAGAGAAGCTCAAAGCATTAGGCAAGCACATCGAATTACACTGGTTTGAAACGGGGCACGCAGGATCGCGCACTGACATTAAAAAAGCGATCGAGTATATGGAATTACAGCTCGATTTTGTTCAACGCATTTTGAAAAACTAACCTCTCTACAGATGGGTGACAACCCTTATTTGTTAGGTGAAAAGTTAACCGTTTTAGACATCGCGTGGTTTGTGTATGTGAATCGGTTGATGCTGTGTAGCTACCCGCTAGAAAGGCTCCACCCTGGATTCAACACATGGTTCCTTTCGTTGCGCAACCGGCCGGAGTTCGCCAGCGAAGTCAAGGTGCCCCCGGAGGTTCAACAAGCGATTGACGCCAATCACCAGCAACAAAAAGCGGCCGGTACGACGCTGATTGATGTCGCTGGGTTATAGAAAATCATCCCCTCTACACCTAGTCAAAAGGAGAAAAGATGAGTTATCAACCACTCGCTGACGTTCGAAAAAGCCTCAAAGTAAAATGGTATCGGTGCCCTATCGAATTTTCACAACTGCGTGAACTTTCAAAACGCAGTAATTTACAAGGATGGTTTCAGGCAGGCGGCCATCTTGCCCTATTCGCCATAACAGGCACATTGGTCTATCTGTTTTGGTCACAACAGAGCTGGCTTTTGTTCATTCTGGCTCTTTTCGCCCACGGCACAGTCGCCAGCTTCTTTGTCGGCATTGCCCCACATGAACTAGGTCACGGGACCGTATTCAAAACAAAATGGCTGAACAAATTCTTCCTGTATGTTTTTAGCGCACTCAGTTGGTGGGACCCGTTTGATTATGCCAGTAGCCACACGTATCACCATCGCTATACGCTGCACCCAGAGGGAGATCGGGAAAACCTATTGCCGTTAGAGCCAACCCTCGCTTCGACGTTTATGTTGCAGATGTTTACGATCAATCTGCTAACACAACGCGGCCGGGTGTTTGGCAAAGGAGGCTTGATTTCAACTGTAGTCGTGACATTTTTGGGCGCATTCGGCATCGTGGGCGACCCTGACACACCAATCAATGAATGGCTGATCGCCTTGCATGACGATCAGCCGGAAGAGCATCGCAAATCGATTTGGTGGTCACGCATTTTACTGCTTGTGCATGGATCAATTATAGCTGTCTCAATCGTGTCAGGGCAGTGGGTTTGGATTCTAATTTTGACCGTTTCGCCCTTTATCGCAAATTGGGGAGCTTACTTTGTCGGCATGACCCAGCATTGTGGTTTGCGTGAAGACATTACCGATTTTCGTAAAAACACCCGCTCGATCAAGCTGAACCGGCTAGCAGAGTTTCTTTATTGGCGCATGAATTGGCACATCGAGCACCACATGTTTGCCGGAGTTCCTTGTTACAACCTCAAGAAACTACACCAAGCCGTAGCCCATGATATGCCAGAACCACGGACGCTTGTAGCGGCCTGGCAAGAAATGCGTGAAACATGGAAAAGGCAGCAAACTGATCCTGACTATGATTTCGATACTCCATTACCCTCAACGGCGAAGAGTGAACGGCCTGATAAGCCAGATGAGTTAGAAGGTTCAATTGGGGATTTGGCGCCCGATGGTTTGCGTTAAATTCAAATTTTGATTCAAGCTTGGCATTCAGACTTAGGTGAAATACTTTCACTTTAGGCGATTTCCGAGAATAAAACATGCAATTGCATCAACAAAATCGCCTCACCTCGTCAACTTGATTGACACAGCCAATTCCCCTGAGCTAGTTTGCTAGATAATTATTTTTCGGGGTTGGCCT
>JBLIMP010000415.1:0-3608 GCA_047638855.1 Cellvibrionaceae bacterium | reverse complement strand
CCTTGGCTGAAACTTGAGAAAAGTCGGTGTAACTTTCTAATTTTTGGGTTAGGTATTTTTCTTGTTCTTCGATTGAGCGATAGGCGAGAAAGAGTTTTCCGGCCGAAGTCAGATGCATCGGGTGCCGATGTCCGGTTGAGTCGGACATTTGGATTTTGTAGCGGCAGTTGATTTGGGAAGTGAATAAAGTTTGATCGCCATCAGGCAGACAAAAATAAACCGTTTCTCCTGTTCTTTCAGCTAATTTTTGTAGGATGGGTTGGGCAATGGCGCTGAGCTGATCTTGCCATGAGGTTGTGCTTAAAAGGGAGAGAAGTTGCTCCCCTAAAAGATACTCGTCTTGACCTAAATCATTGCCTGCCGACTTGACTGCGCCCACTTTATGAAGTGTTTCAAGTAAACGAACAACAGTTGTACGCGGCAAATCAACGTCGCGAGCAAGCTGAGATAGTTTGATATGGCCTTCGTACCGGCCGATTGCGTACAGCAATCTAAATGCTCGTTCTACAGATTGAATCATAAATTTAAAACATCCATTCTGCGGATGTTATCCGTATCGTGGTCACCAAACTAGTGGTTTCAACACCCAACAAATCCGCTAAAAAATAGCCAAAACCGAAAGAATTATGTACGCTTTGCATAGATACTTTTTTAAAACTTTCTGTCTCTTCTTTTGGCATTAGGCTATACTTGGCTCCCCCCACAAAACATGATTTTATCAACCCCCTTTAAACATTAAACTGAGGAAAACCATGACCGCTGATTTATATATTCGCAACGGCCGTATCGTGACTGAAAATACGATTTTCGACGGAGGGATCGTTATCAAAGATGGCAAGATTCAACAGCTAGTACAAGGCAATCCCGACCTAGAAGCCACGCAAGAAATAGACGCAATGGGGAACGTTGTTTTACCTGGCTTGGTTGATCCCCATGTTCATTTCAGCGAACCACGGCCGGACGCCTACGAAGGGTTCCACACCGGCACGATGGCGGCCGCCGCCGGTGGCATTACTACCGTCATTGAAATGCCGCTGAATGCATCGCCACCCACCATCAATGCAGAACATTTAGCACGCAAACAGGCGGTTGTTCGCGAGAAAGCGGTCATTGATGTTGGCTTATGGGGTGGATTGGTTGAAAATAATCTGGCCGATTTGCCCGACCTAAAAGCGGGCGGTGTTTTAGGACTAAAAGCGTTTATGAGTGACAGTGCCAGTGACTTTGCCCGTTCTGACGACGATATTATTTTTGCAGGATTAGAATATTCGGCCGAGCACGGCATCCCGGTTGGGGTTCATTGTGAAAATGAATACATCACCCGCAGCCTAAAAGAAAAGCTTCAAAAAGAGGGGCGCAAAGACCTGGCCGCCTGGCCCGAATCCCGGCCGCCGTTCCAAGAGCTTGAAGCGATTGATCGGGCGATTCATTTGGCAAAAGCCAGCGGTGGACAACTGCACATCGTCCATATTTCCCAAGCAGAAGGGATTCGCAAAACGGTTGAAGCGCGGCTTGATGGGGTTAACGTCACCAATGAAACCTGCCCGCAATATTTGCTACTTGATCACGACGACTTTTTGCGCATCGGCCCCACGGCCAAATGTGCCCCTGTCATCCGCTCACGTGAAATTGTGGAAGAGCTTTGGGACTGTGTCTTAGCAGGTCAAGTCGATGTCATCGCCTGTGACCACTCGCCATGCCTGATCGAACAAAAGGCGGGTGTGGCCGATGACGTTTGGCAAATTTGGGGCGGGATTAGCGGTGTGCAAACGATGTTACAGGGGATCATCACCGAAGGGGTGCACAAACGTGGCTTATCGCTTAGCCTGTTGGTCAAAATGATGTCGTCAAATCCGGCCCGCATTTTTGGCCTATACCCACAAAAAGGATCGCTTTTGCCTGGTAGCGATGCAGATATTACGATTGTCGATTTAGACAAAGAGTGGACATTGACGACGGAGCAGTTGCTATATCAAAATAAGCACAGTGCGTTTGTAGGATACGAGTTTAAGGGGGAAGTGGTACACACGCTTGTACGGGGTCAAACGGTTTGGAAAGATGGGAAGATCACGGCTGAACCGGGCAGTGGAAGGTTGTTGCAAAGTAGTTAATGTACCCTTCGACAAGCTCAGGGCACATACTGTCTTTTACGAACGATTGGTTTGATCTATTCTAGTTGATGCGAATCGGCCGATTCGCATCAACTAGAATTTTAAGTGACATCACGGGTATACGGCTTAAAATATTTACACACCCGCTATCGCCTCTGCAAAAATTCGGCCGAGCGTTGCAATGCCTGTGTTAATTTGCTCTTCAGTCGCTAAAGTAAAACTCAGGCGGAGCGTATGGTGCCCCTGGTCATCATCAGCATAAAAAGCTGATCCTGGCATATAAGCCACATTCTGTTCAATTGCCTTTTTGAGCAGTTGAGTCGCATCGATATGTTTGGGTAGTTCGCACCACACAAACATGCCGCCGGTCGGCCGGGCAAACTTCACTTCTGGTGGCATTTCCCGCTCCAAAGCGCTCACCATCATGTCCCGTTGTTTGCGATAGTAGGTCTGCAACTGCATAAGCTGCCGATCCATAAAATCATCTTCTAATACCTCGGCCAAAAACCGCTGAGCATAGGTCGAAGATTGCAAATCAGACGTTTGTTTGGCTGTAATCAACTTGCCAATCGCCCAATCTGGGGCAACCATCCAAGCCAAACGCAACCCTGGGGCAATCGTCTTTGAAAAGGTGCTGGCATAAATCACATGCTCAGGAGCCAGCTCAACCAAGTTTGGCAAGCGTTCCCCCTCAAAACGCAATTCCCCATATGGATCATCCTCAACAATCAGAACCCCATGCTTTTGGGCTTGCTCAACCAAATGTTGGCGACGGGCCAAACTCATATGTACCCCGGTTGGATTCATATAGTTGGGGATGCAATAGATTAAGCTGGGCTTTTGACTCATCGCCTCTTCAAGTGCATCGGGCAACATTCCTTCGCCGTCGCACGCCACGCTTAGATAGTCGCATCCATAAACAGAATAGGTGCCGAGTGCGCCAGAATAAGTGGGTGCAGCGACAATGACCTTATCCCCCTCATCGACAAACAGTTTTGCTGTTAAATCTAATGCCTGTTGTGACCCAGAAACGATCAAGACGTTTTCAGGTCGGCCGGTTTTTGTTTGGGCAGCGGCCCATTGACGAAGCGGCTCATACCCTTGTGAATCTCCATATTGCAACACGTCGGGTCCCATCGTTTCAAACACTTGGTTGGCCTGATAGCCAATCGCTTTGGTTGGAAATAGCTCAGGGACCGGTTGCCCAGCGATAAATGGGATCATTCCTGGTTTGGAAGCATGGCGCAAGATGTCGCGAATCGCGGCCGGTTTCATGCGGTGGGCACGGTCTGAAAAATGGTTTTCTAGGGACATAAAATTATTCTCCTTTTAATCAAAATAGATATTAAACGCAAACAGCTGGTGACTGTCTCCTAAATAGGCATATAAGTAAGTTTTATCCACAGCCAAAAAGTAACCTCGTTTATCAACCAATTGAACAATTGAAAGTTCCCTCCCTCAAATTGGCTTAAAACCTTGGTTGTCGCTTACAAATAA
>JBLIMP010000414.1:0-3657 GCA_047638855.1 Cellvibrionaceae bacterium | reverse complement strand
GCTGACCAAATTCAGGCGAGCGGTGTATCTAAGACACTCAAGCAGATGCGAACTATTCTAGATAGTGAAGAATGGGATAGTTTGCAAGACATGCTTTCTGGGTATGTGAATGATTACGGCCAAAAGTTGATCTATTCAAAAAGCGGCTTCCAAATTTAGAAAAAATATAAACTTATCTTTTAGACCAGTCTGGCACAAAATTAGAACCCAGACTGGTCTTTTTTTATCTGTATGAATTTAGTTACCCTGGAACATATTTCTAAACAGTATGGCGAACGCGTTTTGCTTGATGGCGTTGATTTGCTGATAAATTCGGGGGACAAGATCGGCTTGCTCGGCCGGAATGGAAGTGGCAAATCGACCTTGCTTAAAATTATTGCAGGAGCTGAGGATGCTGACGCAGGAAACTTGACGATTTGGGGCAATGTGCGGGTGCGCTATTTGCCTCAGGAACCAGATCTTGATCCTACTAAAACGGTGCTTGAAACGATTTTTGACAGTGAAGTGCCATTAATGGTGACTGTTCGAGACTATGAGGCGGCAGAGCTTGCTTTGGATGGAAATCCAGATGATCCGGCCGTTTTAGAGCAATTCCTCAATATGAGTACCGAGATGGATCGTATGGCGGGATGGGGGGCTGAAACCCAAGCAAAAACCGTATTGTCTAACTTGGGAATTACTGAATTTGGTAAACCGATTTCAGAATTAAGTGGTGGGCAGAAACGGCGTGTAGCGATTGCACGTGCGATGTTAGACCCTGGTGACGTGCTAATTTTGGACGAACCGACCAACCATATCGATGCCCATACAGTTGCGTGGCTTGAAAAATATCTGGGGAATCTAAAAGCCGCAATCATGATGGTGACCCATGATCGTTATTTTCTTGAAAATGTTGCAAATAGAATTGTCGAGCTAGATCGACGAGAGTTAGTGAGCTATGCTGGTAGCTACAGTACATTTTTAGAGAAGCGTGATGAACGTGACGAGCAGATTGCTTCCCGAACTACAAAACAAATCGCAATGGCTAAACGCGAGCTGGTTTGGCTACGGCGGGGGGCGCAAGCCCGATCGACAAAACAAAAGGCACGTGTGCAACGGGCTGAGGCTTTACAAGAAGTACAAATGGAGCGAACCGATGACCGTGTGGCTATGTCATTGGCCGGCCGCCGTTTAGGAAAACGAGTACTCGAAGTAGAAAACTTGGCCAAGGGATTTGACGGAAACCTGTTATTTGAAGGCTTGTCATTCGAACTTATTCCGGGTGACCGGATCGGGATTGTCGGCCGAAACGGAGCCGGAAAATCAACTTTGCTCAATGTGTTGGCAGGTAAATTGGCCCCAGATGAAGGGACTTTCGAGTGGGGATCAACGGTTAAAGTGGGCTATTTTGATCAGCAAAGCCAAGATTTACTTGAAAATGCAACCAAAATGCTGGGAGAATATATTGAGGATATCGCCCCCCTTATTGAAACAAAAGATGGGGAGCGGTTGGCCGCTCCTCAGATGCTCGAATGGTTTTTGTTTCCACGCAGCGAACAGCGGACACAAATCGGCAGTTTAAGCGGTGGTGAGCGGCGTAGGCTCTACTTGCTGCGAACGTTGGTTGCCCAGCCTAACGTATTGTTTTTAGACGAGCCGACAAATGATTTAGATGTACAAACGCTAGGGGTTTTGGAAGAATTTCTAGATCATTTTAAAGGGGTTGTTGTTGTGGTTAGTCATGACCGCTATTTCCTAGATCGGAATGTTGATTTTATTATTCCATTTGAAAACGGGGTGATGGGAACACGTTATCCGTCGCCATTTGTGCCTACAGATATTGAAGACTCAAGGTTGGAAAAACAGGCTCCTATCGAAAAAACAGCAAATGAGAGCCGACAGAATGAGCGCAAACAAAAGAGAACTTGGAAAGAAAAAAATGAGTTCGAGAAATTGGATGCACTCATACCGCAGTTAGAAGAGAAATCAGCGATGCTTGAGGCAAAAATCAATGAAAGCGGGAGCGATTACACACGTTTAGCGAAGTTGACGGCCGAACTTGAAGTGGTCACCAAGGAGCTTGAGTCGGTGATGGAGCGTTGGCTAGAGTTAGATGAGATAGAGTAGGCTTTTTTAGCTAAAGTGAGTTTAAGAGTGCCTTGAAATAGCCGAATTGATAATATCTCGCAGTGTAAAAGGCTCTACACCTTTTTCTATTAGCTTGACCCCAACTTCTTCTGCCTTTCTGCGAGTAGAAAACGAGGCATCGGCTGAAACCATGATGACGGGGATATTGGATTGAGCGCTATGCATAGCATAAAACTCCCACCCATCCATACCTGGCATCATGACATCTAATAAAATCAAATCTGGTTCAAATGTTTTGACTTTAGCCAATCCAGCCGTGACAGAGTTAGCGGTTTCAGGTATATGCCCAAAAACCGACACCATTTCCTGCATGAGATGTAGCATTTGGGCTGAATCGTCGACAATTAAAATTTTACTCATACAACCTTATATTTAAACAACGACTCCAATCGTGGTACTGAGTGACTTGATTGCTGTATCTTACTAATATGCTGATCATGAGAATGGTAGCACATTGAATTTATAGCACATATTTTGTTTTTCAACTGTTTCTTTAACTTCTTCTTGGTATTTCCAGTATAATCAAATTTATGCCAACACCTTTCATGCATCTTGACATGGCCTACAAAATGATTGCTCAACTAGAGTCCACTGACGACAGTCCAAAGCTTGCGGACCTGCTCAAATGCCATTGGGCATCCTTTTGTTTGGGCAATATCGCGGCCGATTTTCAGCAAATTTGTGACGTTAAACGTCGCACAACCCATTTTTACTCAACCCCGCCTGATCCAAGCGACTTGGCGGCATTTGAACGTTTGTTGAGCACATACCCTATTTTGGCGAATCCGGAAAACCTTGGCCCTGAGCGGGCTGTTTTCTTAGTTGGATATGGGGCGCATCTTATATATGACCTGCTGTGGTTCCACAACATTGTCACCGCTTTTGTTAAGGGAGATTGGGAAGATCAAGAAGGGCGTTTTACTGCCCATAGCACTTTGCTTGCCTATCAAGATCAGCACTCACTGGGACTGTTGCCAGAGCGAGTGGGTGATGTTCTAATGGTGGTTGATCCGGCCGGCTGGCTGCCTTTTGATCCGGATGATCATCTCAAAGCTTGGCAGAAATTAGTGGCTGATCAGCTACTTCCTGGGGCAGAAGTGCAAACGATTAAAATATTTGCGGGTAGGCTTGGGCTGAATGAAGATGAACTATCGGCACGCTTGATCAATGAAGAATGGTTGAACACCCATATATTCGAGCATGTATCGGCCGATTTGATCGCTAAAGTTTTAGACACTTCTATTTCTTTGGCGATTAAACAAACGCAAGCCTATCTGATTTAAATGAGCGAAGTCAGACGTTAGATCTTTGATTTCTAAAATCCTGTCATATTTTTTAGTTCTAGCGTTTTTTGTGTCCGAAGCGAAAAACCCTGACAGGTAGAAGATACGAGCTAGTTATCCCGATAAACAAATCCATTAAGTTTGTGAGCCGGGGACTGATACAAATGACTTGTTTTGGCTCGTGAACAATAAGGCCAGTCATTGTGAAGAAGAGCCCATGAGCGCACGCGGATTTCAGCGGTCTGTA
>JBLIMP010000413.1:0-3673 GCA_047638855.1 Cellvibrionaceae bacterium | reverse complement strand
TCACATATGGCTTTTTAGCCGTCCCTGAATTAGAAGCTGGTTTTGCTGCACCCCAAGCTTGGGGAACTCTGCTGATAGGGTTTAGTAGTATTATCGGGTTTGTCTACTGGCAAATTGTCTCCCTAAATCCGATGGTTCCGCTGCATTTATTTAAATCACGCATGTTTTCGGTAACAAACATACTCACATTTTTATTGTATGCGGCAATGAGCGTGTTTTCATTTTTCCTTTCTTTAAACCTGGTACAAATCCAAGGCTACGAAGCACGGGAAGCCGGTTTAGCATTTCTCCCTTTTGCTTTGCTAGTCGTTATTATGTCTCCGTGGGCAGGCAATTTTTCAGACCGCAACGGGCCACGCCTTTTACTTTCATTAGGGCCAATTTTAGCTGGACTGGGTTTTTTGTGGATATCCTTTATTGGTCTAACGGCCGGTATTACAGAAATGTGGACTACTTTTTTTCCGGGAATGATTTTATTTGGGGTCGGAATTTCGATGGCGGTTGCTCCTTTAACAACAGCCGTTATGACCGCACTCCCAAACCAATATGCAGGCGTGGCTTCCGGTGTTAACAATGCCGTTTCGCGTACGGCCGGAGTGTTAGCAACCGCGATTATGGGGGGCATTGCAATTGTTTTATTTCAGCAGTATCTTAGCCAATATACGATGGGCTTGCCTTTATCGAATACCGAACATGCTATGCTCATACGAAATGCAACCCAATTGGCCGAAACACAAATCCCGATAACTATCGCAGATGCTCGACGTGTTGCAGAAATAGAAGAAATGATAAAACTCGCATTCCTCGATATGAATCGAGTCACCATGCGAATTTGTGCTATTTTGGCTATGGCAAGTGGCTTAACTGCATGGTTCTTTATCGAATCGAAACCACCTCAATCTTCGAAACTGAATGCGCAGTCCCCAAATACCCCGTAAGAGTCATGCATCTTGGCTAGTCTAGGTGGAAAGTGGTTTCTAGGAATAAATTATGAGTATTTTAGATTTTCTTAAAGGCAAAAAACGAAAATGGGACCAAGTAATTGAGGTTTCTGATAATGACTTTAAACGCCAGGTTATTAATCGTTCATATAAAGGGCCAGTGATGGTTGATTTTTGGGCCGATAATTGAGGCCCTTGCCGTCAAATGACTCCCGTGTTGGAGCGTATCGTCAGTGAACATGATAGCGGGTTTGTGTTAGCTAAGGTTAATGCCCGAAGAAACCCAGAAACTGTTGTTAAAAACAGTGTGCGCAGCACCCCATCTGTTCGTATTTATCATAATGGCAAGATGGTTGAAGGATTCTCAGGGGGGCGTTTAGAGCATCAAGTACGCAATTTAATGTCCCAAATCAGAGAAAGTGAGCCACCTACACCAGGGGTTAAGTTAAGCGACAATCCTAATCAACGTTATAAACAGGCCAGAAGCCACCTTAAGCGCGGCCGAGGGCTAGAAGCGACCGTGGCCTTGCGTGACTTTCCCGAAGGTGTGGAGGCGGCAAATGCAAGCCTGCTTTTACCATTGGCTCGCTTTCTTTGGGATTTGGATGATGGTGATCGTTGGACCGGCAAACGAAAAATCGATGACTTGTATCATTTAGCCCTAGATTGGTTTGATGACAAGAAACCGGAAAACGCCCTTATTCCTCTTCGAGATACACTATCTTTGCTCCCAAAAGATGATCGACAGGAAATGGAGCTTGTTATCAAAGGTCTTAAGTTTTTGGTTAACTAATTAGTGGAATTACGCAGACAATACTCTGAGTCAAAAGTTTGCTATTGGGTTGTTTCCCATGTTTGATCAACAACCTGCCCTCGCTCTCCCATCCGGCCTAAATCGATGTCATTAATTGAGACAAGGACCCCTGAGCCATTACCTGTACGGATATTAATTGATTCAGCGGCTGAATAAGTTTGAACCTCGCCTTGGTTGGCTTGTCCTTCAAACAATGTTATCCCATCTGCTACAACTCTGATCCAAGTGCGATTTTGAACAATCTCAATTTTCATATCAAGAACACTTAGCGTAGCTGGTAAAGGATTCCTTGTCGGATCAATCAAAGGGGCACTTGACTCTTGAGATTCTGCAGATTCAACTTCGACCGTACCTCCGTTTGTTCTACTTGTGGGTACAATCAACTCTGTTGTCGTAAGCGGCTCACTCGTTTGAATCGCGGGTAAAGGGGTTGGGTCAATTGCAGTTTCCTCGCGTCCTAATAATTCACCTATTGTGCCTGTTAAAGATTCCATGCTGCCTAAGGGTAGCTCTGGCGTGCTTATATTTAGTAAATTAGGTAAGAAACGCCATCCTAACAACCCAATTGCAACTAATAAGGCTAGCACAATAACTCGGCCGACCCAATCTGAGCCATCTTCAGGATTGACATCTTGAACATTCACTGGGTCGAAGAAAGTTCCTGTTTCTGGTTGTGGCGGCAAGACTGGGTAATTTGGAGACGGCTCACGAATGACCTGCATTTGCTGGGTCATTGCATGCAGCTCCGAATTTGATTCTAGGCTAGATAAGAGAGGGTTTGGGTCTAATTTGAGGTGTTGAGCATATTTGCGAATATAGCCCCGAACATGCGTAGGTGAAGGCATGGCTTCCCAACGATTCTCTTCAATTGCTTTTAAGAATTTGGGCTGAATGCGTAATACATCGAAAATATCGTTATGCGAGAGCTCTTGGTTTTCACGTGCTTCTTTTAGGATATTGCCTATCTCATTCACAAAATTGGTCCTGCTGACAAAGTAGGGAAACTTCAGTAAAATCGACGGGAGTATACATACAGACTGGAGATTGACAACAGATTTTTCTCTGCTACCAATCTCCAGTCTGGGGAAATTATGAGAAGATTCAGGTGTTGCTTAGCCCTTGCTTCTATTTATTCCTGCTTTAAGCGGAGAAACCTTGATCCAATCTAAACAGCTAATCTACACTTGCTTCAGCATCAATAATGTCGTCTACTGATTCAGCCACTTCATCTTCAGTCACTTCATCTTCGGCCACTTCGTCTTCGGCAGCAGCAGCTTTTTCTGCAGCTCTAGCTTCTTCATCAACAACATTGACGCGTACAATGGCTTGAAACTCTCCATCAAGTCTTACAGTCGCATTATGGGCACCAAGTGTCCGCAATGCTTTACCTGGAACACTTACCTTCTTACGCTCAATTTCAACACCGAGTTCTTCAGCGATTTTCGCTACAATTTGCTCGGTCGTTACAGAGCCGTACAAACGCCCACTGTCGCCCGAACGAGCGTCAAAGGTGATGGCACTGCCATTTAATCTTTCAAACAATGCGGCGTACTCTTGGCGTAATTGCTCACGGCGTGCAGCAGCTTGGTCCATCCAAGCAGTTGCTTGTTTTAACGTTCCATCGGTTGCTTGTACAGCAAAGCCTTTTGGAATCAGAAAATTACGACCAAATCCGGCCGATACATTAAATATTTCCCCGGCATAACCGAGACTATCTACATCTTTTTTCAACAGCACTTTCATAGCTGGTATTCTCCTGTCAGAAATAAGCGAACAGCCAGTGATAATACCAGACCGCTTTTTAATTGGCAAAATATTTTACATGACCTGTTTTACAGTTGCTGGCAACCTTACAAAAAAGCAGTTATTGTGTGTTGTCGCGACTGTAATCTAGTTATTAGGTTGAAATGGCAATTAC
>JBLIMP010000412.1:0-3674 GCA_047638855.1 Cellvibrionaceae bacterium | reverse complement strand
CTGTGAGGAAACATTATGAGTAAGCAACAACCAACCAAGTTAGAGCAAGCGGTAGAAAGAAAATTTCGCAGAGACAAAATCAAGCTAGGGCTACGCGATGTGCGGATTGAAATGAAAGCGAAAGCGGCGCAAGTTCAAACGCTTGAAGCAGAACTGCGAAAAGAAGCCTTGGATGTCGAGCGACTTAAATCACTAACGCTTCAAAACCTGATTCAAACGATCATGGGAACGAAGGAAGACCAACTTAAAAAAGAGCAATTTGAAGAGATCGCAGCACGTATCAAATATGAAACGGCCGTTCAGCTACTTGATATTATGCGCTCTGAAGAGCAGGAGCTGCTCAATAGATTGCAACCGCTCAACGAGATGGATGACGCTTTGGAAACCTTCTTACTTGAAAAAACAGGCGAGACAGACGAAGACGAAGCAGGTCACATTGAAAGCAAAAAGCAAGCTTTGCAAAATTTTTGGGACAACTAACGAGTCTATATTCGCAAAATCAGAAATGCTAAAAAGAATGGGAAATGCGTAACTATTCGCCTCGCCAATCAACAACCAGATAAATTTTATGTCACAAACCAAACACTCTATCGAAGACGGGATACTTTTCACTGATCTGTACCAACTCACTATGGCCCAACTCTATTATCGGATGGGGCTACACGAGACACCGGCCCAGTTCGACCATTTCTTTCGCTCATACCCTGACTATGGCTCTCACCAAGCGGGGTTCTGCATTTCGGCCGGGCTTGAATGGCTTGTTGATTGGATGGAAGAAGCGCATTTTGATCAGCCTTCGCTCAACTATTTGGCATCTTTAACCGGCAACGCCGGAAACCGCCTGTTTGATGATGACTTTTTAGGATGGCTACGCATCAATGGGAACTTTTCAACCCTATCCTTAAATGCAATTCCAGAGGGACGAGTGGTACACCCCAACGTCCCACTTACAGTGGTTCAAGGGCCGTTGGCGATGGCGCAGATTCTAGAAACCGCCCTGCTCAATAAGTTAAACTATCCAACCCTGATCGCCACCCGTGCGGCCCGCATTAGCCAAGCGGCCCGTGGTAACACAGTGTTAGAGTTCGGGATGCGGCGGGGGCACGGCAGCGGGGTGAATGCTGGCGGCCGGGCGGCGATTATCGGTGGGGCCAGCTTCTCATCAAACACGGGTCTATCAGCCAAGCTGGGGTTGCCAGCAAAAGGGACCCATGCACATAGTATGGTTCAGGCGTTTATCGCTTTAGGACACAGCGAACTCGACGCATTTCAAGCTTACGCAGATATGTATCCAGACAATTGTTTGCTATTGGTCGATACGATTAACACGCTACAAAGTGGGGTACCCAATGCGATCAAAATCTTTGAACAGCTGAGAAAACGAGGCTACCGGCCGATCGGTGTCCGGTTAGACTCTGGGGACTTGGCCCATTTGTCGGTAAAAACGGCCAAAATGTTAAATGCGGCCGGGTTTGAAGATGTCTCTATTACGCTCTCAAATAATTTAGACGAAATGACGATTATCCAGATCATTTCTCAGATTCGTGAAGAGGCTCGGCAAGAGAAGATGGATGCACGGGCCATCATTGACCGTTTGGTATACGGAGTGGGTACGCAACTGATTACATCAAACGGTGATGCAGCTTTGGGCGGTGTGTTCAAGCTCGTTTCTCTTCAGAAGGATGGGGTGTGGCAACCTGCGATCAAAATATCTGAGTCGTCGCGCAAAACGCCAAATCCCGGCCGCAAAAAACCGTGGCGCATTTATGACAAACGTAGCTTGGCAACGGCCGACTTCATCACACTAGAAGATGAGGTTCCAGCAGAAGCAGCTCAGCTGTTTTTGCACCACCCAGCTACGCACGGTGTGTCTCGCATTGTTAATAAAGCAGACATAACTGAAATTGAACCTTTGCATGTCCCCATCTTAAAAGAAGGTAAACGGGTTTACGATTTCCCATCGTTGGCAGACATCCAGGCTCAGCGTGTACAGGATTTAGACCGGCTCGACATCGGTGTTAGGCGGATTATCCATCCACACATTTATCATGTTTCGCTGTCGAAAAAACTGTGGGATTTAAAGCAAGGCTTAATTGCGAAGCACAAAGTAGCGGGGGGCTAGAAGCTAGGAGCGACACAACGCCCCACTTGCTTTTATAGGGTGGAGCTTTAACCGAATCAACTATAGTATGGTGTCGTTCCCCGCTCCATGCTCCATGCTATAATCAAAAAAACTCATGCAAAATTTTGTCAAAAAACTAGGCATTTTGCCGTGGCTACTTTTGGGCCCGTTGCTGGCCGCAATCGCAGTAGGCTCAGTGGTGCGTATCACCGATAC
Organism: Cellvibrionaceae bacterium; assembly: GCA_047638855.1. Lineage (GTDB taxonomy): Bacteria > Chloroflexota > Anaerolineae > Promineifilales > Promineifilaceae > WTJY01. Next base: position 1,336 of record JBLIMP010000412.1, on the reverse strand, counting down.
ATGGCCTTTTGAGCCAAACTTGAACCGCGATTTGGTTCGAGCGATTGAAACTGAAACGGCTACGGCCGTCGATATCATGGAAGTCGTCATCCCTGAAAGTTTGGTTGCCTTTTTATTTTCAGTGGCTCTTTTCGTTTTAGGGTTAGCAATGCCATTGGTTTACTTGCTCAACCAGCGATTTTTTAGGCGAACACCGACGGCGTTTGATGTGTCGCGCCAATCGCTAGCGATTGGCGGGTGGGCCGCTCTGTCGATGATGTTCCATATGAATCGGGTGCTCAGCTTGGCCCTTGTTTTGCTCATTGGTTTTGTGATTTTCCTGTTTGAGTTTGTGATTTTGGTGCGATTACATGCTCGACGAAATCTTGAGTTTGACGACGCTACAAAAGAAGAAGAAGAAGAAGAAGAAGAACAACAAGAAGAAGTTGAGCTAGCAGCCAAATAGACACCCTAACTAAAATAAAGCCTGATCATTCGGGTTCACATGTAATCAAATGAAAGAATATCTACGACAAATTCCAGCGATCAACCATTTACTTGAATCCCCAGCCGGGGCTAACCTCATCGGCCAATATGGCAGCGACATGGTCACAGATCATTTGCGTCAAGCGGTTGATGAAACACGGCGGGTTATTTTGGCAGGTGGTGCCAATGGCACACCGCCATCGGCCGAATCGATTTTGGCCATGGCAAGTGAGACACTCACAACTGCTTTGGCTCCGTCTTTGCACGGGGTTATCAACGCGACTGGGGTCATCATCCACACCAATTTGGGGCGAGCAACGCTAAGTAAAGCGGCTCAAGCGGCCGTGCTTGAGGCAGCAACTGGCTACGGGACGCTAGAATTTGACATCGCAACAGGCAAACGGGGCAAACGTGACATTCATGCGGAACGCTTGCTGACACAAATAACTGGGGCAGATTCGGCTCTACTGGTGAACAACACGGCGTCGGCCGTGATGATGCTTTTACAGACCTTTTGCGTGGGCAAAGAAGTTATTATTAGTCGGGGGCAATTGGTCGAAATCGGCGGTGGCTTCCGAGTGCCAGATGTAATGGTCCAATCAGGCGCTATTTTAAAAGAGATTGGTACGACCAACCGAACCCATCTTCGTGATTACGAAAATGCGATTAATGAAAATACGGCCGCTATTATGGTCGCCCATCATTCAAATTTTAAAATCGTAGGATTTACAACAGAGCCAGATTTAGCCGATCTAGCTGCACTTGCTAAAAAGCATCAGATTCCACTCATTTATGATCAAGGATCAGGCTGTCTGTTTGACACAGCCAAGTATGGGTTAGACCATGAGCCAACGGTCCAGGAAGGGGTTGC
>JBLIMP010000411.1:0-3695 GCA_047638855.1 Cellvibrionaceae bacterium | reverse complement strand
ACTTCTAACTTGTCACTTAAAAACTGAGCCACATCTCGTTTTGTAATCCGGCCGTTTTTCCCTGTTCCTACTATCAAGCCCAAATCTAGCTCATGTTCGGCCGCCATGCGCGCCACCACCGGGCTAACCCGCCCATCTAAGGTATTGCGAGATCCAGGGTAGGCCAAGGCATTCCCTGCGGTCGGGGCGAAGGGGTCGGGCCCAACTTGGCTCCGAATAGAAGAGGTCGTTCCGCCCCCTTCGACCCCTACGGAAGTAGTGCCATTTGCACTGGAAACGCTAGCCTGTTGAATAACAACCGCTTTCTCCGTCCCGATTTCAGCCAAAACAGTCCCAACCGCTACCGTTTTGCCTTCTTCAACCAAAATCGACGTGATTGTGCCAGCCTCATCGGCCACAATTTCAGTTGTGACCTTATCTGTTTCAACCTCAACCACCGGCTCCATGCGTTCAACCACATCGCCAACGGACACAAGCCAGCGGCTTATCGTTGCTTCAATCACACCTTCGCCCATTTCAGGAAGTACTAAGTTCATTTGTAGTAATCAGTAATCAGTAGCCAGTGATCAGTTTTCAGTATGAATTCAAGCTGAAAACTGATCACTGATTACTAAAGACTAGTAAAAAAGCGGAAACTGCACGGGGTCACTTTCGTGCATCATGTCATAGACCGCTTCAAAAACATTTTCAATATTTGGCTTTGAAAAGTAGTTGCCATCGGTGCTAAATGCGGGCCGATGCTCGGTCCCCGTTAGCGTTTTAGGCTGACTGTCGAGCCACTGATAGCCACCTTGCTCTTCCATGATTTTTTGCAAAATAAAGCCAGATGCCCCGCCAGGGACATCCTCATCGACGATTAAAAGATGGTTGGTTTTTTCAAGTGATTTCACAATCATGTGGTTCACATCGAACGGGAGCAGCGTTTGTGCGTCAATGAGCTCAACCTCGATGCCGGTTTCTGCCAGCCGCTCGGCCGCCTCCATGCTAATCTTGCACAATGCCCCGTAGGTCACCAGCGTGACGTGAGAACCCGGCCGCAGCACCTCCGGCACCCCTAGCGGAATCGCAATATCAGCCAAATTTTCTGGCAAACGTTCCTTGTATCGATAGCCTAACAACACCTCAACGACCAAGGCCGGATCGTTGCCAGCCAACAGCGTGTTGTAAAACCCGGCCGCCCGGGTCATGTCTCGTGGTACGCATACGTGCATTCCGCGTACATTATGAATAATGCCCCCCATTAGCGATCCTGAATGCCACACCCCTTCTAATCTATGTCCACGGGTACGCACAATCACAGGCGCTTGATGACCACCGCGTGAACGCCAGCGCATCGTCGCTAAATCGTCCGACATCGTTTGCAAGGCGTACATCAAATAGTCTAAATATTGCATTTCCGCAATCGGCCGTAGTCCTCGCAACGCCAGACCAATCGCCTGCCCCAAAATCGTCATTTCTCGAATACCGGTATCTGTAATGCGCAACTCGCCAAATTTTGCTTGAAGCCCCGCCAGAGACTGATTTACCCCACCGATATGCCCCGTGTCTTCGCCAAACGTCACCAGCCGATTGTCCCGCTCAAATGCCGCATCGAAAAATTTATTCAGAATCGTAAACCCTGGCACCTCTTCAGCATTTTTAGGATAGATGGGTTGAATCGCAGTGACAGGCTTTGCATCTGCAAACATTTGATCACTAAAGAGCGGTTGGTACACATCCCGTTTCTCATTTTTCCAATGTTTAAGTTGGGTGCGGGCCGGATTGTTTTCATTGCGTGTAGCAAGCAATACTTTCTGGGCGGCTACAAAAAAGTCGCTTCGGCGCGGGTATTTCATGCTGTACATACCCTGCTTGATCGTCGCTAACTCATTCGCTTTGGCAGACCCGGTCGTCAATGGCGCAATCATTTGATCAAGCAATTGAGCAACTTCCTCTCGATCCCCTGCCACCGATGCAACCATTGCGTCAAACGCCGCCTGTACTTCGTTTAAAACAAACGTCTTTTCGGCCGCTTCAATTTCGTCAAGCGTCGCCGCATCAGTCAACCCATCTGCCAAAAGCCACTCGCGCATGCGGGTAAGTGGATCATGCTCTGTTTCCCAAGCCAAACGTTCGGCCGACTTATAGCGCTCGTGACTACCGGAGGTTGTATGGCCAAATGGTTGCATCATTTCGGTCACATGGATCAAAGCGGGCACATGGTCTTCGCGTGCGTTGCGTACCGCTGTTTCATACACCTCAATTAGAGCCGGATAATCCCAACCTCTTACGGTGTAAACGTCATATCCATTTGAATCAGTCGTCCGCTGAAAGCCAGCTAAAAGCGCCCCGATATCCTGCTTTATCACTTGATATTTGTTCGGCACCGAGATGCTGTAGCCATCGTCAAAGATGCTAATCACGGCCGGACTTTCGAGAACCCCAATGGCGTTGATCGCCTCCCAAAATTGCCCTTCGGCCGCAGATCCGTTCCCAATCGTGCCAAATGCAACTTCATTGCCGTGATTCGAGAAGCTTGAATATTCGTGTAGAGAATCTAATTCTCTATAAAGTTTTGAAGCGTAAGCTAGGCCAACCAAGCGGGGCATTTGTGCAGCGGTTGAGGAGATGTCAGGGGCAGAGTTGTATTGCTCCATCTGATTTTTCCAGCTTCCATCTGGATTAAGCGCCCGACTGCCAAAGTGGGTAACCATCAAACGGCCGGCCGCAACCGGCTCGTGCTCAACATCGGTATGACCATAAATTTGGGCGAAAAAACTGCGTGTAGACAGCAGTCCCAAAGCAAGCATTAACGTTTGATCACGGTAATAACCGCTACGCCAGTCACCGTGCTGAAATTGGCGTGCTATCGCCAGCCCAGCCAGCTCTTTGCCGCCGCCGCCTGCGCCAAATTTCGCCCGGCCGTTGAGCACTTCCCGCCGGGTGTTTAAGCTCATTTCGCGGCTACGCACAGCTAGTCGGTAGTCATGTAGGATCGATTCAATATCAAGGGATAGTTTGGGTTGAGGAATCATTTATTCTTAATTCCTCATTGTCCATTATCCATTGACCATTTAAATTGCCAATGAGGAACGGAGAATGAAGAATGGCTAATTTTTTTCGTTCGCGAGCCGACGCAAATGCGCAATCGGTCCACCCAGATGTATTTCTAGCAAATGCACTGCTAGGTCAATCTCTTTTTGTTTGCAATAGTCCAGGATTTGCAAATGCTCTCGCTGAGGGTTGATAAGGTAGTCGATGCCCCACCAGCCGGAAAGGGTGACATAGCGGGTGACATTGGCGTTTAAACTGGTGACTGTTTCAAGTAGCCGGTGCATACCGGACGGCCGGTAGATTGTTTTATGGAACTCCCAGTTGAGCTGAATCCAACGAGAGATGTCATCCGTTGTGTTATCCAGTTCGCGCAGGATATGTTCGGCCGCTGAGAAGTCGGCCGCTGTCATGTTTGGGATCGCTTTTCTAAGGGCTACCGTTTCCAGGGCCAACCGCATCTCAAAAATCTCTTCGATCTCTTCAAAAGTAAGCGATGAGACAATTGCACCACGGTTCGGCCGGATATCGACCAACCCCTCTTTGCGCAGTTGGGCCAATGCTTCCCGTACCGGGATTTTGCTCACATCAAGTTCGGCCGCAATTTGATCTTGCTTCAGCTGCTGCCCGATTTCTAAATCGCCTTGTAGGATGGCGGTACGCAA
>JBLIMP010000410.1:0-3712 GCA_047638855.1 Cellvibrionaceae bacterium | reverse complement strand
GAGAATCCATAGCAGGCTCAGCTGGGGCCTCTTCGATTGGAGCATGCTCAGCTACAACTTCACCCAATGAAGAAACCAAAGTGACTTCTGGGATACGATTGATCGATTCTTCAATATTGGCTGAATCAATTGCTTCGCCCATATCAGCATCAACATCGACCTCTGCGAGCGGCACATCTTCAATCGGCACGTCTGTATCCGCGATATCATCGGCCATTTCTTCTTCTACAACACTCTCGGCTTGTTCAACGACAGTAGAGCCTACATCCGTCTTGGAACCGTTAGCCGAGATAGAAACCTGCCCCTCTAACTCACGTACCATACGTTCCGAAATGCCAGGGACAGACGCCAGCTCAATGACTTCTTCAAACGGATGAACCTTCTCTCGATACTGCACAATGCGGGCAGCAAGCCCTTTTGCAATACCTGGTAGTTCAATCAATTCTTCTTCAGTTGCTGTGTTTAGGTTAATTAGATTATTACTCATGATTCTTAGTGTAAATCTTCCTCACAAAATTTATGAAAAGCTCTCGGCTTCCATACTTTTTGCGGGTCAATTATTAAATAGACATTCTATTGTTGAAAATAAACCCTCATCACTATCATTCTATGTCACAAGACGCTATTTTAAAAGGTTTTTTCCTCTGGTCCAATGAATTAGATTAATCTGAGATGATACTCACATTAAATCTCTTGTCATTTGCGGCTTCGATTTTGCCAAATTTGAATAGCTGATAGTGAAGCTCCATATAATTGTTTAACAGCTGGCTCAGGATACTGATGTTCAATACCAATGGGACAAGCCTGGCGGGCTAAACAGTGAAACACGCAGGGTGATTTTTCTTTTAAACGGTGATCAATGCATGCATCAAGCTTAAATCCAGCGGCCGTATCAACAACGGCCCCGGCCGGACATGCTGTTTGACACGGTTTGCTGATGCAAGTTAGACAGGGGGACGGCTGATGCTCAAATTGAGAAGGCAAAAGAGGAATTGATGTTAAAAAAGCGGAACGAAATGCAAACCACAAGCCATATTCAGCACTAATCGAATTACCGATAGGAGATGGGGTTCCCCAACCTGCTAACTCTCCTAACTGTTGCAAAGGAATGAAATGTTCCGTTTGAGGATAGAGAATGAGCTGTCGGCCGGCCGATGATGATGAGATTTCATCAATCATCACCTGTGTTAAATGCAAACTAAATCTGTCAATAGGATCAGATGGACCAACGCCAACATTGTCTACTTGGCGCTGCTCAGATTGAGCTAGAGCATGCCAAAAAAGCTTCCCACCATTCCCCAACATCACCAATCTAGAATAATTATCTAAATTGATCTGAGTTGCCCGCAAAACCTCAAAAACAGATTCTGGCAATTGGGTCAAATCAAACACAGCGCACAGGTTCAACCCTTGCTGAGATAACTTTTCGGCACTTTGTTGGAACAAAAGATCTTGATCAACCATAGGTAAATTATGCCAGATCAAACAAGATGGGTCACTGAAATAACGAATTCATGTCAGCTCAATGTTTTAGTTTTTAACCCAATCAGACGAGATGTTGAAAAGCCAAAGCGAGACTGCTAAGTTTTAAATCGATTGATTTAGCGATTCAAACGAATAATATCACGCTCTAAGGCAACGGTGACGGCTGCTGTACGGTCATCTACCCCCAATTTGCTAAAGATATGAATGAGATGTGTTTTGACAGTGGCGGTACTAATATGCAAGGCCTTTGCTATTTCTCGATTGCTGCCCCCTTTTGACACATGTTCTAACACTTCAATTTCTCGATCGCTTAGCTGTTCTACGGCCGGGGCACGCATACGCCCCATCAAGCGTGCCGCCACCGCAGGTGCCAATACGCTCTCACCCCGTGCAACCGCCCGGATAGCTCGAAAAAGTTCATCACGTGGCGTGTCTTTTAGTAAATAGCCGGTAGCTCCCGCTTCGATGGCCCGCACAATATCCCGATCAGAATCAAATGTGGTTAATACTAAAATATATGGAGCATCTTTTTTTGCTGTAATCTCTTGGATCGCAGTCACCCCATCCCCACCTGGCATCCGAAGATCCATCAGGATTACGTCCGGCCGGAGTTCAGTCGCTAGCGTGACCGCATCTTTGCCATTTTCCGCTTCTCCAACAACCTCAAAACCATCGTGTGCAGATAAAATGCCCTCCAATCCGGCTCGCACTACTGGGTGGTCATCAACAAGTAAAACTTTTATATCAGTCATAATTTTTAATATCAGATCGCAAGTTCCTAATCGCCAATTATTGGCAAAATCGCGGTCAGTGTTGTTCCTTCATATGGGACAGATTCGATATGAAGCTCTCCCCCAGAGCTTACCACTCGGTCACGCATACTGGTTAATCCAAATCCACCGTCATTATTATTTGGCGTCAAATCTTCCGATTCAGCCTCTATATCAAAACCAACCCCATTGTCTTCTATGTCGAGCACAAGCTGGTCACCGATCCATGAAATAGTCACTTGGACAGCCGTTGCCTGGGCATGACGCAAAATGTTTGATAATCCTTCTTGGGTCATGCGCAATAGCGTCAACTCCGTTTCAGGGTGAATGGGGACCGGCATACCGCTTTCGTTCAAGTCGGCCAGGATATCGCTTTGTGCTGACCAACGTGTGAGCAAAGTTCGTAAGGCGTCGGCTAAGCCTTGGCTGTCTTCAAGGATATCCGGCCGTAAATCATTCACAACTTGGCGGGCCTGCTTTAGCCCTTCGCGTGCCATCTCTTCGGCTTGATTCAAATGAAAACTCGCTTTTAGTTCGTCATCTTGACGCACTTCATCGGCCGCTTCCAAATGCATAATCACACCGATATATCCTTGAGCCAACGTGTCATGAATATCACGGGCCAATCGACCTCGTTCTTCTAAAACCCCTTCCCGCCGTTCGACTGAAACCAATTCAGCTTGAGTTCTTTGCAATTCATCAATCAGCTTCCGCTTCTCTTCACTGTCACTGATAATATTATAAATCCATAATCCAAAAACATAGGCCACAATACTTGCAGATACCCAAATGAGCAGATTAAGCAACGTAAAACCAAAAAATTCGATCTGCTGAAGCAAAACCCCCAAGAATAAGGGCATGTCGAGTGCCAAAGCGTATCGCCGCTCTAAATTGATATGAACTTGCGCCAAAACGCTGAACAAATGAATGAGCCAAAAAGGTGAAGAAAGGACCAATGCGACCCATAAAATAACCTGAATGGTAAACAAGCCGCCCTTAACAACGGCATCGTCACGAATTTGTACATCTTGGTACTTAATCCATATGACAATGGCATGGGTAACAATCATTGTTCCTGCCAGCAGCCCAATCTCAAATGCATCTTGGTTTGTGGCTCTACGCAAAGAACTAATTAATGCAACAAAGAAGGTTAAGGCCCAAACCAAACTCCAAATCAAGTCTAAGCGTGACCACCTGGGTCTATTATTGTTGAGGACTATTTCGGACATATGTAGAAAAAATCTTTAAATCAAAGAGTCTTTAAATCAGAGAAGCCCGGCAGATCAATGTTTGATCTGCCGGGCGGTGTGAGATTAACGAATTGAATCGATTAACGGTTAGATCGCTTTGATTGTTTCATTATCTTGACGCAAGACCAATAACAAACTGCCAATCGCGAGGGCGAATGCCACTAGCCCGATAATTCCACCTACCAATGGCAAGGCGATGACCAAGGC
>JBLIMP010000409.1:0-3726 GCA_047638855.1 Cellvibrionaceae bacterium | reverse complement strand
CAGAGGTTGATTATCGTCTTTAAACTGAGAAGCTATATTTATCAAACAGGTAATCTATGAATATTTTAGTAACAGGTGGTGCCGGATATATCGGCAGTGTGACAGTTGAGCTTTTGAGAGAGTCAGGCCATGCGGTGATTGTGTTGGACAATTTATCACGAGGCTTTCAACCGGCCGTCGATAAATCAATCCCTTTTTATGAAGGCAACATCAGTGATAGCGAGCTAGTCGGCCGGATTATTGATGACCACCAAATCGAGGCGTGCGTCCATTTTGCCGCTTTTGCCTATGTCGGTGAATCAGTTGATGACCCATCTATCTACTACAACAACAATGTGGCGGCCGGGATCAGTTTTCTCGATAGTTTGGTGAAAGGCGGGGTGAAAAAACTCGTTTTCTCATCAACGTGTTCAGCTTATGGCGAGCCACAGTATATGCCGCTGGATGAAAAGCATCCGCAAAACCCTAAAAATCCCTATGCATGGTCGAAATTCTTTATGGAACGGATCATGGAAGATTATGACCGAGCGTATGGATTAAAATTCATCGCACTGCGCTACTTCAATGCCTCTGGTGCGATTGAAACAAGAGGTGAAGCGCATGATCCAGAGTCACATATTATTCCGATAATTTTGCAAGTTGCTTTGGGACAACGTGAGAAATTCTCGATTTTTGGGGATGATTATGCAACTGATGATGGCACCTGTGTTCGTGACTACATTCATGTAGCTGATTTGGCCGATGCACATATGCGAGCTCTCATCTTGCTTAATGAAACAGAAAAATCAGATTTCTTTAATTTAGGGAATGGCACTGGATACTCGAACCTGCAGGTAGTTGAAGCAGCTCGCAAAATTACCGGGCATGCGATCCCAATAGAAATGGCACCCCGTCGTGCTGGTGATCCTTCTCTTTTAATTGCCGACGCAACCAAAGCTTTAGAAATGCTAAGTTGGCAGATCAAATATCCGGATCTGGAAAGCATTATCAAAAGCGCGTGGGCTTGGCACCAGGCGCACCCAAATGGCTGGGAAGATTAAGGGTGTAAGATGATCTTGAAGAATTAGGACTTGCGGCAAGCCAATGCATTTAATCCCTCTCACCGGCCCATGACTGGGGTTTTGCGTAAGTCCTATAAGAGAAAGGACGGTATTAAAGATACTCAGCCTTGAGTTAGTGACTTGGCCTAAAGCGTTTTAGATATTTCGTGAATCATATGCCCAATGGAGCAGCGCTTGTCGTTGCTTTCGGCGACAGTTGAGATCACCGCATAGGCAGTTGTTTCTAACTTGTGATATGTGCCGACGCATCGCGCGCCATCGTTTGATTTGACGGTTATCGTCTGAGCACCGACGGCCGATGTAATATCGACAATACCACTGAAACCAGCCACGTGGGTCATCATCGTAAATCCACCCTTTTTTCTGCCATTCAGCCAAAGATTGTGATGCATTCACACCAAAATAGTTTAACTTCGGATCGTGAAACTTAGAATAAATTCGCGCCCTGTCAAACCACTCTGGTGGAAATTCATTTGTACAATCAGACATGTATTTGCCGCCAAACACACCAAGTTCTAGCATTTCCTTGGGTGTAAGCTCGGGGCAGAAACCAGGATCGAAGTTTTCTCCTATTGGCTCTGTGGTAATGTATACAAAATCAGTCTGCATGAAATCATTAACTATGACGAGTTGTCCGTTCATATCGTATTGCGCTTTATAAAATGATGTTAGGCTTGCCAAGCCGCAACTTTATAGCGGCCGAGTAAACATATATTTGGTCCACTCTAGCAGAAAATTGTGATTATCCTAGCTCAAAAGTGGTTACGCCGTAGAGTCGGCTTATCGGCAATTTAGGGATTTTTCCCGTATACATGCGGGCCGTTTCAAATACAGCTGTCATGCTGTGTCGTTTTACCAAGTCAATTGCCGCTGCATTTACAGTTGGGATGTCTAAGAAAACAGGGACATCTTCTGAGGCGTGTGACTTTAATGCGATGAATAGCTGTTCAGCAAGTTCCGAGCTGTCAGCAAACAATGGGCCTATCTTATATCCTGTAAGACACGCACGTATCACCCCGTAACCTGCCAACTTGTTGTTTTTTAGAATGGCTAGTGCCAACCCTTGAGGCTGATTCACCCAAGACTTCAGAAACTGCGCCCGATTACCGGGGAAGAATGGCTCATCGTATGCGCATAGCTCCTCAAAAGGAACCGTGGACAACTGGACGATTCGGGGATCAGTTGGAAAATTTCCGCCTCCATTCCCCTGATACCGGACATTATTATAAGCCAATGTAAACCCGGACTTTTTGTAGTTGCTTTGCTGAGCAACGACGCCATCAAGGCCGATATTACGGTCTTTAAGAGAGGCAAGAGCCGCATTCCATATCTGAATACCATAGCCTTTGCCCCGATATTCTGGCTTAACTATGTAAAAACCGATAAAGCCAAAGGACTCGCCGTATTTAACGGCCGAAATAGTTGCAATGGGTTCATCTCCTAGCAATCCGATAAGAAAACCGGTTCGGTCAGCTGCATAGAAACGATCGACGTCGTATATTCCGGGATTCCACCCTTCTGTCGCGGCCCAGTCAATCGCGATATTTACTTCTTGCTGGGTCATTACTCTCATTCTAAAGTTGGCCTTTTGCACATTTCACCTTTTGTCTATTTGTTTAGCAACTTACAGTTATACATCCATCATAGCAAAAACATAGTAGCAAAAATCTAGTCATGTTTTTGCTATGCAAATTCAAAAAAGCCCTTGAACCTGAATCTTTCGTTATACATTACCCGTATGTCATAACTGGATACACACCGTGCGGCATAATCTAACCGGACTCTAGTCTTGTTTATTGGCAACAGTTGTTATAATCTCGATCTAAATTGTGTTAAGAGGAAAAGATTTTGATTTCACAGATTAATGATCAGATTCAAAAGCTAGAACTAGCTGGTGGCGCGGCCGTTTTGCGCGGTGGACTCAAGGGGCTTGAAAAAGAGAGCCTACGGGCTACTGTTGATGGTGATCTTGCCCAGACACCCCATTCTGAAAAGCTAGGATCGGCGTTGACCCACGCGCAAATTACCACTGATTACTCTGAGGCGTTGCTTGAACTGGTTACAGGCCCCCATGCAGACCCGGCCGCTGCATTGGCTGAGCTTGACCTCATCCACCGATATGTGTATGCCAACATAGGTGAAGAGTTAATGTGGGATGCTTCGATGCCGTGCATTATTCATGGTGAGTCAAAAATTCCTATCGGCCGGTATGGCAGCTCTAATGTGGGTAAGATGAAGGAAGTTTATCGGATGGGGCTGGGGCACCGGTACGGCCGAGTGATGCAAGCGATCTCTGGTATCCATTTTAACTATTCATTGCCTGAAGCAGTATGGCCATTGTGGCAAAAAGCGGAAGCTGTTGATACTGACATCACAGCGTTTCGATCCGAAAAGTATATGGGGCTAACCCGCAATTATCTGCGCTGGGATTGGCTCACACTTTACCTTTTCGGTTCATCTCCCGCAATCTGTAAATCATTTTTTTCAGATATGGAAGGTAACCCAGCCAGCCATTTCCCCGAACTCGATAACGGCACTGTGTATGAGCCATATGGTACCAGCTTGCGTATGAGCGATATCGGTTATCAAAATAAAGCGGCCTTCAAAGTATCACGTAGCTCCGTTCAAGAATATGCAGACTCGCTTGAAAAGGCCGTCTATACTC
>JBLIMP010000408.1:0-3728 GCA_047638855.1 Cellvibrionaceae bacterium | reverse complement strand
AAGAAATCAACATCTTCTCGCTTAAACCTATCACCAATCTTTGCCGCAAGTTGAGGTGTATCCACTAATCCACCTGAAACAACATTGACAGCGTTTTCTTTTAGCCGATCTTCAAACACGTTTTGATGACCAATTAGCTTGTCCTTCAATCCAGGAAATTGATCCCAATATAATCGTACCCCGCAACCAAAAACACCTATTTTTGCACTCTCATAATCTCTCTTAAATAAATCATCAAATGTAATCATTCATGCCTCTCTTTCTTGATGGCTCTCAAAGTAACAAGGAATTTGTTCTAGCCAAACACACTCTGTAAAGTCAGTTCTTCTGCGAGGCTGTGATTGCGTTTTAAACCCTTTTGAGGGCAAATTATTTGGTTTAAGCCAATAATTTGCCCTCACTACAGCGAGGAACGGCCACAGGCCACGAGCCTCTCACGAACAAGGTTGGTTAGTGACGACTTTTGCAAGAGGCCCAGTAGGTTTTTTGAAGTCTTAGATTACGGTGTCCAGCTCGTTCCATCAGGCCAACGACTTTGGGTCCACTGGACCGTTTTAACTTCAATCGGATATTTGGCCGCCGCCTTTTCATCGATATCAATTCCAAGCCCCGGTTTGTCATTTGCCCACACAAAGCCATCGTGTAATTCAGGTGTACCTGGGAAAACTTCATACAAAGCTTCACCAAAATTAATCACTTCTTGAATCCCAAAATTTCGACTGGATAGGTCTAAATGCAAATTGGCCGCATGTCCAACGGGTGAAACATCTCCTGGCCCATGCCAAGCGGTGCGCACCCCAAACGATTCGCATAAAGCTGCCAGCTTTTTCGCCGGTGTAATACCACCCAATTGTGAGATGTGTGCCCGAATAAAATCGATGAGTTGCTCGGTGATCAACGTTTTCCATTCAAGCGGATGGTTGTGTAATTCACCCATCGCAATCGGGGTGGTTGTGTGTTCGCGCAAGCGACGGAACCATTCAATTTGATCGGGAGCAAGTGGGTCTTCGAGGAAAAAGAGACGGTAGGGTTCTAAATCTTTTGCCAAGCGGATTGAGTCGATGGGGGCCAAACGTTCGTGAATGTCGTGTAGTAAAAATAATTCAGGACCGATGTTTGAACGCACATGGTCAAACAGTTCAACGACAGAGCGCGCGTACCAGTCGGGATCATAATATGCACCGGGAAAATTGCTATTGAGCTGGTCCATCATTTCCATGCGACGGGTAGCTTGCGGCCCGGCCGCACCTTGTTTGGCTGTTGTATCGTTAATGTCTTTGACCCGGCCGCCGTAACCGCCCATCTGGCAGCGTACTGCAAAATGACCTTCTTCTTTGTAGCGGATCACATTTTCAAGCACTTCTTGAGGCGTCCGGCCGTCAGCGTGCCGATAGACCATGGCGGCTTCACGGCATTTTCCCCCGAGCAGATCATAAACGGGCATGTTGGCAACCTTGCCTTTAATGTCCCATAGTGCCATGTCAACCCCACTGATCGCATTGTTTAGCACGGGGCCATTGCGCCAATAAGAATTGACATACATGATGTGCCATAGGTCTTCGATGTTGGCTGGATTACGCCCTTGCAAAAGCGGGTCTAGGTATTCATCAACCGCTTGGGCGACGAGTGTCGGCCGTTGAGTAAACGTGGCACAGCCCAGTCCGTAAAGCCCGGGTTGGTCGGTTTCAACTTTAACAATGATAAGCGCAATCCCATCAGGGGCGGTCATGATTGATCTAACTTTTGTTATTTTCATAAGGTTTTTAGGGGTTGCAGATTGCAAGGTGCAAACGTCGTATTGAAACGTTTGCTATTAAAAAAAATGTATTGGCTAAAGTGAAAATGGGGTTACCATTTTTCTGGTCACTGGTCACGACCACAGTCTGTCATGGCTGATTTCCGCATCCCATTGGGTTGTGGGTTCAAAGTAACCTTGATCATCAGGCACAAGATGCTCTCGAATCGCATCTTCATTGATTTCAAAGCCCAAACCTGGTTTGTCAGGGACGTTGATATAACCATTCTGGATAATTGGTTTATCTATACCATCGATAAAATCGCCCCAGAATGGGACATCAGAAAAATGATGTTCTAGTGCGATAAAGTTCTCGGTTGCGGCCGCACAGTGGACACTCGCCATTGTGCTAATCGGGGTTCCAGCCATATGCATCGCCATGCTGATGCCATGTTCTTGCGCCAAATCACCAATGCGTTTTGTTTCCATAATGCCGCCGCTGGTTGCCATGTCAGGATGAATCACGTTAACGGCTTTGGCTTCTAATAGGGGCATAAACCCTTCTTTTAGATAAATGTCTTCGCCTGTACAGACAGGCGTTTTTAGTGTCCGCTCTAAGCGAGCCCATTTTTCAGTGTATTGCCACGGAACCATATCTTCGAGCCAAGCCAGGTTAAAGGGTTCAAGGGCTTCGCCCAGTCGAATGCAATCATCGATGCCGATATGACCAAAATGATCGGCCGCAATTGGGACTTCGTACCCAACAACTGAACGAACTTGATCGACGTAATCAACCAACATTTGAATCCCTTTTGGGGTCAAGCGCACATGGGTAAACGGGTGCTGCATGCTGTTGATGTCGAGCATTTTGCCTAGGTCGGTGCCATCGTCTGTGTGTAGCATTCCGGCCGGGTACGTTAGCGCGTCTTTGATCCCGATTAAGGGTTGAATGCCAACATCCATCTTCAGCATCGTGTAGCCACGTGCTACCCGCTCCTTAAGCCGATGCCCCATCGCTTCACCCGTAGGTTCATTGGGCGTGTCACAATACATGCGAACCGAATCTCTGTATTTGCCACCACACAGCATATAGGCTGGCACTCCATAAGCTTTGCCAGCCAAATCCATGAGTGCCATTTCGATGCCACAAACGCCACCCCCTTGGCGTGCATGATGGCCAAACTGCTTGATTTTTTTGAACAGTTTATCGACATTACAAGGATTTTCACCCACGATGCGCTTTTTAAGCATGAGCGCGTAGGTTTTGCTTGATAAGTCGCGAACTTCGCCGTAACCGCTCAAACCTTGATTGGTGTCGATGCGGATAATGGGAAAACGCCAGTGGCCCCAACCCACTGTGGCGGATCGAACGTCTGTGATCCGCAGGTCGTTCGGCCGACCGTGGGCCGAAATATGATCTTCTGGGCGCGGAGAATTTGTTTGAGTGCTCATTGTTTCATTCTTGATTTCCAATTCTCCGTTGCCCATTGACCATTAAAATAGCCAATGAAGAATGGAGAATGAAGAATTGCTAATTTAGTTCGTGCGGCTAGGCAAATTTTGCGTCAAACGGTGTTTGCCCCTTGGCATCTGTTGCATTATTTCGTTTTTAACCAAGCTTGATAATCCGCTTCAATATCAGCATGCCAGTCTGGCACATCGATATCAGCACTTGTGTACTTGCCTTCTGTTAAACGCATCTTGCCAAATTCATCGCGTACACGAATGTTTTCGCTGGTTTCAACCACCTCTTGCGCCAGATGTGAGGGGATAACGATGATGCCTGTGGGGGTACCTAAGATGATGTCTCCCGGTAAAACGGTCACCCCGCCCACTCGAATTGGGATATTGATGCCGGTCAGGGTCACGTCAGCAATGGCGGTTGGGTCCATACCACGCATAAAGAAGTTGACGTTTTCCAGTTCAACCAAACCGGTGTAATCGCGAATACCACCGTGAATGACTGCGCCTGCTTTGGTTTGGGCATCAATGG
>JBLIMP010000407.1:0-3752 GCA_047638855.1 Cellvibrionaceae bacterium | reverse complement strand
TCGGGTTGCACATTCCAATTGACTGTCGTGGAGTTCCGAGTGAATTACTAAATCCAAGAAATACATGGGCAGATAAAGCTGCTTATGACAAAACCGTCCAAGAATTAGTCACACGTTTTATCGCTAACTTTAAAAAATATGACTCCGTTGACCCGGCTGTTTTAGCGGCCGGGCCGAAAGCGTAAGCTCGGTGCAAAGATACAGCCTGATAAAGCACCCGCTTTTATATCAGGCTGTATCTACCTTCTATCAAACTGTATTGAATTCGAAGATCGCAGTTCTCTCCGTTTATTTAATCAAATTGACAGCACAATCTTGCCAAACTGCTCCCCTTGATCCATTCGATTGATCGCCTGAGCCGCATCAGCTAATGGAAAGACAGAGTCAACGACGGGAACCATTTTGTGCTGGTTCACAAACTCAACCATTTCTGCAAATTCTAAATCGGTCGCCATCGTACTGCCCAAAATCGACAGTTGGCGAAAGAAAACCATTTGAGGGCTCACGCCGGCCCAATTGCCTCGCGTCCCCCCATAGAGCGCTATTCGGCCGCCCGGCCGGGTGAGTTTAACTAAATCTGCAAACCCTTTACCACCAGCACTATCTATAATGACATCGAAACCACCGGTTTCTTTCATAAATGTCTTCGCCCATTTTTCGCCACGGTAATTAGCACCGCCTTTCCCACCCATTTCAATAGATTTTGCTATTTTTTCGGCCGAGCTCGACGTCACAAATACCTCGGCGCCGGCCGCAACTGCAAATTGAAAAGCAAACAAAGCTACCCCGCCACCAATTCCAGAGATAAGCACACGGTCTGTCGGTCTGAATGCCGCACGTGTCATCAGTGCGCGCCATGCTGTCATTCCAGCCAATGGCAATGCAGACGCTTGTTCAAACGATAAATGGGGCGGCTTATCAACGAGACGATCGGGTTTCACTGCAATCTGTTCAGCAAAGGTTCCATCAATCGGCATTCCCAAAATCTGATACTCCTTGGCCGGAAATCTGCTGTCATCGCCCCAATTTCGGTTGGGATTAATGATGACTTCCCGGCCGTCGGCCGTGATTCCAGCCCCACAAGAGCCTAAAATTGTACCTGCTCGCAAATTTGGGTATTGTCCTTTTAGTATCCAATTATCGCGATGATTAAGAGACGCTGCTTTTAATCGAACAACGATCTCATCTGCATTAGGAATTGGCTTAGGCACATCTTGAAGGTGTAGAGGTTGGCCTATCTCGGTAAATAGCTGAGCTTTCATGGTGTTTTTTCCTTATTTCTTTTTCGACTTTCCCTTAATTCAAATTAAAAATGTGATATGCCAAACGTTTAGGCTATTGTGGAATATCTAACTCTGTTGTATCATTACAACAATATTATTGTAACGTTTCGCTTGCTTAAATAGCTACAGGAATAAATCATATGAATCGGGAAGCAACCTCTCAAATTTCAATTAAGGGGATTAGAGATGGCCTATTGTTAAGTCTTGATCCACGGCCAAATTTTGAAGATATTTATTCTATCTTAACCAGCGAGATTCAAAATCGTGGCGAGTTTTTGCGTAATTCACGTATCGCTCTCGATCTAGGTGGTCGAATTGTAAATGCTGATCAAATAGGTTTAATGCAAGAGGTGTTTGCACAAAGCGGTATCGCATTATGGGCCGTGTTGTCCCACCGTGAATCAACGCGTTCGGCCGCGCGCGATTTAGGCTTAGCAACACGTCTCCCTGGCACCCAAATGGATCTTGAAGGGAACGGTTTGCGTGAACCCATCATGAAGGTTGCATCCAGCGAGGGTAAAGAAGGTGCAAATGCCATCGTTTTAAGCGAGACCATTCGGTCAGGACGCTCTATTTATTACGACGGCCACATTATCATTATGGGTGACGTGAACCCTGGGGCTGAAATTGTAGCGGAAGGGAACATTATTGTATGGGGCAAACTCTCTGGGCTTGTGCATGCAGGTGCCAGTGGTGATTCTAAGGCAACCGTATCAGCCTTAGATCTCAGCCCTACCCAACTGCGAATTGCAGATCGAATTACAATCGCTCCACCTCCTGACAAAAAGCGAGCACCTTCTCCCGAAACGGCTCATATTAAAAATGGGCAAATCGTAGCGGAAACTTGGAACCGTTAAAAAAAATAAAATAGTTAGTACAACTGATAATTTTGCTTATAACAAGTAAGATAAAGTCAAACCAATACAGTAGATTAAGTACGAATGGTTAAGTTAGAAGTCAGTAATTCAACCATTAGTCAGTAGGGATTAATTATGGGTCTCGGAAAGGTCATCACAGTCACATCCGGAAAAGGCGGGGTTGGAAAAACAACTCTCACTGCCAATCTCTCCACCGCTTTGGCGATGGCAGGCTATAAGGTGGTTGCTATCGATGCAGATATTGGTCTGCGTAATCTCGACGTGGTCATGGGGCTAGAAAATCGTATCGTTTATGATTTAGTTGATGTGATCGAAGGACGTTGCCGGTTAAAACAGGCAATGATCAAAGATAAACGTCTGGAAGGATTGAGCATGATCCCGGCCGCGCAAACACGTGATAAAAATGCGGTAAGTCCGACAGATATGGTGTTAGTTTGTGATCAGCTTCGGGAAGAAGTTGACTATATCATCATTGATTCTCCGGCCGGTATTGAACGTGGCTTTCAAAACGCACTAGCTCCGGCCGATCAAGTTCTTATCGTCACAAATCCGGAAATATCAGCCGTTCGTGACGCAGATCGTATCATCGGCATGATCGAGTCAGAAGAGAAAGGGCCTGGCAAACTCATTATCAACCGATACAAGCCAGACATGGTAGCTCGTGGTGATATGCTTTCAATTGAAGACATTGTCGACATTCTTCGTATTGAAGTAATCGGCATCATCCCCGAAGATGAAAACATCTTAATATCGACTAATCGTGGACAGCCATTAGTCATGCAAAATGGCGCCGCCAAAGATACCGGCGTCGCATTGCGAAATATTGTCCGTCGCATTCAAGGCGAAGAAGTTCCTTTTATCGATCTATCGATCAAAAGCGGACTATTCTCTCGCTTACGCGGATGGGTAAACAATTAGGGGAGGTGATAAATCATGGGATTATTTGAAAAACTATTTGGATCCGCCGAAACCAGTGCAAACTCAGCTAAAAACCGCTTGAAAATGGTGCTCGTGCATGACCGCAATGACATCTCTCCTGGCGTATTACGTCAGATTAGAGATGACATTATCGGTGTGTTTGCTCATCATCTAAATATTGACCCCGACGCAGTTGAAGTCATGTTCGAAGAGAGTGACAATGAGAATATGCTCGTCGCTCAGGTTCCACTTACACCAACTCGTCGTATACGCGCCAACCATTAAGCAAGCCTCGAACTAAATATGTTTTTTGGTTGAGATTAATAGCTTACACCTAGTCAAAACCTGATTGGGTCTTTCTTAATCGAAACCCTCGACATCATTTCAATGCAATAAGGGCAAGAAGAATTAATTCTTCTTGCCCTTATTGCATTCTGTCGCATGTAACTACACCCCTACCAAATTAAGCCTACACTGCTTTTTTAAGTTAAAAAAAGCTAGCCATTATACACTTACCAAATAGGCCCATTCTTCAAGTTTCAATTGACTTTAGTTTTCCCTAACTCAAGATTGAATTGAGGGTGAAAAATGGGGTGTGTTAAGGGATGATTAGTGTATGAAAAAAAACACCCAAAACACACCCACAGAAATAAATTATCAGGTGCAACAGGTA
>JBLIMP010000406.1:0-3753 GCA_047638855.1 Cellvibrionaceae bacterium | reverse complement strand
CTACTAGGTCGCCTACTAGGTCGCCTACTAGGTCGCCTTCTAAGTAAGAACCGGTTGTTTCCAGTAATTGCTCAGGCGAGGCCTTATCTAATCCTGTATCAAAAGACAGAATCGGCTCAGGGGCTATATCTTCATCTATAGCGAATACAACGTGATTAGACAACCACGTTGAAGAGAGAATGAGTATAAACAGAATGATTCCAAATGCTGTCAAGCTTTTTCTAATCTTTAAATACATAGTGTTTGTAGTTTAGTGTCGCAGCTAATTTATTGTGTTAAATGGCTCAAGTTAGGGTTGAATAGCAGTTAACAATCGAAGGCTGTAGCATTTTCACAAATTAAAGCTCTACCTTCTTGTTGACTCTAATTTGCTCCAAACAAGTTACATACTTACGAACTAAGTTAAGATGAAAATGCTACTGTTTAGAATAGGAAAAGAGAGCTAATTCGATAGTATATGTATTCTCGTATGCTCAAACTATTGCCCCTTAGTACCAATTCAAAACGGCTGCGTATAAAAAGGCTCTTTTGGGTCATGTAGGAAACCGGCATATAAGCAACCCAAATTATGGTCATACCTGTGCTAACTATTGAGCCAACACGCTTAAAAACTAGCTTGGAGCAAAAGTTATAACCTGACGGATTGGTTTCGTATGGGCTATAACTTCTGCTGAGTTAAAAAGTGCTTTAGCGCATGACAAAAGGGTTCGCCATGGGCGTATCAGACGTATTAATCCACGTTGTTTTCGTTCGCGTGTAATCATGAATCGCGTCGATTCCTGCTTCACGACTGCCACCGCTTTGCTTAAAGCCACCGAATGGTGCAATGGGTGAAATAACCCGATAGGTATTCACATAGATAATTCCCGCTCGAATCTTTTTTGTGACTCGATGGGCACGGGCCAAGTTTTCAGTAAATACTCCGGCCGCCAAGCCGAATTCTGTATCGTTTGCCATCGCAATGACTTCAGCTTCAGTCTCGAAGCGCATCGCACTGATAACCGGTGCGAAAAATTCAGTCTGCACCGCGTCAATGCTCTGATTGGGGCAAGCCAATAGCGTTGGTTCAAAATACCAACCCGCATTCAAATGTGACGGCCGTTTACCCCCATACACAAGCTCTGCCCCTTGCGCCACTGAATTGGCAATGATCCGTTCGGCCCGTTCTAACTGTGCGATGGTCGCTAACGGGCCAACTTGAGTGGCATCATCTAGCGGGTTGCCGATTACAATTTGGGCCGCGCGTTCCTTAATCTTTGCCAATAGTTGATCATAGATGCCGCTTTGGATAAAGACCCTTGAACCAGCCACACAGCTTTGTCCCGATGCCCCATAGTTTCCAGCGATAATTCCGTTAACAGCCCCTTCAAGGTTTGCATCGTCAAAAATAATCAGTGGAGACTTGCCGCCTAATTCGAGAGAGACGTGCGCAAAATTGTTGCTCGTATTCTTAATGATATGGCGGGCTGTTTCTGGGCTACCTGTAAACGCGACCCGAGCTACTTTGGGATGTGAAGTCAATGCCCGGCCGCACGGCTCTCCAAACCCGGTGATGATATTCACCACTCCGGCCGGGAATCCAGCTTCGTGAATAAGCTCAGCAAATTTCAGCATAGTCGCTGGCGCTTGCTCAGACGCCTTGACGACAAGCGTATTTCCGGCCGCTAATGCGGGTGCAATCTTCGTAGCCGCCAAAAACATTTGGGCGTTCCACGGCACGATGGCCGCCACCACCCCAATTGGCTCGCGTGTTGTAAAAACGTGCATATTTGGCTTGTCAATCGGGATCACGTCTCCCTGAATCTTGTCAGCCAACCCTGCATAATAAAGATAATAGTCAGCTACATATCCTGTTTGTGACCGAGTTTCCTTCGCCAGCTTTCCACTGTCGTTTGTCTCTAGCTCACCCAATTCGGCCGCGTGTTCCGAAATCAGATCTCCCAGTTTACGCAGTAGTTTCCCTCGCTGGGTTGCATTCATCTCAGCCCACTCACCGTGGAAAAGAGCCGCATCGGCCGCCTCAACCGCACGGTTCACATCCGCCTCTGTTGCCGCTGGGAAAATCGCCCATGGCAACCCACTTGCTGGATTTAAACTTTCAAAATGTTCTGACCCTTCTTCAAATTGACCATTGATATAATGCTTAAATTGTTGCATAAAACATTCCTTTTATCGTCAGCTTCACCGTGCTGAACCCAAATTAACCATTCACAGTTAATTGTTTCTTATTAATTATTAAATGCGGGCATCACGTGTTCAATAAACAGTTCAAGTGAGCGTCGTTTTTTCTCATAACTCATACTACTGTCAAGCCAGAAACTATACTCGTCATAGCCCATTGCTTCATAGCCTTTTAAACGCTCGATGACTTCGGCCGGGGTCCCGACTACATGATTCACCCGCATTTTATCGGGTGAGTACATATCTATCGCTGCCATCTCTGTCTCAGTCAGCGGCTCGATCAGCCCTTGCGAAATCGGCCGTTCGTTTTTAAACCATGCCCCAAAATAGCAATAAAAACGGCTGAGGTCCTTAGCCCCTTGTTCAATTTCTTCTTCTGTTTCGCCTACAAATGTGTGGCGCAAAACCATAATCTCTGGCCGAGGAATAGTGGGGTGAAGGGCACAAGCGTTTTTAAACTTCTCCATTAAAGAAACCACTTCATCATCACCCAACCATAGCGGCGTTACTTGAACATTACATCCATTTTCAACAGCAAACTCGTGAGAATTCGCATCACGCGCTGCCACCCAGATCGGTGGATGGGGTGTCTGGATCGGCTTCGGCGCACTGCTCGTTTTGGGGAACGACCAATGTTCGCCGTCATGGACGTAATCCCCTTTCCAGAGCTGTTTGATGGCCGGGATCATTTCGCGCAGTTTTTGTCCGGCCGTCCATGCATTCAAGTTTTTATCAAAGCGTTCGTACTCAAATGAATACGCCCCGCGGGCCATTCCGATTTCAAGTCGGCCGTTGGTGATAATATCTGCCATCGCGACTTCGCCTGCAAGTTTTATCGGGTGCCACATCGGGGCACAAATCGTTGCAGTTCCCAAGCGCACATTTTTGGTTCGATGGGACAGATCAACCAAATTGGTGAGCGGATTGGGTGCAATTGTAAAATCCATCCCATGATGCTCGCCGGTCCAAATGGTGCAAAAACCAGAACGATCTGCCAGCGTGCAAATCTCGACAAATTCGTCATAAAGCTGTTGATGGCTTTGCTCAGAATCAATCCGTTCCATGTGTGTAAAAAGCGAAAATCTCATTCTATCTTCTCCAGAAACTCATCAATATACCGATTAACTTTTTCAGGGTTAATGTACGCCATCATATGCGCTTCGCCTGAAACAACCGCTACTTGGCCGCGTGGCGTTTCGGCCGCCATCTTTTTTGACATAGCTAGGGTCGAATTCGGGTCATTTTCACCAGTTAAGTAAAGCACCGGCATCAGCAGTTGGTTTAACCGGCCGTTAAACGCATCGTCCGAGGTCGCAAACAATTGGTAGGTGCGGCCGTATCCAACCGGATCAACTTCCCCCATCCATTGCTTAATCTTTTCGATTCTTCCAATACTAACCGGATCAGTTTTATCAGCGAACCAGCGGGACAATGTCCCATCTATCCCCGTTACTTTTCCATCTACCAGCACCTTTTTAGCCCGTGCGAGTACCGCTTCCTGCTGCGCTTTAGTACGCTGATAAACAATGTTCATCGGCACCAGAGCCTTAGCTTTTTTTGGATGGGCAAGTG
>JBLIMP010000405.1:0-3842 GCA_047638855.1 Cellvibrionaceae bacterium | reverse complement strand
TCAAATTCAACGTCATCAGCACCAGCTTCGGCCGCCAGCATAAACAGTTCATCATCATCTTCATAGCCATCTACCATGATGAACCCTTTGCGTATAAATTGCCAAGCTACAGCACCGGATGAGGCCATGTTGCCGCCATTCTTGTTGAGCGTGTTGCGCACTTCGGCGACAGATCGATTGCGGTTATCTGTGACACACTCAATGATGATCCCTACACCATGTGGCCCATATCCTTCATAAACGATTTCTTCTAAAGTGCCTTCGTCTAACTCACCGGTCCCCCGCTTGAGAGCACGATCGATGTTATCTTTAGGCATATTAGCCGCTTTGCCTCGATCGATGGCAAGACGTAGTGACGCATTAAATTCCGGGTCTCCGCCACCTGAACGCGCCGCTATGGTGATTTCTTTTCCGAGACGGGTGAAAACTTTCCCCCGTTTTGCATCTTGGGCCCCTTTTCTATGTTTAATTGAGGACCATTTATTATGACCTGACATGGGTTACTCCAAATATAAATATTGCTTCAGTTCAAAAATTATAGCACAATTTTTACAACCTACTTTACAAGCTCAAAGGAAGCTCAAAACAGTTTCTTAAAGCAACATCTTTGCAGCAACTTCTCGTAAAAGTTTGCTTCCTAACATCGCTGTTATGCCGATTGGGTCACGGACCGGATTGAGTTCTACAATGTCGGCCCCGATTAAAACAGGGGGTAGGTTCTGAATAATCCGAATGACTTCCCTAGTTGAAAATCCACCTGGTTCATGATGCGAAACACCAGGCGCATATGCAGGATCTAAACCGTCTAAGTCGAGGGTAAGATACAAAGGTGAGTCGAAAACTGGCAATTTTTCAGGTGACCAATCTTTCATCTCAATAATTTCAACCCCGAAACGAGCTGCTTGCTCTCTTTGATGCTTGTTTAGGGTACGAATCCCTATCTGTACCAATCGATCAACAAGACCTTCTTCCATGATGCGAGCAAATGGGCAAGCATGCGCATGGCGATTACCATCTAACTCATCGTATAAATCAGGATGGGCGTCAATTTGTAATATGGTTAGTTTTGGATGCTTTTTAGCATGGGCGCGAATAAGCGGCCAAGTAACCGAATGGTCGCCTCCTAATGACAACAGTTTTGCATCCTGCAAAAGAATGGCCTCGGCCGACTGCTCAATTGCGGTTAACCAATCGATTGGTTTTCTGAAATCAACATCCCCTAAATCATGTACCCGGCCGTTATTTTCCAGATCACTCCCATCTTCAGCAAAATAATTCGCGGACCCACAATGGAGCTGTTTGCGAATTTCGGCCGGTCCGCTTGCTGGGCCACGCATAAAAGATGAATTATCATCAAATGGGATACCTAAAATCGCTATATCCCCCGATTTCAAACTGTTGCTTATACTTTGATCAGATAGTTTCATTTACCGCCTGCTTCTTTTAGTAACCGTTCAGAGGGGTGTAAGGGGACGGGAAGAAAATCTCTTCTTCGGGGCTTAAAACCGCCCCGCCCCTTTCACCCCTACGAAGTTATGCGTATCAATGACAGGGGGACTGAACGGTTACTTCTTTTAAATTAAATAGGATGCATTCTTCACTTCATACAGCAAACAATCATGCTAGACTTGAAGTTTTCAACATCTTTATAGTATAGGATCTTTTTTGTTATGGATATTCTAGACATATTTGCTGACATCATAGCCGTATTACGCGCACGATTTTATCTTCGAAAAACAAAACTAGGGCGTAAGGTTCGTGTAAACGGGAAACCGATAATCAATTCCCATGGGCAAATCATTATTGCTGACCGCTGCCGCTTGGTTGCAACTATGGGTGGTCTCGAACTTGGTGCTGGTACTGATGGAACTCTGGAAATTGGAGAAAGCACCTTTATCAATTATGGGACTTCGATTGTAGCGATGCAACACGTCAGAATCGGCAAAGACTGTAACATCGGTACCTACTGTATGATTATGGATAATGACTTTCACAGACTAGAGCCAGAACGACGAAATGAACGACCTAAGTCTGAGCCTATTATCATCGGAGACAACGTTTGGCTAGGGGGGAAAGTTATCGTGCTTAAAGGAGTGACTATCGGTGACGGAAGTGTCATTGCGGCCGGAAGTATTGTCACCAAAGATATCCCTGCCCGTTCGTTAGCGGCTGGCTCGCCTGCAAGGGTAATCCGTCAACTTTAAGATTTAAATAAATGACTTTATTCTTCTTTTAAGGGATAGACAACGAACAGTCGTAATCGCTAGTGGCTCGGGTAAAATTGCCTTATGCATATTGCAATCAACGGCTATTTTTGGAATCAATCACATACCGGAAGTGGACAATACACTCGCCAACTTGTTTATCACCTAAACCGTATTGTTTCGGACCTTCAGATTACCCTGATTTTTCCGGCCGTTAACAACTCGGACCAGCCTGAATTAGTTCCACCTAGTGTAAATGTGAAGCGGGTTGGTCTACGGCCGGGCAATTTGGGTAAAGTTATTTTTGAGCAAATTCATTTCCCAAGAGCCTGTGGTGAGGTCGGAGCTGATTTAGCGCATATTCCTTATTGGGGTAGCCCTGTGCGTTCGCCGGTGCCTACCGTTGTAACTGTTCACGACCTTATTACGCTTATCTATCCAGAGTATCATCAATCGGCCGCAGCACGCCTTTATAACGCCCTTGTGTCTGCCTCCGCACGCGGAGCCAATCATATTTTAACTGACTCAAATGCCAGTCGTGATGACATCCTCAAGCACTTAGAAATTCCGCAAGAGAAAGTGAGTACCGTTTATTTGGCCCCATCCCCTGATTTTTCCCCTGAGGGGAATTTTTTACTCGATATGGCGGTTAAGAAAAAGTACGATCTCCCAGATTTTTATGCCCTTTATCTAGGAGGATTCAGCCCACATAAGAACGTTCATACGATGCTATTGGCCTACACTTTCGTGATTGATGCCTTGGGCGAAGATTACCCACTTGTTTTGGCTGGTAAAAAACCAACCTCGAATAACTCAGGTGAAATCGATTACCCGGCCTATATTGAGCAACTAAACTTAACCAAGCATGTACGTTGGTTGGGTTATGTTGACGAAGCTGATAAGCCGGTTATCTATCGCGAAGCTTTAAACTTTGTCTTTCCAAGTCGCTATGAAGGATTTGGACTGCCACCGCTGGAAGCGATGGCAAGCGGCATACCGGTCGTGTCAACAACGGCTCCCGGTATTTCGGAAATTGTAGGGGATGCAGCGATGGCTGTAGATCCAGATAGTGAACGACGCATGGGTGGTGCAATGATTGCTACGTTGCATCAAGATAGTTTGCGAGATGACTTAATTGCGCGAGGGAAAGAGCGTGTGAAAGAATTTTCGTGGGAAAAAACGGCAGGGCAGACAGTGGCCGTTTTTGCTGATGTATTGGATAAAGTAAAAAAGTAGAGACCGGTTAAAGCCGTGTGTATAAAGAGAGCTTATATTTCGTCTTTAGTGAGTCTTTCCCATTTGTAATATCCATCTATATTCTGACTCTTTTTCCATAATATTTGACCAAACCCCTCACAAACATTATGTTGACATATCAAGTCTTTTGTTGTACCGTTACAACATTGCTATTTGTTGTAGTGTCCCGCATGTTGCGAGATAAAATTATATGTCGATTAAAGATAATCTGTTAGAAAGTTACGCGGGTGTAGATTTGGTGAGTGATCGTCTTAATATCCACCCTGAATCAGTACGCAGGTTAATTCGGCAAGGCAAGTTGCCTGCGATTAAATTTGGAAACAAATGGTTGGTTGAGAAATCTACGCTTGAACAGTTTGCCAGTCGGTATGATCCAAGACC
>JBLIMP010000404.1:0-3847 GCA_047638855.1 Cellvibrionaceae bacterium | reverse complement strand
GCCGCTTTTAACATCGGGATCGGGGTCATATCGCCACCCAGCTTAAGGTATGTTTTAGGCGCGTGAGCCACACCGACCTGTTTCGCCTGTTTTAAAATCGGGATATCTTCAGGGATAATGCCACACCCATGAGCGATGATTGTCGGGACATCTAAAATACCTGTTTCAGCCAATACCTGAATCGGTGTGATTCCACGGGAATCTAAGCTCGATTGAGTTTGGAAGAATCGTTCAGATGCGTGAATATGAATCCCGATCCCCAGCTGTTTTGCATGGTCGGCCGCCGCTCTTAAAAACGCATCATCGCACGTGTACGGTGCATGGGGGGCCATAATCGTTGTAATTCGGCCGTCCGCTTTGTTTTGCCATCGCGCCGCAAAATCGGCCGTTTTCTGAAGTACTTCATAGCCCTGATTGCTAAATGTCGCCCAGCCCAAAAGCGCCCGAGTGCCAGCTTGTTGTACCGCTTCTGCGACCTGATCCATATAGAAATAATGATCAGCAACCGTTGTTACCCCATTTTCAATCATTTCAACCAAAGCAAGCTGGGCACCCCAATAGACATCCTCTTCTGTCAGATTGCTTTCCAGCGGCCAGATAAAATCATTGAACCAACGAGCAATCGAAACGTCTTCGGCCAAGCCTCGAAATAGCACCATCGGGACATGGGCATGAGTATTCATCATGCCAGGCAAGCAAATCATGCCACCGGCCGGAAAAATTTCATCCACCGTGGTTAAATCGATTGTTCCCGTAGCTGAAATTTGGGCGATTTTATTTCCCCGAATCAGCACATCTTGCCCATTTTCGATCAGGACACTATCGAGTTTTGACTGGCGTAGCACGGCACAATTTTGAATAAGTTTAGTTTTCATTCATTATTTCCTTTTTAATAGGCAGAATCGGGCAACACACGAAACCATTCATTTTTACGATTGCGAAAGTGGCCGAGTTCGGCTTTCGCCTGTCCCCAGAAAACGATCATAGCGCACAACCAGCACCTTACTCATCTGCCAAAACGCCTCAATCGAAAGATGGGCGCATCCTTCAGCATGATACCATTCGTTTTTACTTGGGAGCGTGTTGATTAAAGCAGGATCATGACATGGCACCACGGCCGGGTTTAGCAAAAAGCCAGGTGAGTCTGGCTCTCGAATCTGCAACAGATAATCACCCCGAAATCCATTGGCACGTGGGAAATGATGCCGTTCGCCATCAGTTAAATCAGTTAGCCAAACTGTTTCGGCCGGGGTTGGGGTGACTGTCGGCCAATCAGGATCGGACGCCAGCTCGTTAATCACCCGCCGTACAGAGATATCTTGATAATGGTTCATCGGCGTGTGAGGCTGTTCATAATCATCATCAAAAACATTGTCAGGTGCATAATCATAGACATTGCCACAGGCCGTCACCAAAAACTCAACCATTGCCGGTTGGCTATGCAAAAACTGGCGGTACGCCTCTTCATATTCAAAGATAGCAACCGCCTTTGGTACGATCTTCCCGCGCACATAATGGCGCATCTCCCAGCCGCCTGCCCCATATTTTTGATCAAGCATCGCCGTGCGATTCGCTTTTGCGTCACCCGAAAAGCCGGGCAAGCCAACCGGAATCCACACCTGACCCAGCGGCTCAACTAACTTTGGATCTAGATTTTTCCACCAATTTGATCGATTCATATTTAATCTCAGTTGCCTTTCCGACCTGTGAGCATTCCCTACGGCCGGGCGAGACATTCATAGCCGGTTGTACACACCTGGCCAATTTGATTTTTACAAGCAGCCAATCGGCTCATGTCGGCCATATCTTCTGCCACAGTGCAGAGCAATTCTTGATCGTTAACCTTTTCCTTCTGCTTGAAGCATAAACGCGGGTGCCCACCAATAATCAAAAACAGCATGTTGTTGAATAGATGTGAATCCAGCCTTTTTCAAATCAGCCTGCCAATTGTCGGCCGGTTGTTCAAACGTTAACCGCTCACTATCATGAGCAAAATTCCCAAAAAAGACCGGCATCAAGAAACGTTGCATCACAATCTCGTAATCTGCATATTCGGCCAGCCCAAGTTCGTATTTTGCAACATAGTAGGCGATTACCTCAGGTGTCAACATCTCTGAAAAGATGGGGGCATCAAATTCAACAAGTAAAAGCTGTTTGCACCTTTTGGCGCACCAGCCCAGCAGCTCAGCTCGCTCGTCGGGCAGAAACGTATGGGCGCTAAATGTCATTTGGATAATGTCCCAACCCGCGCGAGATTCAACTTCTTTTTCAAACTCTTGCCAACTGTTTGGATGCAGTTGAAATTGAATGTCATGCTCCGCCAGCTTTTTACCCAAGGTTTTGAGCAAAGCGACCGAAGGTTCAACACAATCAAGGTGCGTTAAATTTTCTGATAAGGCTGGCACTAATGCATGTCCGTCCCCAACCCCGATGTCGAGCAAGGTGGCAGCACCGCTTTCTGTGTAGATTTTGTTAAGCCTGGCTGAAGTGTTTGTGTAAAGCGGAACGTTACCGCCTCCTCGAACAAACGCTTCAAACCCTTTCGGCGAAGCGTAAATGTTTGAGCTTTCGTTTTCTATGACCCCATGTACAAAGCGTTTAGCCTGCTGATAAAACAAGCTTTTAGGGTCAGCCACGGCCGCCTTTCCAGTGAGTTGACGTGCAGTTTCATATGATTGTTCGTGATAAGCGAATACCGCTTCTGTAAAATAAGAGAGGGCTGATTTCATGACACTTTGCCTTGCTAATTAAGCTTTCAATATTTTCTGATCCAGATAGAATCTACTCATGTCCTCTCCAAATATACTGCTCTTTTTAAACGATGACCACGCACAATGGGCTTTGGGGTGCTATAGCAATTCAGGCAGTCGCACACCACTTTAGATTGTTTAGCTTGATCTAGTTTGTTCAATTGTCGCCAACATTGAACATTATGCAGCCTCATCTTCTAAATTTAAGCGGTACCCTTTGCCACGCACAGTAGAGATGAATTTATAGTCGCTTCCGGCCGGGTCGATTTTTTCGCGCAAGCGGCTCATTGTCATGGTGACACGGTTGTAGTCGATTGTTCCACGATCCTCAATGCTGTCATTAGGGTCGTAATTGACGTCATCAAATACCGCATTGGCGATCTCTGCGCGGGAGACAGTTTTATTGACATTCTCTTCTAAAAAGCAGAGCAGTTTATATTCTTGCGTTGTCAGTTCAATTCGGTTCTCATCGATAATGACCATTTGATTATCATGTTCAATAGCAAATGTTAGATCGGCGGCCGAAATCTTGTGAGTCAATTTCTTGGCCAACAGCAACGTAGAAAGCAACAGGTTGATCGCCCCTTGAATTTCATCGCAGCCTTGCATCGCTGCCTGATCGATACGTGATAATTGAGATAGATTCATCCCCAACAACCCGGCTGAAAAATCATCCTCTTCTAAATTATCCTGCACATCAGCGTGGCTTTTTATGGCGTCCAATATAACAACCATTTTTTCCCAAGAACCATTCTCAAGTAACTCTTGAGGGTTAGCACCAAGGGCCGCATATTCAATCATCATCCAATCGGCCGGCAAAATGCGTTTGGACCATTTAAAACGCAGATTGTGGGCCAACTTTAGTAAGTCAATCAAGATAAAGCTGTCACTTTCACATTGGTTAAAGCTGGTAAGCCATGCAAGCATAGCCTGATTGAAAAATATCGAATTTAGATGCAAGTTCCCATGAATAACCCCTTTGACTAATTCAATCGGTCTGACGCTCTCGCTCCATTGCTTAATGGTTTGATCTAAGTTTGGAAAGATGATTGGACTGCTTGCATTGGCCGGAAAATCGAAAGCAATCTCTCCCTCTG
>JBLIMP010000403.1:0-3861 GCA_047638855.1 Cellvibrionaceae bacterium | reverse complement strand
TCAATGCTTTGATCTCGCTGTTCAGCTCTGAAATGATTAAATGCATCAACGTGCGAACCCACATGTTCTCCCAACGTCATTTTGTGTACCGTCGGGGATATCGTCGTCGGGTTTTCAATACCAGCCCGACGCTCGTGCGTGTCGGCCGGTTCTATCTCAACTTCAGGATGCCCTTTAAACACCGGCATACCTGCAAAAATCTCTTGACTTAAATCGATCAACTTCATGCTTTCTTTTATCTCCATCTATTCCTAATCCAAAAGGGGTACAAAATTCAAATCCAACTGTACCCCTTACCGTACCCTTAATGGATACCACGGCCTGCGTCAATTAGAGTTTAATACTCACATTAATAAAAATAAATACCTCGATTGGCTCTAAATAAATGGTCAATCGGGTTTTCGCATGTCAGAGCCTACCCATTTAGGAGAAAAATAATGATCAACAACAACATCACAAATTACGACAGCAAATTAGCATTCTCAATTCAACAAGATTATTTGCTAAGTGCTTCAAAATATCGTCTTGCTAAAGAAGTAAACGACGAAAGCAATTTACTCAACACATCTTACAAATTTATCCTTAGCTTTGTTGCAGTAGCGTTCATCGTGTCAGCTTTCACCGGCTAAACTATAAATTTTCAACCCCAAACAATAAATTATGATCCTCAGTCAGAAATGGCTGGGGATTTTTTTTGTCTTAATTTAAGTATTAGGATTTACGCAAATGTGACCCAAATCGATGGCTGAGCTTGCCGAAGCCTTGGTTCGAGACCCACTTTACCCTTCGACAGGCTCAGGGTGCGTCAGTCCTAAGTATGTACAACTCCAACTATTGAGCTAACCTATATGACCTGGCCAAGACTACTAGGCTGATAATAGAAGGAGAAACAATGAAAGCGATTTTTGTAATGTTCGACACCCTCAATCGACACATGCTCCCCCCCTATGGCTGTGACTGGACCCATGCCCCCAACTTCCAACGCTTAGCAAAAAGAACAGTTACTTTCGACAATTGCTATGTCGGCAGTATGCCCTGCATGCCCGCCCGGCGTGAACTGCACACCGGCCGATACAACTTTTTACACCGCAGTTGGAGCCCACTTGAACCCTTCGACAACTCGATGCCTCAAATGCTCAAAGATCACGGCGTCTACTCCCATCTCATTACCGATCATCAACACTATTGGGAAGATGGCGGGGCTACTTACCACAATCGGTACAGCAGCTACGAATTTGTGCGGGGTCAAGAAGGGGACGCGTGGAAAGGGGTTGTAGATGATCCATTTGAGATCCCTGAAAACGGCCGAACACAAGGGACGCTTGATACCAATCCAACGGCCGGCCGCCTATGGCGTCAAGATTGCATCAATCGTAGCTACATGCCCAGCTCTCAAGAGCATTCCCAAACTCAAGTCTTTGATCTGGGGCTTGAATTTATGAAAACAAATGGGCAAGCTGACAACTGGTTTTTGCAAATCGAAACCTTTGATCCCCACGAACCCTATTTTTCCCACGAGGAATATAAAAAACTCTATCCGCATGAATATGACGGACCCCGTTCAGATTGGCCCCCTTATGCCCCAGTCACACAATCGGCCGAAGAGGTAGAGCACATTCGCCTTGAATATGCGGCCCTACTCAGCATGTGTGATGCACAGCTAGGGCGGATTCTAGACCTGATGGATGAACAGAATATGTGGGACGATACATTGCTGATCGTGGGGACCGATCACGGCTTTTTGCTGGGCGAGCATGATTGGTGGGCGAAAAACATTCAGCCTTGGTACAACATCATCGCCCATACGCCGCTGTTTATCTGGGACCCACGCAGCCAAATCGAAAACGAACGGCGCAGCAGCCTTGTGCAGATGATCGATTTTCCGGCCACGTTACTCGATTACTTCGATGTATCACTACCCGAAAACATGCAAGGCAAATCATTGCGTCAAACAATCATAGACGATTCACCGGTACGTGAAGCGGCCCTGTTTGGCAGCCACGGCGGCCATGTCAATGTCACAGACGGCCGGTATGTCTACATGCGCGCCCCGGCCGATCCCGACAACAAACCGCTCTTTGAATACACCCTCATGCCGTGCCACATGAACCACCGTTTTCCACCAGATGAATTGCAAAGTATCGAGCTTGTCCCGCCGTTTTCGTTTACACAAGGGTGTTCGCTCATGAAGATTCCAGCCAAAGCAGGTGTTGATGCCCATTCGTTTGGGACGCTTTTGTTTGATGTGAATGCTGACCCAGGGCAAGAAACCCCATTGGCTGACGCTGAAGTCGAGACGATGATGATCGATCATCTTACCAAATTGATGCGTGAAAACGATTCTCCCGCCGATCAGTTTGAGCGGCTAGGACTTTAAATCAACTTATCCCTCTAAATAAGAAGAAAAAACTATGTCTGAAAAAAGATACCGGCGTAATCGCATAACCAAAGAAGATAAAGTAGAACCCCAGCAACAGCCGTTTAAGTTAATGAAGCGGCCGTACAAGCCGATAGACATCATGTCGGCCGATGAGGCTGAAGCTGCTCACCAATACTCCTTGCGAATTTTACGCGACATCGGCATTCGCTTTGACCTCCGTGAGGCGTGGCCCATTCTTGAAGAGCACGGTTGCACCGTTGACCACAGCGACGGCTTAACCAAATTTCCACCTGAGGTCGTCGAGCATTTTCTCGCTCTGGCCCCCAGCGAATTCGACCTACTGGCTCGTGATCCGGCCAAAAACCTGCACATCGGCGGTGATTACATCCACTGGGGATCCGCCTCAAGCTCACCCAATGTGACCGATCTTGATCGCGGCCGACGCCCTGGCACCATCGTCGACTTTGAAAACCTCGTCAAGCTCAACCACATGATCGGCTCGTGCCACTTTCACACCGGCCATCCGGTTGAACCGATCGACTCACCCCCCAACGTTCGCCACCTCACCAGCACCTACTCATGGGCGACCTTGTCAGACAAAGTGTTCCGCAGCTATTGCATCGGCCGAAATCGAGTCAAAGATTCGCTCAACATGGTTGAAATCGCCTATGGAATTGATCGGGAAGAGTTGAAAAAAGCCCCTCGCATCCACGGTATCATCAACATCAATTCACCCCTTTTAATGGACGCCCCATTGCTCGAAGGGGCGATTGAGCTGGCTGAAAACGGCCAATGCATCATCATCTCCCCTGTTGCTCTGGCCGGAGCGATGTCTCCGATCACCCTGTCTGGGAGTCTGATCCAAACCAATGCCGAGGTCATCGCCATCATCGCCTTTTTGCAGATGGTGAAAGCCGGGACCCCTATTGTCTACGGCGTGTTAACCTCGCCCGTTGACATGAAATCGGGTGCCCCAGCGATGGGTGTGCCAGAAACGGTGACCGGCACGCTGGCGTTTGGCCAAATGGCGCGCAAGTACAATCTGCCTCAACGAGTTTGGCTCGGCTCAACGTCCAACGCCGTTGACGGCCAAGCGGCCTATGAATCGATGATGTCGATCTGGGGCAATTTGCTATCGGGTGCGCACGTTGTTTTACACGCTCACGGCTGGATGGAAGGTGGGTTAACTACGTCGTTTGAGAAGACGATTCTCGATGCAGAGATGATCCAAATGATGGGGGCACTGACCCCAAACCTTGATATGAGCGATTTGGAAGAGGCGATGGTAGCGATTGCGGAAGCAGGGCCAGGCGGTCATTTCTTAAATTCGGCCCATACGATGCCCCGTTATGCGACCGCTTTTCATCGGCCGATGATTTCAGACTGGCGGCCGTATGAGTTCTGGAGTGCAGAAGGGTCGCCGGATACGGCTCAACGAGCCAATACAAAGTGGAAGCAAATGTTGCGGGCTTATGAGCCAC
>JBLIMP010000402.1:0-3868 GCA_047638855.1 Cellvibrionaceae bacterium | reverse complement strand
TTTGCGCCACCTGCATGCCAAGTCTGCCCATTAAAAATGATGACACTGCCAGCCGGCACAATCGCTTTCATTTCATATTTAGGGTCAAATCCGGCCGGTGGCTCTTTTAGATGGCTTTGATGTGTTCCCGGTACAATACGGGTCGCCCCATTGTGCTCGGTGTAATCAACCAGCGGCCAAACGGTGTTCATCATAACCGGAGTCTCTGTTCCATAACGATGCAGCTCAAGAGGGACATCACTGTGCAGTTCCTGATCTCCGTCCCCCGGCCGGACAATGCGTGAGTTCAAGCTGCCGAGGATAATGTTTTCTCCCATGATCGCTTCGAGGTACGGCATGACCTTGGGATGGTCGATGCATTGAAAGAAGAGCGGGTTGAGTGTCACGACATTGGCGATATGGCCCGCCCGGCCGCGATGATACATTTCTACCCCGATTTCTTGTTCTGCTTGAACTAAGAGTTCGCGCATCGCTGCGATGTCATCTGCTGCCAGGACATTATCAATGATTGTAAAACCGTATAGTTTTAGTTCGAGAATCTTTTGATCAAATTCAGTCATTTTTACCCCTTTTAGTTTGTGATTGTTAAAGAAAAAGCCGCTATTCGCATCAATGTCTCAATAGTAACATTTCTGACCGGTCAGCAGAAGCGTTTTGTTAGGCGATTTCCGAGAATAAAACATGCAATTGCATCAACAAAATCGCCTCACCTCGTCAACTTGATTGACACAGCCAATTCCCCCTGAGCTAGCTTGCTAGATAATTATTTTTCGGGGTTGGCCTATAGCTAACCAGATGCTGTGGTTTTCTTTTTATACGCTTCAAATGCGGTGGCAATTTCGGCCGATGTGCGCCGTGCCCCCGTTTGTAAATACTCCATCGCTCGTAATGCCCCATCGTGCGCTTCTTGGCTCGATCCTGCGACACAATCCTCTACTACTCGGCAAAAATAATCATGCTGGTGCCCATCAACAAAGGTGTAATGGACACAAACATCGGTATGGCCACCGATTAAGATCAGCGTATTGGCCTGTAATCCTTTTAATAGAATCTCAAATTCTGTGCCGAAAAAGCCGGAGTAACGCCGTTTGCGAATGAAATAATCATCAGGCAACATCCCGACATCTTTAGAAATTTCAGTGCCAGGGTTTCCTTCAAGCAGATGAATCCCTTCTGCCCCATCGAGTTCTCGGCCGAAATCGATTAGGTCACGGCGATGTGCTTCTTGAAAGAAGACAATGGGTATATTGCATTCGCGCGCTTTTGCTACCAAAGCAGGCGCACGATCCATGTAGTCTGCATAGTCGGACATAAAGGGCATTGTTGACGCTTCGTCTCCGCCTGACTCGCCTCCTTGAATATCAATCACAACCAACACCGGTTGCCCTTCGATTAGCTCACGTTTGTTGTTACTCATCTTGAGTTCTCCATCTTTTTCTAAAGTGTTTCAGTTCAACAAGATTATTGCCCATTCTTAAATCCTCCACAACAGATTACATAGAATCAAAGATGTAATCTGTGGAGACGTTTCAATCCCTTTTTCAAAGAAATCCTTAGCCTCTTTTGATGGAGATTGACCTTAATTTGATCGATATCGTTGCTATCGATCCCAGCATTTTTCGGTATGGAGGATGCTCGAAACCCGCCAGCCAATATCACGCAATCGGCCGGAACAAACTTGCTTTCTTGCTCAATCCCATTTGGACGAATACGCGTGACTATGGAATGCTCTTGCACATCAATTTGTTGCTCTGCCAGAACCTCTCGAAACTTTTCTTGTATTCGTTCCCCTTTAAATAGGCCAACTTCACCGTGGGTCACTATTTGAATCGCCGCTTGCGGATAACATCCTCGAAGTTCAGGCGGGTGCAGATGCTCTAGCTGGTCAGTAACCAGCGGATGTTTATAATTTAGCGACAAAAGGGTGTGCTTCAAACTAATTTACTGCAATTCAACAGTTTCTCGGCCGATTTACTCATCGGAGCAAAACGATATGAAATCTTCTCTTGGCATTTTGACAGG
The DNA here is from genome assembly GCA_047638855.1 of Cellvibrionaceae bacterium. Taxonomy (GTDB): domain Bacteria; phylum Chloroflexota; class Anaerolineae; order Promineifilales; family Promineifilaceae; genus WTJY01. The sequence continues at coordinate 1,846 of JBLIMP010000402.1, read as the reverse complement.
TATTTCCTATGTTTCTGGTGTGGATTACTACAAAGGCATCCATGAAAAAGTTTTGGCGAATACGCCCAAACGACATTTTATGCCGCCCAATCCGCCCATCACCATGGTTTCGGTTGATTGTGATGAGTATGTTCATTACCTGACACTCAAAGACTTTGACCAGGTTTCAAACTACCTATTGAAAGGGGTAGACCAGTTGGTAGCGGCCGGTTGCGATTGGCTCGTCATCGCCTCAAACACAGGGCATATTTGTGTTCCTACAGTGGAAGCTGCGCATCCTAGCCTCAAGATTTTGCACATTGCTGACTGTTGCGCTTATCAGCTAAAACAGCAGGGCTTAACCGAAGTTGGGCTAGTTGGCACAAAACCGACGATGGAAGAAGCCTATCTGCATGACCGTTTGGCCCGTCATGGTATTAAAACGATTGCGCCGCAAGAGGAAGCGGTTCAAGAAGAGGTGTATCGCATCATCTATGAAGAACTATCGTTTAATGATTTTCAAGAATCGTCACGTCAAACGATGGCTGAGGTGATTCGCGAGCTTGGCAGGCAAGGGGCGCAGGCTTGTATTTTAGGCTGTACAGAAATTGAGTTGTTGGTGCAGCAAGAGCATGTACCAGAATTGATGTTGTTGCCCTCGGCCGAAATTCACATTCAAGCGACGGCCGATATTTTGCTGGGCAACATGCGAATTGAGGATGTTTTGCCTGCTGACTAGCTTATAAATAGCGATGGAGTATTCATATCTTCCCATGCGAATGAGGTGTGATACGAGACAACGGCCGTATGATTTCAGATATGGAATAATATTTCGCCGCAAATAGGATGAGCCGGTGCACCATATAAGCACAAAATCGGGTAATCCTATCCTTCATCTATGTAGTGTATTTTCCCCTTTCAACCGATAAATAATTCGATTGAAAGGGAAAATCTGCTAAAATTGAGCGTGTCATACTACTCTCCTACTTAGCTAAGCCTTCTCGTTTCTTTTACAAGGTTTTAACCCGTATTGAATCACTGCTTTAGATATGTAAGCGTGTCTTTTCGACTTGATTGCTAAGTTGCTGAATGAACTCTTTCACGCCACGGCTGAGAGGGATCCGCATCGGTAGAGAGAGTGGGAGTGCCCACCATTTAAAATTAAATACTGCTTGGCTTGTGACCAAGCACTGACTGTCACCTAGAGCTTCAATTCGCCATGCATTTTCAATGGATTTCATCAGATTTGGCACGCCAGAAACTATGATATAAGTCATAGTATGAGATTCACGGTCAAAATGAGTCATCTTTTCCTTGACTTGCCCGTCAGCGACTGGGCCAAACCCTTTAAGGTCACATGTACGTACCACGCCGTTACCAAGTGGACCATTGATAGAGGATTTCGTGATTGAGTCTGCCCATTCGCTGACATCTGCAAAGTTCTCACCCAGCACTTCCCAGACGGCAGGGGCGGGGGCATTAATTTCGAGAGTGGTTTTGATTTTCATGATTGATTTCCTATTTGGATGATTGGTTTTAACATCTACATAACGACTAGGTAAATTACAAAAAGCTTCTTGAAGACTAGGCTGGTTTTTAGCGACTACTTACCCGAGGTAGATGATTCAAAACTAGTCTGGTCTAAATCCAACTACTTATTGAGGTTTACCTACAAGTAAAAATAAAAGAAATATTTTAGGAACCAATCGTATCTTCTCGATAATCCGGGGAAAGACACCCTTCGACAAGCTCAGGGTGCGTATCCTGAGACTTCGGCGTGAGCTCAGTCGAACGCTGTCGAAGGATATCTCCCTCCCTTTTTGAGAAGTTAAATGTGGGTTGTTTCGCATTAGGAACTGAATTTCAG
>JBLIMP010000401.1:0-3902 GCA_047638855.1 Cellvibrionaceae bacterium | reverse complement strand
TCGATGTAATTCATCTCTGTTTCGCCCAGCTCAATGCATAGTTCGCCCAGCGTCATATTGTCGCCGCCGGGGGAATAGGCGAGTTCTGCATCGCTCAGGATTTCGAGCAACTGCGGCCGAAGCATTTTATACATTTCGAAATGGCCCCAAAATTTTTCAACTTCACTGTTCATCATTTCCTCCAAAGAAAATAGGTTTGTATTACAGACATCTTTGTCTGTTTGGTTGTTCGCAGACCAGAATGTCTGAGCTATGAGTTAAGAATAACCTTTTAAGCGGTCAAAAATTGCCCTAATTAAAAACTATGCTAAAACTGGGGCGTAAGATGCGGGACGAATCATGATTTCTTGTGGCAAAAGCTTGCCGCCGCATCTTTCGACCCTACAAACTGTGTGCAACTATCTTTATGTACTATCCATCCACTCGACTTTTTTCACTGCTTGAACTTTTGCAGGCACACAGCCATCTAACCGGAACTGAAATTGCCGAGAAGCTAGAGGTTGACGGCCGGACGGTGCGCCGCTACGTCACCCGCTTGCAAGAAATGGGGGTTCCCATCGAAACGGAGAAGGGACGTTACGGCGGCTATCGGCTTGATCAAAAATACAAACTGCCCCCTTTGGTGTTTCAGTCCGATGAGATTTTGGCCCTGACGATGGGGCTGATGTTTACCCGTAGATTAAATCTAGCTGGCGTTGCGGCCGCATCTGATCGGGCCATCCACAAAATTGAACGAGTGATGCCACCCCGTATGGTTGAGCAGATGACGATCTTGAATCGTGTGGTTGAGATGGAACCGCCGGAGCAATGGTACAGTCTATCGGCCGATATTGTGCTTGATGTGAGTCAGGCGGTGCATGAGCAAAAGACAATTTGGATGCGTTACGGGGATCGTGACAAGCAAGGGACCGCCCGTAAAATAGACCCATATGCGCTCGTGTTTATGATCGGCATGTGGTACGTGGCCGGTTACTGTCATTTGCGCCAGGCGTTGCGCACCTTTCGGGTAGATCGCATTCAGGAGTTGAAAACGCTGTCGGTTGGATTTCAGAAAGAGAAACCGGCCGATTTTGATGCCAATCAATTTGTTGATGAGTCGATTGCCCGCACACCCAATGCTTGGAACGTGCGTATTTTGTTTAAACAGACGATGAAAGAGGTACGTGCTCAAATCCCAAGGACAACGGCACTTTATGAGCAAACGGCCGAAGGGGTCATTGTTTCGATTTCATCGCCTGATCTTGATCGGATGGCTCGTTTTGTGTTGGGGCTGAAAGGGGAGTTTCAGATTTTAGGGCCGCCGGAAATAAAAGCAGCTTTAGTGAGATTGGCTGAAAAGGCCAGTCGAATTACAGGTGGTATGAATGCGGTGAGCTGATAGCAATCCATTATCCTTGAGAAGACGGTTACCCTTGGGAAGACGGTGGAATTTTTTAATAGAATGCAGAGGCACAGAAAACTAAGGGTTACTCACAAACTTAACCCTCTGTGCCTCTGCGTTTAAAACTATGCTAAAACGAACGATTCAACAGCCGCATTCCATTCAGCGTGACTAAAATCGAGGTCCCTACGTCAGCCAAAATCGCCATCCACATCGAGCCTGTCCCCAACAAAACCATGAGCAGGAACACCAGCTTAACCCCGATACTAAAGGCGATGTTCACCCGAATCGTCTGCATCGTTGCCCGGCACAATTTAATCAGATAAGGGAGTGCTTTTAGCGAGTCACCCATTAGGCTAACATCGGCCGTTTCCATCGCTTGGGCCGTGTTGCCAATCGCAATCCCGGCCGAAGCTGTGGCTAATGCCGGAGCGTCATTGATGCCGTCGCCCACCATGGCGACTGTCCCATATTTTTCCATCAGATTTTCAACTGCGGTCACTTTATCTTCTGGCAAACAGCTCGCCTGCACTTCAGTGACACCGACCGCTTCGGCCACTTGAGCCGCCGTCTGCTCGTTGTCACCCGTCAGCATGACAAGGTGTTGCACCCCGGCCGACTTTAACTCTGCCAACGCCTCACGGCTCGTTTCACGCACCTCGTCCGTCACTGCGATAAACCCTTGATATCGATTATCTTGGCTGATCAACATCGTCGTAAACCCTTTTTCATCCACAGCACCAACATCTGCACAATAATCACCGTGCGGGATGTTTTGATCAAAATAACGATGACTGCCGATTGTTACCGTCCGGCCGCCGACCTGGCCAGTGACCCCCCGGCCGGTTAAAGCATGTACATTTTCGGCCGCCGGATAGCTATTGGCGACCCCATTTGTCTCTGCCTGAGCGAGCACCGCACGGGCCAATGGATGTTCGCTTCGGGCTTCTACCGCACTGGCTAGGGCCAATAAATCGTTGCAATCAGCACAAGTTTCGCCAGAGGTCGCAGTGCAATCGGCCGATTTAAACTTAACTACGGCCGGTTCCCCTTTCGTTAACGTCCCCGTTTTATCAAACGCAATCGCCTGTACCTTGCTCAACGTTTCAACCACCGCTCCACCTTTTAAAATGATGCCGTTACGTGCCCCATTGCTGATCGCACTCACGATGCTGACCGGTGTGCTGATGACTAGTGCGCACGGGCAAGCGACTACGAGCAGGGTTAAGGCGCGATAAAGCCAACCTGTTATTTCAGGAGAGGGGTTAAAAAATGGCGCACCCCACAAAAGCGGAGGAATAATTGCCACGAGTACCGCCAGCGCAACAACGGCCGGGGTGTAATATTTTGCAAACTGGTCAACCAGGCGCTGGGCCGGTGCCCGTTTGTCTTGGGCCTCTTCAACCATTTTGATCACCCTTGCAATCGTATTGTCAGCCGCCAAATGGGTCACTTCGATCTCCAACGAGCCTGTGCCGTTGATTGAACTGGCAAATACGCCGCTACCGATTTCCTTCTCGATGAGCGCACTTTCACCCGTGATAGGGGCCTGATTCACGGCTGAACTTCCTGCCAACACAGCCCCATCCATCGGGATGCGTTCGCCCGGTTTGACCAAGATGCGGTCACCCACGACCAATGATTTAATCGGCACGATCTCTTCTTTAAACGAGCCACAACAGGTGTCAGCCACCAACTTGGTTGCTTCGGCCGGAGCCACCGCCAGCAGTGAACGGATCGAGCCACGCGCCCGTTCAGCCGTGTACCCTTCCAGCGCTTCGCCGATGACAAACAGCACCATCACAACACCCGCTTCGGTGTATTCGCCGATGATGAGCGCACCAACGGCTGCAATCGTCATCAGCACGTTGATGTTGATTTCATGGTTAATTCTGAGCGCACGCCATGCACTCAGGGCGACGGGGTATCCGGCCAGCACGAGGGCCAGTACCGATGCAAGATCGACCAGGGGGCTTTCAAAACCTAATCCTGGTAAAAATTCATGCAGGATAAGTCCGGGTAAGATGAGTAGAATCGCCAACAGGGCCAGCCGGGTGTCGGTGCGGCCCCACATAAATTGGATGAAGTTGCGTGGGGCATTGGCTATTTGGTCAGATGGGTCGTCATCTTTCTCAGTAGGTTCAAGAACGTCGAAGCCTAAATCTCGCACACGGCCGACGATGGTGTCGGCCGGGGTTGTCCCTTCAACCCGCATCGTTTCAGAGGTGAAGCTAAGCTCGCACAGCGTGATGCCGTTGAGTTTTGAGACACCGGTTTCAATTGATTTGGCACATCCGGCGCAGTCCATACCGGTAATTTTGAAGGTTTGTAGAGAGGTCATTTGTGGGTCATTCTAAATTGATTATTCACTATTGAAAATTAAAAGGATAGGACATACGCACCCAGAGCTTGTCGAAGGGTTCGTATGCCCTAAAGTAAATTAAAACGGGCAATGGATAATTAATAATGACTAGAGTCTACACCTTGAACCTAGGTTTAAGGTCAAGGGGCAAATCTGTCG
>JBLIMP010000400.1:0-3903 GCA_047638855.1 Cellvibrionaceae bacterium | reverse complement strand
GCGAGACGTTTGCATTAACATGTTGGCTATTGACCGATTATTCATGCGAATGCCTAGCCCCTACATCTGGGGTCAACCCCCTGAATTCCCAAAGAGCCTTTTTTCTTAAGCAAAACGCAGGTTCATTAGCCGCTGAAACGGGCTGATAAACCTAATAAAAGAGACCTCTCCCTTGCTCGTGCATCGGAGAGGTCTCTTTTTGTTGTCAGAGTAAACAAAGGATTCCGCATGCGGGAAAGGGGAGCAATATCGTCGAATTAGTTGCTCGAAAAACAAGTCAAGGTTAAACTGAAATTTCAGATATCAGATTTCAGATACGTAACCACTAAAAATAGTTAATTTCAACTGTTTTCACTGTTACTTTGACAAAGGCTCATGAACCCCACTTCCCAAAGCAATGGAATTCTCAACAACATTATCTTGCGTGACGAAGTCTACGATTATTTACGTCAGCAAATAATTTCTCTTGAATTTCCCCCAGGTTTTCGTTTTGATCTCAATAAACTTGAAAAAGAGCTAGGCATAAGCCGCACACCTCTCAATGTTGCTTTGTATCGATTAGAAGGTGAAGGGTTGGTTCAAGTGCGGCCGAGAAGCGGTACCTTCGTCACACCCATTACGCTTGAAAATATCGCTGAGAATTTCGACGTGCGCCTGATGCTCGAAACTTCGGCCGCTCCCATCGTGCTGGAAAAGGCAACGGATCATGAGCTTGCCCAGCTAACTATTATTCACACTCAAATGAACAATCTGATCGAAGGGGGGGAGTATCGGGAGATCATTGCTAGCTACATCGCTCTTGATCAAAAACTGCATCATCAGTACCTGAGTTACGCCCGTAATAAACAATTGATGCGAGTTTTTACTCGGCTCAACACCCATTTGCAGATAGTTAGGTTGAAACAGAAATTTGACCGTCCTAGTTCGAATGACACCCAATTAGAGCATGCGGCAATTGTTGCCGCTTTGCCTGACCGGGATGTGAACGCACTGCAAACGGCGATTGCTGACCATGTCACTAAGTCAAAAGCACGCACATTAGCGGCATTAAGAGATGATGATGAAGAATAATGACACTCGAAACGTCGTTGTAGTAGGCGGCGGACTTACGAAATTCAGCGCTAACAGAGCTGATTCAAACGTGCGCGATCTGGTTGTAGAAGCGGTGATTTCGGCCGTAGCTGATGCTGGAATCCACACCCTTGAACACGTTGAGCATGGCTTAACTAGCTATGAAAGCGACCACTTTAACCGTCAAATGACCTTGGGAGCCATTTTGCACGACCATATCGGCATGACGCCCAAGCCCAATGTGCGGGTTGAAGGGGGAGGAGCGACGGGAGCTTTGGCGTTGCGAACCGCCTTTGCTTATGTCAAAAGTGGCCTGTGTGATTCGATCATTGTTTATGGTGGCGAGACAAACGGCCGGAGTGTTAGCTCTGCTACTGCACAACAGTTTTTCTCGCTTTCGTCCGATGCTGATTGGGAAATGATGGTGGGCGGAACCTATACCGCTTTTTATGCCGCCATGATTCGTGAGCATATGCGCCTTTATGGAACCAAAGAAGAACATTTTGCCGCAATAGCGGTAAAAAACAGGCTAAACGCCCGTTCAAACCCCATCGCTCAAAAGCCGATGGACCTTAGCGTCAGCGATGTGATGGGGTCAATGCCTATTGCTGAACCTTATAAATTACTCGATTGTAGCCTGCTCTCTGATGGGGCAGGTGCGATTATTTTAGCGACCGAGGAGTGGGCCAAAACTCATTCGGACCATTGGAACAACCGGCCGACTGTGACTTACGCTGGAACCGGTTGCGGCACCGATTCGATGCGGCTGGGAGATCGGCCGTTTCCGTATCCTGGATTGGCCCATTTTAGGGGTAAGCGCAATGCGGCTGAACAAGCCTATACGATGGCTGGAATCAGCGACCCGCTTAAGCAAATAGATGTCGCTGAACTTTATGATTCGTACAGCGGCGTGGAATTGCAAGCATACGAAGAGCTGAAATTTTGCAATTACGGAGACGGAGGACCAGCGGCCGGAAGCAATCGTTTTGGGCTAGATGGGGAAATAGCAGTCAACACATCTGGTGGATTATTAGGTCGTGGCGCCCCTGTTGGGGCAACCGGAATCGCTCAAGCGATGGAAGTGGTGTGGCAACTGCGTGGCGAAGTGGCGGCTGAGCGCCAAGTAGCCAATGCCAAAATCGGCTTAACTGATACCCATGCTGGGACGGGTACCCATTGTGTCGTTAATATTTTCAGGAGTGAGGTGTAACAGATGGATAAAGTTACGAACAAACTCGACCAACAAATCCTTGCTGACCCAGAAGGCCGCTCACCTGACCCGTGGGGCGATTTTCGTGAGATTGAAATTATCGGCCTTGAGTGGGTTCAAAAATATAAGCACAGCTTAGGGAAGTATTCAAAGTTTTTCTTGGCTTTGGAAGAAGGAAAATTTTTGGCAACCCGTTGCCAAGGATGTGAATACACTTGGTCTCCACCTCGACCGGCTTGCCCCAATTGTCTCCGGCCGACTAGCTGGGTTGAACTCAGCGGCCGGGGAGAGCTTGTTAGCTGGTCGGTGTTGCATTTTGCACCAAAAATGCTTGCAGACCGACTTTCAACGCCCTATGTTTTGGCCTATGTCAAGCTAGAAGGGGCGGATACTTTATTCGCGCATTTGCTGCAAAACTTTGGTGAGCTAGAAGATTTAAGGTATGGATTACCTGTTCAAGTGGTATACGGCCAAGAGTCGGTTGATCACCCGATTATGTTGATGTGGTTTGAAAAAAGCTGATTAACTGGTGATTTGTTGAATGGGTGAACGGTTAATTATTAATTTTGGTTGTGTGCAATCTTATTTGATTTGTTACGGCCAGTATCAGAAGAAAGGAAAAGCTGACAGCCGATAGCTGACAGCTAAAAACTAAAAATGTCCGCACGATTTAAGAAACTAATTAATAAACCTGAAAATATCTTAACTGAAATGCTCGAAGGGTATACGGCCGCACACAAGGACATTATCGAACTAACCGATGAGCGGCTTATTGTGCGCACCCAGCCAAAACCGGCCGGTCGAGTTGGCTTGGTTATCGGTAATGGAACGGGTCACGAACCCGCCATGACCGGCTTTGTTGGCGAAGGGTTGTTTGATGTCAACGTTCCGGGTCCGATTTTTACCGCCCCTGGACCTGCCCGTATTGTGCGTGGCATTGTGGCGGCTGAGAATGGAGCCGGGGTGCTGTTGTGTGTTTCGCATCATGCGGGTGATTTGATGAACGCCGAAATGGCTCTTGAAGAAGCGGAAGACAGCGGCATTGATGATGTTGAAATGGTAGTGCTTTATGATGACGTCGCATCGGCCCCAAAAGGTAAAGAATCGGAGAGACGAGGGACGGCCGGGCTGTTTTTTGTTTGGAAAATGCTTGGGGCGTTTGCTGAAACCAGTACTGATCTTCAAGCATGCAAAGTCTTGGCTGAAAAAGTGCGGGACAACACTCGCTCTATTTCAATGGCACTCGACACGGCTGCAAGTCCGATAACTGGCAAGCTAATGTTTGAATTGGGAGCTGATGAAATTGAAATCGGAATGGGCGTTCACGGCGAATCCGGTGTGTATAAAGGCAAGATGATTTCGGCCGATGCGATTATCGATCAAATGCTGCCAATCATTCTGGAAGACAAGCCTTTTGTCGCTGGTGACGAGGTGTGTGTATTGCTAAACAATGCTGGAAGTTTAACGTTGATGGAATTGTCGATTCTTTATCGGCGAGTGCAACAGCTATTGGATAAAGCTGGCATCGGCGTGTATAAAGTTTGGATGGGACAGTACGCAACGACGCAAGAGATGGCCGGATTTGGCCTGTCGTTATGCAAGGTGGATGAGCAGTTGAAAGC
>JBLIMP010000399.1:0-3931 GCA_047638855.1 Cellvibrionaceae bacterium | reverse complement strand
CGTTCGAAGTTTGGCCATTTATTATCGATAACGTTCCAAACAAATCCTGCACAAAATACACGCCGGGTCATTTCGGCTAAATAGCGATCATCTGGGATGACAGCAAGCTGGTCGCTGGTTTTGGGGTGGCCAGAAAGCAGTTTTTTCAGTTCGGGTTCGCCCCCTTTGCGGGCGGCCGCACGGTCGTAGATTGGTTGAAACGATGACATCTTGCTTTTTCTCCTATTTATTTAGCGCAAAGGCTATCTTACTTCGAAGAATCGACGCTAACCAGATAAAATCAAAACTTGAAAAAATATCTTGCTACCTGGCGCAAGCTGTAGCCATCCATAGATGACACGGAAAACACAGCTTTTATAAACCTAATCTGAACTTGTCCAGCCATCTGTTGGATCAATTGCCCGTTGCCCTCGGGATTGGCAAAAACTAAAACTATGACCCTAATTAACCCGCTTACTCAAGCCCCTTTTCCCGCTCACCCTATGTCAGAAGCAGGTCGAATAACTGCTGAAAAGAATTTGGCCGAAGCCAGAAACCACTTTCAGCAGAACCCAAATCTTGAAAACACGATCTGGTTGGGGCGCAGGCTCGCTTATCTTTATCTATTTGATGAGATGTTTGATGTGTATGCTCAGGGGATTGCTACGTTTCCTCACTCGTACCGACTCTTACGCCATCGAGGGCATCGCTACATTTCAACCCGCCAGTTTTCTAAAGCGATTGAAGATTTTGAAAAAGCGGCCGCACTTGTCAAAGATCGGCCGGTTGAAGTTGAACCCGACGGCAATCCCAATCATCTGAATCAGCCAACCTCAAATGGTCACTTTAATATTTGGTATCACTTGGGCTTAGCCTATTATTTGTCAGGTGATTTCGTGAAGGCGGCTGAAGCCTACCAAGCCTGTATGGCTTATTCAGATAATCCCGATTCGATATGCGCCACAGTTGATTGGCATTATATGTCGCTGTGCCGATTGGGTCGCAAGCATGAGGCAACCCAGCTGCTTGACCTCATCGACCCGGAAATGCCGTTGATTGAAAGTCACAGCTATCACTACAGATTAATGATGTACAAAGGTGTTTATACGCCAGAGCAGTTGCTGAACCCGACGGATAACCGGCCGGAAGATCGCCTACTGACTTTAGCAACACAGGGCTATGGCGTGGGGACGTGGTACCTTTATAATGGGGACCTGGGACAGGCCTGTCGAATTTATAATCAAGTTCTTGAAAGCGGCTTTTGGTCAGCGTTTGGTTACATCGCGGCCGAGGTTGAATGGATGAATAAAAAAACATGAAAGCACTTTATATAATCGATATTCAAAACGATTTTTGCCCCGGAGGAGCCTTGGCCGTCAACGAAGGTGACCAGATTATTCCTATCGTCAACGACTTACAATCGAAATTTGACCTAGTGATCATGTCACAAGACTGGCATCCGGCCGATCATGGTAGTTTTGCTGACAATCACCCAGGAACAAATCCAGGTGAAATCATTGACCTGAATGGGCTCGATCAGATATTGTGGCCTGTGCATTGTGTGCAAGGATCGTTTGGGGCTGAATTTCGGGACGGGCTAAACACAAACAAAGTAGCTGCTATCTTTCGCAAAGGGACCGATCAAACTATTGACAGCTACAGCGGCTTTTTTGATAACGGCGGCTCACCTACGGTGAGCTTGGCAGAACGAAGTTCTGACTGGCGGGCGTCGACCGGTGCATTCGGTTATTTGAAAGGGTTGGGGGTCACTGACCTTTATATTGTTGGCTTGGCGACTGACTATTGTGTCAAATTTACCGCGATGGATGGGAACAATCTGGGATTTAGCACGCACGTTGTTTCTGATGCTTGCCGGGGCGTGAATTTGCAGCCGGGCGACGTGAACAAAGCGCTAGATGAGATGAGTGCGGCCGGGATTAGTGTCATTCAAAGTGAACAGGTTCATTAATAAGGCTATGAAATATCATCTCAAAAAGGGAGGGTGGTGTCCTTCGACAGCGTTCGACTGAGCTCACGCCGAAGTCTCAGGATGCGTACCCTGAGCTTGTCGAAGGGTATTTTTCCCTGGGTTCTTGAAAAGATACGCTATGAAATAGAAATAGCCTTGCTTATTTTGGGATAAATATTTGTTTCTCCTTGTAAATTCCGGTTGAAAAAAAGAGTAAGGTAAAATGGGCTTGTTTTATTGGAGCCAGCAGTTAAAAAATTTTAGAACTCGTAAGGAATAACCAAAATGGCAGAACCACAAATCGAATATATAGAACATCAAAAAGGGAACGGTCCACAAGCTGAGGCAGGCGATACAGTGGCTGTCCATTATGTGGGCACGTTGCTCGACGGTACCGAATTTGACAACTCCGTTAAGCGGGGTCAACCGATCAAATTCCCACTAGGCCAAGGACGTGTCATTCAAGGCTGGGATCAGGGCATTGCGATGATGAACGTGGGCGGCAAAGCGACCCTTATCATTCCACCTGAACTTGGCTATGGCGCTCGCGGGGCCGGTGGCGCAATTCCCCCTAATGCGACCCTTAAATTTGAAGTTGAGCTGGTTGATGTGGCGAAGCCGCCTAAACCAACGATTATTGATTCAGTCGATTACACTACCACCGCAAGTGGTCTGAAGCATATCGATTTGGTTGAAGGAGACGGGGCAATACCTAATCCGATGCAAAAAGTCTCTGTCCATTACACAGGTTGGCTTGAAGATGGCAGCATGTTTGACAGTTCGCTCGACCGTGGCCCGTTTGAGTTTGTAGTGGGTGCCCGTCAAGTTATTGCTGGTTGGGATGAAGGCGTTGGCTCTATGAAAGTAGGCTGTAAACGCCAGTTGGTGATTCCAGCCGATTTAGGGTACGGCTCTAGTGGCGCCGGTGGTGTTATTCCGCCAAATGCAACTCTCATTTTTGAAGTTGAGCTGTTGGCTGTTAAGTAAGGCATAAAAAAGCCAGCAATAATCTAAAAAGATCACGCAAAGTTAAAAGCGGCCGATGGTATAAAAGTCTCGGCCGCTTTTTTGTTTCCACATTAGTTCTATTTTTGATCCATCGAGTCAATTCTGTTAAAACTAGTTGAATTTATAGCTATCCCTCTTCATTTATGACAACCACTAAACTCCCAACCTTTGAAATAACCGTACAGCCAGAATGGATCGACCATAATGGCCATATGAACGTCGCTTACTACGTGCTTGCCTTTGATTTAGCTACCGATGAATTTTATGGCACTTTGGGGATGGGGATAACCTATCAACAGACCGGTTATTCTGTATTTACTTTGGGGATGAATGTCGATTATTTAGATGAGCTATTTGAAGGGGACCCGATTCGTGTTGAGACCCGTTTGGTTGATTGGGACTATAAACGGGTCCATTATATTCATCAGATGTTTCATGCGGAAAAAGGCTTTTTGGCGGCTACCAATGAATGTTTAGGGATGCATGTGGGTTACGAAAGCCGGAAAAGCGAATCTTTTTCAGTCGAGCATCAAGCCGGACTTGAGAAAATGCACTTGGCTCACCAAAAGGTAGATGTGCCAGTGCAAGTCGGCCGGAAATTAGCCATCCGACGAAAATAGCCAACCCTTAAACAATCGAACCTACAAACGTTTCAAGCGCCTGCATCGTTGCTTTAATCCCCTTTGTATCTCCGAAATAGTGGAACGGCCACCCATCATGTGGCCCGCGATAAACCAGGCGTCCGGCCGAACACAACTCAATCTGCATCGCTGGAATCTCCAACTTCTCTACCGCAAAGCGGGTCACCGTATGGCTTTTGATTCCACCTGTAAAACGAGGGTGATCAAAGATTAGCCGGTCCCAGCCTTGTTTTTGTAATGAACTGAGGTCGTCTATTTTGACTTCGTGGAATCCGGTGTCTACAAATGCTTGGCGTAAAGGTGATTCATAACCGGGGCAAGCGCGGCCGTTCAT
>JBLIMP010000398.1:0-3959 GCA_047638855.1 Cellvibrionaceae bacterium | reverse complement strand
GTGTATGAGCCATATGGTACCAGCTTGCGTATGAGCGATATCGGTTATCAAAATAAAGCGGCCTTCAAAGTATCACGTAGCTCCGTTCAAGAATATGCAGACTCGCTTGAAAAGGCCGTCTATACTCAGCACCCTGAATTTAAAAAGATTGGGGTTCATGTGAACGGCGAGTACAAGCAGCTTAGCGAAAATATTCTCCAGATAGCCAATGAATTTTATAGTGCGATACGGCCGAAAATGCCGACAGAGCCGGGTGAACGGCCGACAGTAGCATTGCGTAAACGAGGTGTTGCTTATGTCGAGGTCCGTTCAATCGATATTAATCCGGCCGACCCGTTGGGGATGAACACAGTTCAGCTTCGCTTTTTAGAGGCGTTTCTCATTACGGCCGCCCTCGCTGACAGCCCACAGATTTCCGATGAGGAGCAAGAGATGATCTCGCGCAATCAAACCGCGGTCGCCCGCAACGGGCGCAAGCCAGAACTATGGCTTGAATCAAGAAATGGGCCGATTCCAATGGGGTCATGGGCACGCGATATATTAGATGCGATGTACCCTGTGTGTGTATTGCTTGATCAAGACGAGCCAACCCGGCCGTACACCGCCGCCCTATATGCACAGCGGCAGAAAGTTCGGAACCCGGACCTTACTCCTTCTGCCAAAATGTTGTCAGAGATGAATTTTTTTGGCGAAAGCTTCTTCTCACACGCAATGCGGAAATCATTAACCCATCAACAATATTTTCTTGATCGGCCGCTGTCTGAGGACATCGATGCAATGTTCAAGCAAAAGGCGCTTGACTCGCTGACAAAGCAAGCTGAAATTGAAGCGGCTGACAAGATTAGCTTTAGTGAGTATCTTGAAAAGTATTTTAGTAACCAGTGATCAGTAGGCGTGCATGATTAGCTGGTTGCTGACTACTGACCACCCCAACAGAGGAACAATGACAATTAAACTTGGCATGGTGATGGACCCCATCGAAACGGTAAAAACATACAAAGATAGTAGTTTTGCAATGCTATTGGCGGCTCAGGCCCGAGGCTGGGAACTTAACTACATGGAAATGCAGGATTTATACGTGCGGGACGGAGTTGCGTTCGGCCGGATGAAAACCCTTTCTGTGGTTGATCAGGAAACCGGTTTTTACACCTTTCATGAAAGCTATGACCGGCCGTTGGCTGATCTCGATGTGATTATTCAGCGCAAAGACCCTCCGTTTGATATGGAATATGTCTATTCAACCTACATGCTCGAATTAGCAGAGAAACAAGGGACTTTGATTGTCAACAAGCCGCAAAGTTTGCGCGACTCAAATGAGAAAATGTTCACCGCCGTTTTTCCACAAACCAGCCCGCCAACTCTGATCACACGGAACGCAGATCAGATTAAGGCGTTTCTCGAAGAGCACGAAGACATCATTATTAAACCGCTTGATATGATGGGCGGTTCGTCGATCTTTAGGATCACAGCCGGGTCACCCAACGTCAACGTCATTATCGAAACGCTGACAGACCGGGGTGTCACGTACACAATGGTGCAACGCTATATTCATGATGTGGTTGACACAGGCGATAAGCGCATCTTGTTGATTGACGGCAAGCCAAACGGATATGCGCTGGCCCGTATGCCAACGAAAGGGGAGACCCGAGCAAACATGGCGGCCGGTGGAAAAGGGGTCGCGGTTGAAATGACTGAACGGGATCATTGGTTGGCGGCTCAGATCGGGCCGACGCTTAAAGAAAAAGGGCTGATTTTTGTCGGCATCGACGTCATAGGCGATTATGTGACCGAAATCAACGTCACCAGTCCAACCGGTATCCGTGAAGTTGATGAGCAGAAAGGGACAGATATTGCGGGGCTACTTATGGATGCAATTGAAGAGAAGGTGAGAAAGTAACAGATTAAAAGGTTTTGTATGTAACCCTCACGGCATTTAAAATTCCCCCACTTAAAACGTTAGATTTAATGAAATAATCAGTTTTGTATTGCTCCAACCAGACCGGCTTCAAAAACAGGTCTGGTTGGAGATATTGTTAGAAATGATGATGCGATTAACCCACGGACTGAAAATTTTGATGTGGTGGCGATGATGCCAGCACCGACAAACGAAGCGATTGTCGGCCGGATTGTTTGGATCGCATTCATTTTAATCATCGGCGCAGGTCTGCTCTTCGGTTTGAATAGGCGCGGTTCACAGGGTTTTACCTAAACCCGCCTAGATTTAGAACCGCCATCGTCTGGCATTTTTCGAGAAAGTACAGGTGATTATCATCAGGGAGATAAAAATATGTTAAAAAGATTTTTGATTGTTAGTGTGCCTTTGTTTGCCTTGATGTTTTTCGCTTCGCTTTCAGCCCGGCCGGCCGAAGCTTGTGGCGGGCTATTTTGCCAAAACAGCCCGGTTGACCAAGCGGGTGAACGGATTGTGTTTACAGTCAATGACAATGACACCATCACTTCGCTGATCGAGATTCAATATACCGGCAGTGCCCCTGACTTTTCGTGGATTTTGCCGATTCCAGAGGCGATTACGGCCGATGACCTCGCCGTTCCTGAAGAAGGTGAGTCGGTTTTCGCAGAACTACATCGACTCACCGATGTCCGCATCATCGCCCCGCCTGTGCCAGAATGCGCCCAAGTGGTCATGATGGAATCGCTAAGTGAAGATTCAGCGGAAGAAAGTGGGGTTGAAGTGTTTGCCAGCGGTGAAGTTGGCCCCTTTGGCTTTGATGTCATCGGCTCGTCTGACCCGATGGCACTCATTACATGGTTGCGTGACAACAACTATCGGGTTGAGCCACCTATGGAGCCGCTGATTAATGTCTATGTTGAAGAAGAGTTTGCGTTTATCGCCATGCGCCTGCTCGATGGGGAATCGGCCGAGTCGATTAAGCCGATTGAAATCACTTATCCAGGCCAAAAACCGATGATTCCATTGCGTCTGACGGCCGTGGCCGCCAACAACAACATGCCGATTTTCACATGGGTGTTTGCCGATGCTCAAGCGGTGCCAGAAAATTTCGAGCATATGCAAATCGCAACTGAAGAGATTACATTTTCGGCTTTTGGCTCTAACAATTACCGACGTTTGGTACAAAATCGGGCAAATGCGTTAGGCGGCCGGGCGTTTATCACAGAATTTGCAGCCCCAGCCAACACAATTGAATTGGGCAACGCTTATCTACAACATCTGGCGCGTGAACAAGGGTATTTAACCCGTTTGACAACCTACATTTCACCCAGCGAGATGACCGTTGATCCGATATTTAAGATCGAGCAACGGCCGGATGTTTCCAATGTCCGCGATGCATCGCAAATGACGGGGCTTTATGATTGCCAGCGAGATAACGGCGAAAGCCTGATCCGTGTGTCTGGCTCTGACGCAATTGATCCGGTCACAGCGTCTGGAGAAATTGCGGCCGAAACGCCGAACCGCTCTCGCTCTGGCATAGCCTTTTGGATCGCTTTGGGCGCAGTTGTGTTTGTGCTTGTTGGTTTTGTCGGCTGGCGTTTAGGACAGCGTAGTGGGCAGAGTTACACATAAGGGTACGAGAAAATTTGCTCTGTCAAACAGATGTGTGAAATAAAAACGGCCGTGATTCTAATCTAATTAGGATCACGGCCGTTTTTATTTCCGATAAGCGGAGTCAACTATCTCGCCCAACTTCGCAATCGACTAAGCAAGACAGTTGGCCCAATCGGTTGACTTGTGGTTAAAGTTGAGCCTACTTGACGATAAGTGGCAGGTATACACTGTATTTGACGAAAGTAGCTGTCACGCTTTTTGCCTCGTCCATTGTCACAACACAATCCCCTGTGCCACTACAGCCTGCACCAGACCAGCCGATGAAGCTGGAGCCGCTGGCAGCCGTGGCCTTCAGGGTTACTGCCTGACCTGAATCAAAGGAGGCGGTACAGATGACGCCACAATTGATACCGGCCGGAAGCGAGCTGACACT
>JBLIMP010000397.1:0-3966 GCA_047638855.1 Cellvibrionaceae bacterium | reverse complement strand
ATATCGACGAGTGGAACGTGTGGGAAGCGGCCGGAGCCGACGATGAAATCGCTCCTCCTTTAGGCTTTGTGCTAACAATGGAAGGGGCTGATCCGATCAGAAATCCGGCCCAGTTAGAAGAGTGGGTTCAAGCTGGATTGCGTTTACTGGGGCCAACGCATTATGGGCCCGGCCGATACGCTGGCGGAACCGGCACCGATTCTGGATTAACCAAATTAGGCATTCCGCTCATCGCCGAAATGGAGCGTCTGGGCGTTATCCTCGACTTAACCCATCTTTCAGATAAAGCATTTTGGGAAGCTCTTGATCTATATAACGGCCCTGTGATCGCCAGCCATCAAAATTGCCGAACGCTAGTTCCACAGCAACGCCAATTTGATGATGCCCAACTCAAAGAAATTATCGGCCGAGATGGGGTGATTGGGGCGGCGTTTGACATTTGGATGTTAAAAGATGGTTTTAAAGCGGGGGACAGCAATGCGGATGTATCACTCGAAGCGGTGGTGGATCACATCGATTATGTTTGCCAACTAGCAGGTAACAGTGACCATGCGGCCATTGGCACCGATTTAGATGGCGGATTCGGCCGGGAACAATCCCCGCACGACCTCGATACGATCACAGACCTACAAAAAATCCCCGACCTTTTAACCAACCGTGGTTATCAAGCGGCCGATGTTTCGGCCATTATGCACGGAAATTGGTTGAGATTGTTGCATTCAGCCTGGAAGGGTTTCTAGCTGAAAAGAAGGAAAAATTATGGATATCAAAACAGTAAAACAAGAATTATGTGGTCCAATGATTCCGGTCATTACTCATTTGAATGAGGATTTGAGTGTCAATGTCGAAATGATCAAATCAGAGGTTGATTTTCTGGTTGATCATGGTCTGGTTACCGGCGATGGGGTGTTGCTGGCTGTCGGTGCTGGCGGTGATTTCAACATGCTTAGCTTGGCTGAGCGCAAAACGGCCGCCAAAGCGATTGTCGATGCCGCGGCCGGACGTGTGCCGGTGATCATTGGAGCGCAAGACACCAACGTCAACAACATGATCGAGATGGCTCAATTCGCCGAAGAGGTGAATGCGTATGGTATCCAAATGAGTACCCCATACTATTATCCGCCATCTGATGCAGATGCCTTAGCCGTTTATCACGCTGTGCATGACGCCACAAGCAAGGTTGCGATTATGGCTTACAACACCCATTGGCACGATTACGATTTTCCTTTCTCTGTGCTCGACCAACTGTGCGAGCTGGATCGGATCGTTTCACTCAAATGGTCACGGCCGAGCAACGGAGCCGCTTATATGAAAGGGGTTGCTCGCTATTCTGACCGGCTGGCGATTGTTGACAATGCTGGATTATGGGTCATGACCCATATGTTGGGTGGCACCGGTTTTATCACTCACTTGGCAACGATTTGGCCCGAATATGACATCGGGACATGGCATTTGTTAAAAGCGAAAAAATATGAAGAGGTCCAAGCCCGAGTAATGGCGGCTAATTGGGCTTGGCAAGATTTTAGAGGCAAGATGGCTGGACGCACCAGCGGGGAGTCAGCACCGGTTAAAGCGGCTCTTGATATTTTAGGCCGCAACGGGGGTCCCAGTCGATTGCCATCCCGTACGCTTGATGCTGATGATCGCAATGAATTGCGTGAGCTAATGCGCTCAATTGGGGTTCCGGGGGTTCAGTAAACTCATTTTTTTTGACAGGATTAGCAAAATTTACAGGAATTTACAGGATGGAAGTCCACCAGTTGATTTTGTAAATTCTTGTAGTTGAATGGTCTCTATGATTGATTTACATGGAAAAGTTGCGTTAGTGACAGGAGCCGGTCGAGGTATTGGCAAAGGTTGCGCCTTGGCGTTGGCCCAACAAGGGGCTGATGTGGTGATCAATGACCGGCCGGGTAGCCCTGATTTGGCAGCAACTGCGGCCGAAATTGAAGCGCTCGGCCGGAAAGCTTACCCGATCACGGCCAACAGCTTTGAGCGAGCAGGCTGCGAATCTTTGCTAACAGAAGCTTTGGCCTTGGCTGGAAAAGTTGACATTCTGATCAGTAATCCGGCCAAAAGCACCCGCAGTCCTTTTCTCGATTTTGACCCCATCGATTTTGAAAACACGATCAAGGCGACCTTAATTGCAGGATTTCATATGAGCCAGTTGGTCGCTCGCCACATGGTTGATCGGAAGCAAGGGGGCAAGATCGTTTTTATCTCCAGTGTTCACGCCCAAAATCCATATCAAACGGCCGTCGCTTATAACAGTGCCAAAGCGGGGCTGAATCACATGGCAAGAACGATTGCTCGTGAGCTAACCAGCCATCACATAAACGTCAATGTGATCGAGCCAGGTTGGATCGGAACACCGGGTGAATACGAAAGTTTTGGCTATGAGGCGGTTCAAGAAAAAGGGGCATTATTACCGTGGGGCCGGTTGGGAGAACCGGCCGACATCGGTCAAGCGGCCGCATTTTTAGCGTCGGACGCCGCTGATTATATTACGGGGACGGTACTCCGTGTTGATGGCGGTTTTTTACATAAAGATACATAAGATAAGGAGACTTCGATGAGGAAAAGCAAAGTTTTAGCCAAGTGGCGTCATGACAAATTCGCCCGATTTGCAGCAATGGGACACGTCCTGCCCTTTTTCATTAACTATGCGGCACACCACAAGTTTGATGGCATTTGGCTGGATCTTGAACACCGCAACATGGAAAATCATGAAGTTCAACATCTGCTCACCCTAAGTCATCTGTTTGATATTGACATGATGATCCGACCGCCGACGACAATGCGCGGTCAGCTCTACCGCTATTTAGAAGATGGGGCGACCGGCCTGATGATGCCGTTTGTTTCGACCCCGGAAATCGCCCGTGAGATTGTCCAATCAACCAAGTTCCCACCGATGGGCAATCGGGGTCTTGACGGAGCTGGGCTAGATTGCCGCTATGGGCTTGATACGTGGGTCCCAGGTAGCACTTATATCAAGGATGCTATCGAACAAACTTTTATCGTGGCACAAATCGAGACGCCCGAAGCGGTCCACAATGCAGATGCGATAGCGGCGGTTGAAGGCATTGATTGTCTATTTATCGGGCCAGGAGATTTGGGGCTGCGTTTTGAGACTGAACCCGACAACACAATGACGATGGAATTTGCGATGGAGACGGTGGCCGCGGCCGCAAAGAAGCATGGGAAAGTCTGGGCACGCACGGCCGGATCAGTCGAAGAAATTGCAAAATATAGAGAGATGGGGGCGCAGATGGTACCGTGGGGTGGCGACTTCTCTTTGATGAATGTGCTTAAGGAAGCAAGCGAAGGGCTAGACTCGATTGGGGTCTAATCCTTCGCAAAAAATCAAGATGGGTCTGCACCAAATAACTTTCGCAGGTACGGGTTAAGAAAGCGGCCGCTTGGGTCAATCTTCTGGCGCATCTGCTGAAACGGGTCCCACAGCGGATAAAGTTGGCGCAGCTCTTCGGCCGTGTGGCTGTGCATTTTCCCCCAATGGGGTCGGCCGCAAATGTTCGATATTCAATCGGCCACATTACATCTTTTAGCGGTCACCGACTGATCTACCAGACAAGTTTTTCCGCTCTAGCCTCGCCCCCAACTCTAGATATGCTTGACCCATGTTAATACGATGCGGCCGTAAAGCGTCAGGGTTTGCAATTGGCATCTTCTCCAATACATGAGCAATGGTTTCCGCACCATTCAACCCATTGGCTACAACCTGGGTCACTAACGCTTTTAATTCATAGAGATAAGATAAGCTGTTCGAAAACCGTTTGTTTACCTCTGCGCTATCTTGAGTTGGGTTTGCATGTTCAGGAACCAAATGGCGAATGTCAAGCGTTTTGAGGTGCTCTAGGTTTTCGGTAAATGCTTCACAGCTATGGAAGGCAAAAGGAAGGCAAAAGGAACTTCGAAATCAATCAAATTATCGGCCGACCACAACAA
>JBLIMP010000396.1:0-3971 GCA_047638855.1 Cellvibrionaceae bacterium | reverse complement strand
GGGCTTTCAACTTCTGAAGCTTGGTTTTCATCTATGGGCTGAACCGTATTTATTAAATCGGCCGGAGGCGTTTCTGAGACTTGTATAGGTGCTTCTTGCAAGTCAGCAACCTGGCATCCCGAAATGATAAGTAAAGAGAACAGAAGAAACAAAATCTTTTTGACCATGATGAAACCTTTGAATAAAAAAGGCTCGACATTTTTGCCGAGCCTTCGTGCTAAAGTTGATTAACTAAGTGGCATTACCTATTACGTTTAGGGCTTTGCAATCGTTGTACTTGTTACATCGTTTGCACCACTATTGTATGTCAAACCGGTTCCGCTAACCCCTGTTACGCTAAATGTAACCGAGCTCACATTCCCTTTCAAGTTAGATTTAGACACCGTGCATTGCCCACTGCCATTGGTCGTACAGCTTGCACCACCGTTGGTTCCGTTACTCCAAGCGCCATCCACGGTCGCTCCGGAAATCGGGTTATGGCTATCATCATGGACGGTTATGATAACAGATGCTACCCATCTGTTTTTTGGCGCACTTGAGCTAGAACCATCTAATTGACCTACATGAACATCGTTAGAAGGTGATGGGGTATTAGTTGGTAACGGTGTACTTGTTGCGACGGGGGTGTTTGTCGCTACAGGGGTATTGGTCGGTGTGGCCGTTGCAACTGGCGGGCCAAACGTTCCATCAACAACCACTGCAAATGGCTGTGCGCCGTTAGGGACGTTATATCCCGTGATCGATACAGTCCACGTACCGGCAGCGGCCGATTGAATGTAAACATTTTCTACATTGTTTACTCGATCGGTGTTGCCACCAGTTTGTGACCAGCCACCATTAAAGACATTGCCACGGTATTGGGTACCATTTGGCGCAGTGACAACCAAATCAAGGTCATTGACTAGGTTTTGTGATGCGGTTTCTGTGGATGGATAATCGCTCCACACTAATGACACTTTGAACTTACTGCCGGCCGTACTGACATTATATTGATAGGTCGCATTTCCCGAGGTGTTTAGTCCGCCAGTGTTGTCAACATAATTCAAAGATCCATCGGTCGCTTTGGCCACGTCGATGCGTCCCCAGCCTTCATGCATATTTGGGATTGGGAAATCATTATCGTTTGAGCCATCATTGTTTTCGTCTAACAAATCAACGGCCGAATTGATCATCGTTGCCTTAACCAAGGCCGCACTCGCATTGTGGCTATGTGCTTTGTTGTAATAGTCACGGATGACAGTTGCACCACCGGCCGCAATCGGGTTCGACATCGAGGTACCACCCATGTATTTATAGAATGCGTTGTACGGCATCCCCCAGCCATCATACTGAAAGCCACCCGTTTGTGGGTTGGTTTGGCTACCATATTCTTGCTGATACAAATCAGAGAAAGTTGAAAGAATCCAAGTCCCAGGCGCTACAATGTCTGGCTTGATCCGGCCGTCATCAGTTGGACCACGGCTAGAGAATGGAGCCATCTGCTCTTGATTTCCAGCAGATAAGTCACTGTTCAGCGGTTCGGTCGTGAATCCCCATCGAGCACCTGCTGTACCAAGATTATTGGTTCCAACCATGCTGTTACACGTTTGGCCTGCTTGATAAGCATCTACTGATGTGTAGCTTAAGCCGGTGTCACATGGGAAATTATCCGGCCGCGCGTTTTCACTTGCCCCCACCGTAATCGTGTTTTTCGCTGTAGCGGGCGATCCGATTGAGTCATTGTCAATAACGCCATTATTGTTGGCGTCTGCCCCAGCATTTCCGGCCGAAAACGTAATCGTCATATCCGGATTATTCCAGATGAATTCGTCTGTTTGGGCGCTATTTGCTGTGTAAACACCGGCTTGACTGCTACCCCATGAATTGGCATGGATGCGAGCGCCATCGTTATAAGCCTGCTGATAAAGGCTATTTAGATTGTCTGGCAAACCGTTTAAAAAGTAATCGCCAGCTGGATATCCGCCTACACGTTGGCAATATTTTGAAATAGCCACGTAATTTTCCGTGGCTTGGAAAACGAGCTTCGCGGCAGGTGCAGTGCCTCGGCCGATGCCCGTTACAGGATCACCTGAACTAAGTACAGAGCCAGAAACATGAGTTCCATGTGCACTATCGACATCAATCGCACCATCATCATAGATCGTTTTAAAACAGATATCTGTAATGCCTGGCCAATTGTTAACCGATACAACTCGACTGGCTTGAATATCGCGATGCGCCCCTGAAACGG
This sequence comes from Cellvibrionaceae bacterium, assembly GCA_047638855.1. GTDB lineage: Bacteria > Chloroflexota > Anaerolineae > Promineifilales > Promineifilaceae > WTJY01. Next base: position 1,741 of record JBLIMP010000396.1, on the reverse strand, counting down.
TCCCGTTACCGATACCTGTATCAGCAACTGCGGCCGTTTGTGTGGACCCATCGTACCCATTGGCATTAGCGATGGCCCCACCAATGATCACCCCGGCGCCCGTGTCATTATGTGTTTCTTTTAGATCGAAATTTTCAATCCAAGCGACATCAATAACATTTGCAACAAGGGCAACTTGATCCGCAGTTGCTCCAATGCTGATAATTTGCCCTTGGCGACCCAAAACAACTGCCCCGCTTTGTGCGATAGCAGCTCTGGTTTGGCCTGCATTTGCCCCTTGTTCAACCCGCACTCGGTACAGATTTTCGCCATCAACTTTAAGGTCTGGGCTAATTTTAAAAGCTGGCTGATAAAGTCCTACCCAGTTGATCGAATTTAAATCACCCACTCGGGCAGCTTGTGCTGGGTTCATGCGTACTTTGAATGCGAAATCTGGAATATATTCAAGAATTTCTCCACCGCTTGCTTCAACCGCCTGTTTCCATTCGGCTTGAACAGGGCCGGTGAATTGAACGATGTAATACCCTTTGGCTCCCTGAGCTAACGCGGCAACCTCAAGACCAGGTGCGATAGCCGGTTGCCCACCACTTTTGGGGTTAAAAGTAAACCCCTTTAGGTGGATAGAAGGGCCACCATTTTGAGCTTGAAGCGAATTGGTACTGCCAGATGAAAAGAAAATCATCAGCCCAAATAGTGCCATACCCCCAAAAAACAAACACTTTTTCAACATAATTTTTCCTGATTTTGAATTTAACATTCTAAGTTCAATAAAAGTTTCGATGCCATCTTGAATTCAATTGAAGCAACGACTAAGTTTAGTGTGGCTCTCTTATTGTTAAAAAACCGACCGTATATCTAAAAACATACGGCCGGTTTTTTATGTTTTCCTTAACAAACAGCAGCTTCGACAATAAGATCAAAAACCGCTAAGAATGCTTTATGGAGTGGTTGGATCACAATAGAAGACTGATTCTTCACCATTGCCGACATCGATTCGAGTCTCACAGCTAAAGGTAAATACCCATAACCCTGTGTTTCTGTCAGATCCGAGGATAATCTGAGTACCATCCTCAAGTTCATCAACGTGAATACCCCAGAAGTTTGATCCTTCTTCAGCAATATAACGGCCGACTTCGTGCACATTCTGCGAATAGCTACCCTCGCCGTTCGAATTGTCATGGAAATGACCTGGTCGGTATTCTAGAGCACGCATACCAAGTGAGTACCAAGATAAGAACATGCGTGGCCCTTCAGTGAATGATGGAACAATATCTTGTGTCAACGGATCTGCTTCAATATTGTGCATCGTCAAATCACCAAAAGCGGTACCTAACCCTTCTTCAACAGCCTCAGCGGGGGCGTAATAACCTAACTCACCCATCTGCGGAATCGTCATCGTGGCTGGGTTAGCCTGTCCCATTGATGGAACCGTTACATCTGAGCCAGTGTTATTGATGATATGAAGATAGCCCCAACCATCAAAGATCGATGATGCATTGCCAACTAGTCCAGGATTTGCTTTAATGGCGTCTCCGGTTGATTGGCCAACAAAAATACCTGGAATTGCAGGGATGCCTCCATCACCGGCCGACATATTAATTAAGCCATCACCAGCGTTGTTAGCAACAATGTACCCTTCGTATCCGGCTAATTCTGCGTTGTAACCTTTGTCAGAGAAGAAACAAGCACCACGATCGATTAATGCAATCTGAGGTTCAGCACCGGTGGGAGCTGATACACT
>JBLIMP010000395.1:0-3978 GCA_047638855.1 Cellvibrionaceae bacterium | reverse complement strand
CCGATAGAGCCATTGACGATTTTGCATTGCTGGACAATCGCGCCTGAGACGGGGAGTGATGTTGCTATCGATCAAACCGGTGTGGCTGAAATGCAGCAAGCTGGATTTTTTAGCCTGCTCTATTTGGTGCAAACTTTAGACCCAGCCATTAAAACCAACTTGGTCGTAATCAGCAATCAGTTGCACGATGTCACCGATAGCGATTCGGTAGACCCAGGCAAATCGACCGTGCTAGGTTTGATGCATGTGATTCCGCAAGAGTATGCGGGCATTGAATGCCGAACCATTGATGTGTGGGGAATCGGGGGCGTTCCAAAACAGTCTAAACGGAAAGCGGCAGAGCAGAGGGCGATCAGAATTGAAAGATTATGGGCCGATATTTCTAGCCAGTCGCACGATCTTGTCGTCGCTCATCGTGGACGTCATCGTTGGCTCCCTAGCTATGTGCCGATTGCTCCTGATGTGAATTCTAAATCTCATTTAACCCCTGACGGTGTCTACCTCATTACAGGTGGCTTAGGTGGGATAGGCTATTTGCTGGCTGAATATTTGGCCGTCACAATTCCGGGCGTGCGGCTGGCCTTGCTGGGGCGCACCTCGCCGGAAGACCAAGGTTCAAAGCTTGATCATTTGCAGACATTAGGCGCTCGTGCGATGGTGCTGAAGGCTGATGTCTCTCGGATGGGTCAGCTTCAAAACGCATTTGACGTGATCGATTCTGAATGGGGGGCGATTGATGGGATCATCCATGCGGCCGGAACTGCAGGCGGTGGGCTGATCCAAATGAAGCAACCGGCTGATGTAGCGGCTGAATTTGCGGCACCGATCATAGGCACGTTGAATTTAGCCGCTTTGGTGCAAAAGTTAGATAAACCACTTGACTTTTTTGTGTTGTGCTCTAGCCACACGGCCATAGTGGGCGGGGTTGGCCAGATGGGGTATAGCGGGGCCAATGCGTTTCAGGACGCTTTTGCCCATGCATGGCCCAATGTAATTTCGATCAATTGGGACCGTTGGCAGGCGGTGGGTATGGCGGTTGCTATCGAAAAGATGCTAGAAACGATTCAACGGCCGATGCTGACTCCGGGGCTAACTCCAGAACAGGGAAAAATCGCTTTCGGCCGAATATTTGCCATGCGAAACAGCCCTCAGGTGATTGTCGCAACGGCCGATTTTCCAATGTTGGTTCAAAAGACAAGAGGGTATCAATTGGGTCAGTTGGGTCAGCTTGATGAGCCGAAACCGGCCGATTTCCAAGCACATTATGCTCGGCCTGAATTAGACCAGCCTTACTCACCCGCCCGTACCGATCTGGAAAAAGAGATGAGTGAGGTATGGCAATCGGTTTTGGGTCTAGAGCAAGTTGGCATTTTCGACGATTTTTTCTCTTTGGGTGGCGATTCACTCATTGCGCTTAAGCTTGTAGCCCACCTACAAAAAAGGTTAAACGCCAACCTTAAAATTAGTACGATTTATGATCAACCCACGGTGGCGGCTTTGGCCGAACATGTGGAAACGATTCGTTGGCTGGCAGAAGGGCAAGCACCTTCTTCACCTACAGAAGCTATAACTACAGAAACTATAGATGGAGCCGAAGACGGTGATTTAGAGTTTGAAGAAGGTGCTTTATGACATATTCAGAATCTGCGGTTAGTGAGCTGTCGACTACTCGATTTTTAACCCAACTGCGCCAGTTGGGGGTGCGGGTGTGGCTTGACGGGGAAAAGTTGCGCTACCAGGCGGCAAAAGGGGTCATGACGGCCGAATTGTTGGCTGAATTGAGTAGTCGTAAAGCGGAAGTTGTGACCTTGATTCAACAAGCTAAACAATCTAATTTGCCAGATACGGCCGCTCAATTAACGATTTCTCCAGCCTCGCGAAGTCAACCTATTCCATTATCTGTTGCACAGCAGCGACTTTGGTTTTTGGAGCAATTGCATGGGGCCAGTTCTGCCTACAACATTGTTGGTGCATTTGTTTTTGAGGGTCATTTGGACGTGCAGGCACTTCAAGATAGCTTGACTGAAATTGTGCGTCGTCACGAGAGTTTGCGAACGACGTTTGCTCTGGCAGGGGACCAAGCGGCCCAGATTGTGCAACCGGCCGAAGTCGTGCCGCTCCCGTGTCATGATTTAAGCCATCTGCCCAAAGAAGCACGCTGGGCAGAAGCCCGCCGTTTGGCTACGGCCGAAGCCAGTCTGCCGTTTGATATCGCTGATGATCTTTTGCTCAGGGGGCAGCTAGTAAAAACCACTGCCGATCAACACATTTTTCTACTGACCTTTCATCATCTGGTTACCGACGGTGTATCGGTTGGTATCTTTAATCATGAGTTAGCTACTTTATACAGCGCGTTTGTAGCTGGAACATCGGCCGAATTGCCCCATTTGCCGGTGCAATATGCTGACTATGCTGCCAGCCAGCACAAATGGATGACGGCCGGAGCTTTCACAGACTTGGTGGGTTATTGGCAAAAACAATTGGCCGGTGCGCCTGAATTATTGCAATTGCCCTTTGACCATCCCAGACCAGCGGTGCAAACATTTAATGGTGCGGTCTGTGCCAGTACAATCACAAACGATGTTGTTGCTCAGTTGCGTGAATTGGCCCGTGCTGAAGGGACAACGCTTTATATGGTGGTGCAAGCTGCATTTTCAGCATTTTTGGGACGCTATTGCAACCAGCAAGACGTTTTAACCGGGCTGTCTGTTGCCAATCGGCCGAACGAGCAACTGGCTGACTTGATCGGCTTTTTTGTAAACACCCTCGTGGTAAGGGTCGATTTGAGCGCACGGCCGACATTTCGCCAGCTATTGCGCCAGACTCGTGCAACGGTACTTGACGCTTTCGAGCACCAAGCTTTGCCGTTTGAAAAACTGGTCGAGGCGGTGCGCCCCGAGCGTGATATGAGCTACGCCCCACTTGTTCAAGCGATGATGAGCTGGCTTGATGGGGACGCAACATTGCCGCAACTGCCTGGCTTGACAATCACTCCATTCGAGAGTGATTTTGTCCCGGCACGACTCGACCTGCTGCTTGAAGTCTATGAAGCGGGCGACTGGCTTAAGCTGATGTGGCTCTACAACACCGATTTGTTTGATATAAAAACGGTTGAACGGCTTGGGCTAAATTTCGAGCTATTTTTGCAGGCGATTGTGAGCGATCCCGACCGATCTGTGCATACATTGCCACTGATGAGCGACGCGGAGCAAAAACAGGTCACAGTTGGATTTAATGACTCAGCCCGGCCGTACAATCAAAATTTATGTTTGCATGAGCTATTTGAGGCACAGGTTGAGCGGACGCCAGAAAAGACAGCGGTTGTGTTTGGTGACCAGACATTGAGTTATGCGGCGCTTAATCAACGGGCGAATCAAGTGGCCCATCGTTTGAGCCACTTGGGGGTGGCCCCTGGCATGTTTGTGGGGGTGGCGATGGAACGCTCTTTAGAGATGGTGATTGCGCTGTATGGGGTGTTGAAAGCGGGTGTCGCCTACGTGCCGCTTGATCCGAGCTATCCGGCCGACCGCCTGGCGTTTATGTTAGATGATGCGGCCGTGCCCGTGTTGCTAACACAGCCACATCTTGCTGGGCAATTTACGGACGTAGATGCGCAGGTTATCTGCGTAGATGAATCGTTATACACAGAATCTAGTGAAAACTTCGACAGCCAGGCAACTGCCCAAGATTTAGCCTACATGATTTACACATCTGGCTCGACGGGCAAACCCAAAGGGGCACTAAACAGCCATGCCGGGATTGTAAACAGGCTTTTATGGATGCAGGAGCGGTATCTGTTAAAAGACGATGATCGCATTTTGCAAAAAACCCCGTTTAGCTTTGATGTGTCAGTATGGGAATTCTTTTGGCCGCTGTTGAATGGGGCGACGTTGGTGGTTGTCCGGCCGGAAGGGCATAAAGATGGGCGGTATTTGACCCAACTGATTCAAGCGGAAAACATCACAACCATCCATTTTG
>JBLIMP010000394.1:0-3994 GCA_047638855.1 Cellvibrionaceae bacterium | reverse complement strand
GGTACGAATGGTCCGGCAGTTCACCCACAGGTGGGGATCACAATATTTTTTACCGAAAAGAGGGGTTGCCGATTTTGCGCTCGTCCCACTGGCTGGTGCCAGAAACACCCGAAAGCGAGCTTTCACCTGCGCATCCGGCCGATGTGTTTTATGAAAAGATGAAATCGGCTGTGCCTGCGAGCGACGTGATTGTGTGCCAACATGTCGGCGGCCGATATGCCAATCTGCGCAAATATTTTGACCAAGAACTGATCAGCTTGGTCGAGCTGGTGTCTGACTGGGGGGTGTTTGAGTGGATGTTGTGGGACGCTTTTGACAAAGGCTATATCGTGGGGGTGATGGCGAATAGCGATGGGCATCACGGTCGCCCTGGGGCCGAAGGGGCTGGCTTAAGCTATTTTGGTATCGAGAATGGTCTAACTTGCGCCATTGCTCCTGAACTGACACGAGACGCAATTTTTGATGCACTTAAAACACGCCGATGCTTTGCGACAACGGGGGCGCGCATATTGCTCGACTTCACTGCTAACGGTCATCTGATGGGGTCTGTGATCCCATATGTGGATGAGTTAGAAATTAAGGCAAGTGTCACCGGCACCGGACCGCTTGAATCGCTCCAACTTTATCAGGGGAAACGTGTGATTGCAGAAGTACGGCCGGATGTGTTTGCTGACTTAGGCCAATCGAACCATATTCGGGTGAGCTGGTCGGGCAGTCGTGAGCGAGGCCGTCAGCGCAGGGTAACGTGGGATGGGGCTGTGCGGCTTGAAGGGGAAGGGTGTGAAATTGTGTCGGCCGAAACCTTTTCGTTTGATGTAGCGGCTGATGGAATTACGGCCCAATCGGCCGGTGAGGTAGCGTTTGTCAGCAAAACAACGGGTGATCGGGATGGATTGGATTTGGTGCTGAGTGATGCAAGCACCGGCACGCTGATATTTGATTCAGCGGCCGGGAAAGTATCAATTAACTTAACTGATTTGACTCACGAAAACCCACGGCGGGTGTTTGATTTTGGCGGGGTTGATATGCAGGTTGTCGTAGAACGTTATCCGATCCAGGCGGTTGATTTCACGCTTGCGCTTCAAGAAACAGTTCGCGTTCCGGCCAGGCAGCAAACTCCGTACTTTGTCAAAGCGACCCAGGTTGATGGGCAGATGGCGTGGGCCAGTCCGATTTATGTAACACCTATCTAGCTATACCGTTTTTGTTTGTTACTGCTCTGCAGTTACCGGCTCACAAGAAATCAAATTAACCTGCTTCTGAAAAAAGATGCTTTCACGATACATCTCACACCATCTAAAGCCGAACCAAGCACTGCGGCCCTTCATTGCGAGCAGAGTTGACATAGGTACTAACCGGATAATAGGTCATATCACCCGGCGGATACTGTTTTAGCAACTTATATACGGTCGGGAGTGGGGTGTCGCTATCCATCCAACTGTCATAATCGGCCGGATTCAGAATCACCGGCATACGGTCATGAACCTTCGCCATTAAATCATTCGGCGTTGTCGTCAAAATTGTACAAGACCGAACCTCGCTCCCATCGTCAGACTCCCAGTTTTCCCACAGTCCGGCCAAGCCAAAGAACTTCTTTCCAGCATGTTTAGGATGAATATAGACCGGCTGCTTCTTCCCATCTGCGCTTTTTTTCCATTCATAAAAACCAGACACCGGAATAATACATCGACGCCGTTTAAACGCATTTCGGTAAGATGGCTTTTCCCCTACCGTTTCCGCCCGGGCATTGATCATACGGGCCGACATCGACCCATCTTTTGCCCACGAGGGAATCAACCCCCAATGAAAATGGGTTAAGCCACGATGCCCCGCTTTGCTTATGCCAATAGCTGCCACTGGCTGGGTTGGGGCGATGTTGTAGCGGGGCACAACGTAGGGGGTTTCTTCCAAGCCAAATTCAGCTTCTAGACCTTCACCATCATCATCAAGCACAAATCGTCCACACATGTTTTTTTCCTAACTTTAAAATACCATACCTAAAACCAATTTGGTCACATGGTAAATTTTACCATTTTGAACAACAAGGCTCATCTTCTCAAATAGTCTTCAGCCAAGCGACAAGCCCACTCAATCAAATCCGGAGTCCTCTCTCTAACCTCCTCAGATTCCTGCCGATCACGTACCCAACCTAGATAGGTACAAGCCCGAATCACCATAAACATCGGTAACAGCATCAGCTCCGCATTGGACAAGGGGCGATGTTTGCGATAACCAGCCAACAACGCATCTTTTGCAACCAGCTCAAATGGTTCATCGATAATATGATAGTATGTGATAGCCAAATCAAACAAGTGCCAACCATAGCCAGCATCATCGAAATCAATTACATAGGCAACTTCCTCATCCACTAACACATTGTCCAAGTTTAAATCTGCATGGATCAGTCCATAAGTCATGGCCGATTGTCCATAATCCTCCAGGTCTTCTCTTATCCGTGCACGAGTCCGCACCATCAGCTTTTTCTGCTCCTCTGTTAAAAGCTCAAGCTCCCAAAAACGGCCCCAAAATGGCTGCTCGCCAACCAACCCTTCTAGGTCCCAAGCATGGCGGGTAAATCCAGCAGGAGCTTTCCATACGGCCGCTTGATTATGTAGTTGCGCCATAATCTCCCCAACTGCCGCATACATCCGGACGATGTCAGCAACATTATCCGCCTGTGCGGCTTCTTCCAGCCGGTCCCTCATCGAATCACCCATTACCCACTCAAACAGATCAACCAACCGAGCATCCGGCACTAGGTCAGTTTTTGCCATTACAAACAGATCACCGGCTGTGTTTGGCACAACTTTTGGAACATCAATCCCGAAATCTGCGAGCGCGGCCATCCACTGAAGCTCAGAAACAATCGCCGCTTGTTCGTGGTATCCCGGCCGATGAATGCGCAAAGCAAAGGTCTGGCTATCGGCCGTTGTTATCTTAAACACCGCATTCTCACGATATTTAATCAAGTCGATTCCAACAATCTCTAGCGGCCAAAGCTCCAACGCCTGTCGAGCTAACTGTTTAAGCCTGTAAATCGGATCTGTATACGGTAAAAGAAAGTATTTAAGCTTCCAAAAACTGCGGTTTATTAGCCGATAAATTTTTCTAAAAAGTTTGGTGAAAATTTGCATATGTTTAGCGATTTTCTATCAATGATAAATTTGTTTACTTAACTTGGTTCATTATGCCAGTAGACATAGATGAACTGTTATTTTAGAATGACCAAATGAGACGCCTTAGATTTGAACAGTTGGTAGCTGTATCGCATGGGAAATAATTTCTAATGTGCAGCTTCAATAGAAATAGTATCAAACTTAAACCACTTGATTAAATAGCTCATTTTCCCCCTGCTCTAAACGGCTCAAGTTTTCTAAAAGGATGTCGATCACGCTATCTTCGTATTTGCGCGTTTCTCCGGCCGCATGTGGCGTAACAATCACATTCCGCATCTCCCATAACGGTGATTCCAGTGGCAACGGCTCCTCGGCAAAAACATCTAATCCCGCCCCCGCAATTGCATTGTTCTGCAATGCAATAATCAACGCCACTTCATCAACCACCGGCCCCCTGGCCATGTTAATCAAATAGCTAGACGGTTTCATCAACGCCAATGCCTCTGTATCAATCAGGTTTTCTGTTTCTGCGTTAAGCGGGCAAGTCAGCACTACAAAATCAGCTTTGGGAAGATGCGATTTCAATTGATCAGATCGGTAGATTTCATCCACGTTCTCCAATGTCATATCGCTGTTTTGCTTGGTTCCAATCACACGCATATCAAACGCTTTTGCCAAGCGGGCCAACCGTTTCCCGATACGGCCCAATCCCACAATCAAGATCGTCTTGCCACCTAATTCATCTTCTCGTTGCGAAATATCAGAAATCATCCCACGGTAAAGCTTTTGGTTTTGACAATCACGGCCGGTGTGCATCAATCTAGTAAAAGACAAAATATGGGCCATCGCATGTTCGCTGACGGCGTTCGCGTTGACCC
>JBLIMP010000393.1:0-3994 GCA_047638855.1 Cellvibrionaceae bacterium | reverse complement strand
ACGTCAGCAATGGCGGTTGGGTCCATACCACGCATAAAGAAGTTGACGTTTTCCAGTTCAACCAAACCGGTGTAATCGCGAATACCACCGTGAATGACTGCGCCTGCTTTGGTTTGGGCATCAATGGCGGTTCCTAAGTTGTCACCAATCATCGTGCCGTCTTTGATCTTGCCGAAAAGGTCAACGACCATCACGTCATGTTCTTGCAAGATTTTGATTACCCAGTTGTTTTGGCCGCCTATTTTGGCACGTCCTTCATCCTCACCTGCTTTTTGAATCGCATTGTGAAAATCGGGCCGGTGAGGAACAAAGGCGGTTGTGACCGCCCGGCCGACTAAAACTTTGCCCGGATGAGTTTGCATCCAATCGCCTTCAAATTGGAGGTGGTAGCCATGCTCACGCAAAACGCCCCATGCTTCTTCGGTTGTGACGAGTTTCATTCGTTCAAGAAGCGCATCGGGAACCTTGGGACGGCCGTCCTCAAAACGATCAAAAGGGCACAGGTTGGTGAGTGCAATTAAATGCTCACGAGAGGGTTGAATATGCATTATTTACTCCGTAAAGGATAGAGATAGGGAAGAGGGGATAGGAGAAGGTCGCAGTAGGGGGCGACGCCGTCGGAACGAGACTTGAGTTCTTCGATCGAAAGGGCGACCCTTACCAAGGGCTGGATAATTACGATTTTTATTCATCATGCTGCCAGCCCAAAATTTGTTCAGCTTTTTTGCAATTAAAGAAGCCGTTGTGGTCACTTAGGTCGCCAGTTACGGCCGTATCTGGGAAGAATTCTTGGGCTAGTTCAAGTGATGGCTTATCCATCATTGTGTCTGGGGCAACGATGTAGAACGCTTCGTGGCCACTGAAATCGGCCGTGATGCCGAGTAGACACGCTTGGGCGGTCGCATCTTTGCGCACATACCCCCACAAATGTTTGGCGATGACATTTCGGCCGGGCTGATTCCACTTGGCAGAATCTGCGCGTTCATTTGTTACGCCGTGAATGCGCAGACTGGCTATCGTCATGCCGTAGCGGCGCACAAACGAATCCGCCTGCAATTCACAGATCCATTTTGACAAGCTGTAAGGGTCTTCGTTGTATGTAGGGTGCTTTTCATCGACGGGTAAGTAGTCGTAGTGGGGCCAGCGACTATAAGCCCCGCCAATCGCATTAATGCTAGAGGCTTGGCAGACCCGTTTGATGCCGACTTCGGCCGCAGCCCTTAGGGCATTGTAGCTAGCAACCACATTGTTATTGTGAACAATATGGTCGGGATGATGACCGGGCGCGGCAATAGCGGCTAGGTGAATAAGTGCGTCGCACTGATGAAAAGCATTTTCAAGCGCATCGTAATCGGTTGAATCGACTTGAAGGTAAGTGACACCAGGCTTTTCTGATTCCCCTTGCACCCTGTCGATGTTGACAACTGTGTGTCCTTGGACTAGTGCTAAATCGATGACGGCTTGTCCAATACGGCCGTTACCACCTGTAATTGCAATTTTCATAATAATCTTCGCTAGGTTTATGCAAAAGGGCAGAAAACGTTGGCTGAGCCTGTCGAAGTTAATGTTTTCACGCCCGACACCCTTCGACACCCTTCGACAAGCTCAGGGTGCGTAAGTTCTAATCGTAATAAACCGCTTCACGTAATCCGCGAATGTAGCCAAGCGCATACAGTCGGCCGAATGATGAGTAGCCAGCGTTTTGATTGCTGTCGCCTTCAACCGTTGGCACATGATCGGGGCGTAAAACACCTTCAAAGCCGATGTCTTTATACGCCTGCATACAAGCGAGCATGTCTGTTTTGCCTATATCGTGCCAAGTTTCAGAATACTTTTCTTTTGTCCCTTCCACATCCCGGAAATGAACAAAGAAAATCTTGTTTTGCTCTCCAAAATGGCGTATGACGCTGGGTAGATCGTCGGTCATCAGGGTGAAGTTTCCTTGGCACATCGTTATTCCATTCATCGGGCTTGGAACAAGTTCTAGCAGACGGTTGTAATTCTCAACGCTGCTCATGATCCGGCCGACGCCGCGAATAGGTGAAAGCGGTGGATCATCTGGATGCATCGCAAGCTGAACATTCCATTTTTCTGCAACTGGCACGATGCGTTCAAGAAAATATTTCAGATTTTCCCAAAGCTCTTCTTCACTGATGGGGCCTTCCGCTGTGGGAGGGGCATCTTTCATTAAGGCATTGTCGAAGCTGGTCACAAGCGAGCCACCCCGTGAAGTCGTGTTGCTGTTGGTGCGTAGCCAATTGAAATCGGTCATCCACTCGTAGCACCAAACGGGGATACCGAGTTTGCCCATGTTTTCAAGCAGGGTGCAAACTGTGGCAATCTCTTCATCACGGCCGGGCAATGCTCGTTTGGCGTTATTCAACGGCGGCCGGGCCTCTATGACCGCTAGCTTAAACCCCCCACTTTCGTAGCGTTCTTTCATGCGTAAAAGCGGTAAATAGTCCCAAGGGGCATCGCCCGCATTCAGCGCGTCATTAAAGGGCAGGCCACCGACAGCGTAATCTGCGCCACCTTGTTTTGCCAACTTCCATAAAGGGGATGGAGTTGGCGGTAAAAATTCTGCAATTTTGATCATGGTTTTTATTAAAATCCTGTAAAGAACCAAAGTCCATAACAGATAAACGGAGCTGATAAAAGAATACCGAAAATAGCGGCAAAGACTCTTTGCCCAAATTTGCCTCCTTCAACAGAAACCCGGCCGCCAATAAAACCGCCAATCAAAGCAGGAATCGTGATGACAAGTAAAACAACCCCAAAAATTGAAAGTAAACCCGGCCCTGTCTCATAATAGTGTTCTACATTGACGATTGCAGGGAAAATAATCGGCCATGAAAGGCCGAGTATCAAGGTTGCTGCAAACCCACCTAGCCAACCTGTTAATGCAAAGGATAGATTAGTGCGCCAATTCAAGATGATTTCCTCTGATTAGATAAAGACTAACGATTTTGTTTCCTCAAAAGAGGGCCTTGTAGAACAAGGACTTGAATCATTAGTTTGGTTTCCACTCCCCAAACATGGAGGGATACAGGCTATTTATCTAAATGGGTAGAAGCGTTGAAAGCTTTTCAGACGCGATTTCGGGGTTTTCATCAAACAGATAGCAAGAGGCCGCTTGTTGATCATTCAGTTGGAATAAGGGTGGGAAAGTTTTGCATTTTTCCATTGCGAACGGACAACGGCCGTAAAACTTACATCCTTCACTGACATCTTCCCCCGTTTCCTCACGGGCCTTGATTTCTGTCTCGCCCCAGCGCCGATTTAAATCTGGCCAAGGAATAGAATCGATCAGGAGGCGTGTATACGGATGCTGTGGTTTTTTGATAATTCTGTCTACATCACCTGCTTCCATCACGTTGCCCCGGTACATGACTAAAATCGACTTAGAAACATGGTAGGCCGTTGTTAAGTCATGGGTAATGTATATGATCGAAACTCCGTGTTCCTGTTGCAGGTTTTGCAATATCTCTAAGATATTGGCCCGCAAAGAGGCATCTACCATTGATACGGGTTCATCGGCTACAAGTACTTTTGGTTTTAAAACTAGGGCACGGGCCACATTGATGCGCTGGCGTTGCCCACCGGAAAGTTGATGAGGAAATCGGCCGAGAATATCTTGTGGGTGTAGGCCGACCGCCTCAAGCGCCTCAACCATTTTCTCGTGTACCTCAGCTTTTGAACTGGCTAGTTTGAATTTTTTAATGGGTACTGATAATAGATGATCTACCGTGTAAAACGGATTAAAGACAGCAAATGGATCTTGAAAAACAGCTTGAACCTCACGCCGAAACGTGAAACGTTCTTCTCCACGCAACTTGCTAATATCTTTCCCCTTATACAGAATTTGCCCCTCAGTGGGTGGAATAAAGCCTAGCAAGAGCATGGCTAATGTCGTTTTTCCACTGCCGCTCTCACCTGCTACTGTCATAATGGTGGGGTCGTTCTCAGCTAATTTAAACGATACGTTATTCAATGC
>JBLIMP010000392.1:0-3994 GCA_047638855.1 Cellvibrionaceae bacterium | reverse complement strand
GGTGAATCCCAACCGTCGAATCAAAGATCGCTTTGGTTGCACCCGCTTTTAAAGCAACTGCGAACCCTTGCATAATCTCTCCGGCCGATGGGCCAACCATGTGAACGCCCAAAACCTTGTCAGACTCCCCATCAACCACCAACTTCATCATCGTCCGCTCTTCATTTCCACTCAGCGTGTTACGCATCGGTTTAAATGCCGAACGGTAAATATCAACTTGGCTATGACGTTCTCGAGCTTGTTGCTCAGTTAGGCCAACTGTGCCAGCGTTGGGCTGGCTAAACACGGCCGTTGGCACATTGTCATAGTCGATGGTGTAGTTTGTGCCGTTAAACAAGTTGCGGGCCAACTGCATCCCTTGAGCGGTTGCCACAGGAGTCAGTGTATATTTATCGATGATGTCACCCAAAGCGTAAATATTAGGGACGCTTGAACGCAAATAATCATCCACAACAATCATTCCATTGGGCGCGAACTCAACCCCGATCTCTTCTAGACCGATACCACGGGTATTAGGATCACGTCCGGCCGTGACCATGACCATATCAGTGGTGAATGTTTCCCCATCGGTCATCAACACGGTGAGTTTGCCGTCAGCTTCTTTATCAATTTTAGCCAACTGCATATAGTGCTCAATCCGAATCCCTTTTTTATCGTATTCGGCCGTTAGATGCTCAACAATATCTTCGTCAAAGCCACGCAAAATATGGCCTGACCTTTGAGCAATAGTGACTTTCACACCCAATCCGTGAAAAATACCAGCAAACTCAACGCCGATATAGCCACCACCGACGATCAAAATCGATTCAGGAAGCGCTTCAATAAAAAACGCCTCATCTGATGTAATGGCGTGTTCGATCCCCGGCAAGTCCGGCCGACGAGGTTTGCCACCCGTGGCGATCAGAATATTTTCGGCCGTAAAACGCTCTCCATTCACTTCAATCGTATGGGCATCGACCATGGTCGCCCGGCCGGTGTGAATATCAACATCTTTACTAGAGAGTAGCCATTCGTAAATACCGTTCAGACGGCTAATTTCTTTGTTTTTGTTCTCAATTAGCTTGCCCCAATCAAAACTACGTTCGCCCACTGTCCAGCCGAAGCCACGCGCATCCGCAAAATCGTTGGCAAATTCAGACGCATACACAAATAGTTTTTTGGGGACACAACCCACGTTAACACAGGTGCCACCTAGATATTTTTCTTCAGCAATACCAACTCTGGCACCAAATCCACCCGCAAAACGGCTGGCACGCACTCCACCAGAACCGGCTCCGATGGTGAAAAGATCATAATCGTATTTAGTCATATTATTTTTTACAGCTTAGTTTAAAATGAAAGAAATTGTGAATAACGCACATGACAACAGACAAAGTGTACTGGCAATATAAGCGGAATAACAGCCAGATACATAGCGATTTCTTATACATCAGGCTTTATCGAAAAGGCTGAACCCGCTTTCAATCCGACTTCGGCCGGTTCAGCCTACTTATACGAAGCTCCCTGAGGCTTGGGCAATGGTTAAATAGGCAATCAGCTATAAAGACTGCGAGGATTGCGAGGATAATGCAGAAGCCCAGTGTAACTTGGGGATTTCGCTTAAAACGATCCCCTCTATCCAATCTCATTAAAATCGGCTAAGCCAATCAGAAAGGATACAGGGGCAAAAAGGGGTTTGCCGACTAAATATTGATCGCTTTCTCGCCCATATAATATTCTTGACGCATCTTAAGAACACGCTCGTCTTTCAAATATTCGCTTAATGGAACATGACGATCAATGATGCCGCCTGGAGCGATTTCAACAATACGATTTGCAATGGTGTCGATGAATTGGAAATCGTGTGACGTAAACAACACAACTCCGGGGAATTTGATCAACCCATCATTTAATGCGGTAATCGACTCAAGATCAAGGTGATTGGTCGGTTCGTCCATGACAAGCACGTTGGCACCGGAAAGCATACAGCGTGAAAGCATGCAGCGTACTTTTTCACCACCTGATAGAACCATGGCAGATTTGAAAACGTCGTCGCCTGAGAACAACATGCGGCCGAGAAAGCTTCGGACGTAGCTTTCGCTTTCATCTGTTGAATATTGACGCAACCATTCAACCAAATCAACATCTTTGTCAAAGTACTCGCTATTTTCCTTTGGAAACCATGACGAGGTAATAGAGCTGCCCCACATAATAGAGCCGCTGTCAGCCTGACGTTCCCCTGCAAAAGCTTCAAACAAGATTGTTTTTACAAGGTCGTTTGGCCCAATGAATGCGATCTTATCTTCAGGATTAACGTTTAGATTAAAGTCTTTGAGCAGGTGCTCTCCGTCAACGCTCAGGTTCAGGTCTTCAACGGTTAAAACAACTTTACCTGTGGAGCGTTCCGGCCGGAAATCAACAAATGGGAAGCGGCGGCTTGATTGTGGCAGCTCTTCAACTTTAAGTTTGTCGATCATGTTTTTACGAGCGGTCGCTTGCTTTGATTTTGATGCGTTGGCACTAAAGCGGCGAATAAATCCTTCAAGCTGTTGGATTTTGTCATCAGAGCGCAATTTTTGATTCTTAAGCTGCTGTTGCACAAGTTGGCTAGCCTGATACCAGAAATCATAGTTGCCAACGTACATTCTAATCTTATTAAAATCGATATCAACGATATGGGTTGAGACGTTGTTTAAGAAATGGCGATCATGGGAGACGACGATGACGGTGTTTTGAAAGTTGGCTAAGAAATCTTCTAGCCAGCTAATGGTGCCGAGGTCAAGCTGATTGGTCGGTTCGTCAAGTAGTAAGATGTCTGGGTTACCAAACAGGGATTGGGCGAGCAAAACACGAACTTTTTGTCCGGCTTCAAGTTCGCTCATCAATACAGAATGAAGCTCTTCGGCAATACCGAGATTGTTGAGCAACACGGCCGCTTCTGACTCTGCTTCATAGCCGTTCATGTCAGCCATCGCCATTTCAAGGTCGGCCGAACGCATCCCGTCTTCTTCAGTAAAGTCAGCTTTGGAGTACAACGCTTCACGCTCTTGTAGAATCGCGTACAGTTCAGCATATCCTGACATGATCGTGTCGAGCACCGTTTGATCGTCATGAGCAAACTGGTCCTGCTTCAGCATCGCCAAACGCTCACCCTTGCCCATATTGATACTGCCGGAAGTGGATTCAATATCACCAGAAATGACTTTGAGCAGGGTTGATTTACCCGCACCATTGGCCCCGATTAGGCCGTAGCAGTTGCCAGGTAGAAATTTGAGATTGACGTCTTTAAATAATGTGCGTTCCCCAAAGGAAACGTTTAAGTCTTGAAGCGTTAACATAGATCTGTTTTTATTTGTAAATTTCGATGGGCGCTTTTATAGATAGCTACCAGCGGAATTCGCAAAAATATTATTTTTTAAGTGTAAGGTGTAGTAAGCAGGCATCTATTTTAACCGCTGATGGGCAAAACTGGAACAGAAAATACCTAATTCTTGTAGGTTGTTTGGGTCAAACAGCTTCTCGAAGCGATGCGGGTGTCAATATCGGCCGCGTTTTTGCTAAAATAAGCGAATGGCTGAACGAATTGACACAAAGGAATTGGCCCGCCGAATGGCGGCAAAAGATATGAAAATCATAAAAGCCCAGCCAGATCATGCAGAGATTTTGGCAACCCTTCTTGAGCCGGTGCAGAAAATTCATGCAGAAAACTATCCTAGCTTATTCAAATTCCCTTTAGACCACAAAGTGACTTCGCAGTTTTTTAGCAAACAAATAGCCCGAAAAAACAGCATCATTTTTATCGCTTTGATTGCGGATGAGCCGGCCGGTTATGTTTGGTGTATGCGCGAAAAGCGAGAAGAGAGTCTGTTTAAGTATGCTCACACAAAAATTTATATCCACCAGCTTTCGGTTAACCCTGAAAGTCAGGGGCAAGGGGTCGGCCGGAAATTGATGCTGGCGGCCGAAAAGCTGGCTCAGATCAATGGTGTGACGAAAATCGAGTTGGATTCCTGGG
>JBLIMP010000391.1:0-4001 GCA_047638855.1 Cellvibrionaceae bacterium | reverse complement strand
AATCCATTCTTTTTATTTGGACTTGCTCCGATTTTCCAATTCATTATCCTTTCTCGTTTTCATTTCGGCATGGGCTCAGAACGGAACAAAAAAAATAACACCTCACTTATAGCTACAAATCTTGGTTTGTTCTTGCTATTATTTTTGCCCTCCTTGGTTATTGGATTTCAAGCTGTTTTAATTTTGTGGTTGCCAGTGGCTATTATTGCAAGTTCGGCCGGAACTTGGATGTTCTATGTTCAACATCAATTTGAAGACACGTATTGGGAGCACAAGCCAGAATGGGATTACACACTTGCGGCAATGGCCGGCAGCTCATATTATGAACTCCCAAAACTACTACAATGGTTTACGGGAAATATCGGCTTCCATCACATTCATCATTTAAGCCCTAGAATTCCTAACTATAATCTGCAAGCTTGTCATGAAGAAAATGAGATTATGCAGCAAGTTGTTAAATTAACACTTTGGAGCAGCTTAGAAACATCGTTTCTTGCTTTATGGGACGAAGGCAGCCGTACTTTGATCACTTTCCGGCAGGCGGTACAGCTACAATCCTAAAACGATAGCTGATAGATCCGGTTTTTCGTATACATTACCGCTGTTTACATAAATGCAAACAGCGGTAATATCTAAAGTTCATTCGATAGCTTCATCGACTTGCCTTTTAAAGTATGTTTTTATCAAAGGGTACTTGCTAGATGAAATAAGGCCTTATGGATACACAAATGAAAGGCTACGGTATAACACGAATGAGTTCTAGGTAATAGACTGTTTTAAAAAATTTGTTAGATTCACACAGGGTGACTTTTCTATTAATTAGCGATTCGCATCAAATACCTTTACAGGTTTTGAAACAATAAGCAATATACAACGATGCTATATAGGAGCAAAATGAATAAACGATCTTTCCCAACCCTTAATAATCGATTGTGGTTATTAATTGGCGCATTAATGACCGTAGTAGTCGTTATGGCCACGTCAGCCAAAGCCAACCCTGCCGAACTTGAATCTAACCAATCTCAAGATTCATCGGCCGCGCCAAGCTGGCTTGAGCCCCAGCCGCTTAGCATTGTAGACCTGATTTCTGGCGGCATGGATCCGGCTCTACTGGCTGGATCACCTGTTTCATGGTTACCGGGGCAAGCGTTGCTGCAATACACCTCTGGCTCAAAAAGTGGGACTATTGTTAACGTAAACGCCAAGATGTTGCCTACATTCAGTTCTGAAGCTTACTGCCTGGGTCAAGCTGGTGCTCGTGATCAATGGTCTACAGTTGTCCCTGAATCAAAAATTAAGATTAGATCCAACGGTACAAATATTACAAGCCAAATATCATCTATTCAATATTTTCCAGCAGGGTTAGAAAAGCCAATCAAAGGTTCTTCCGATGGCTCTGGCTTCCGCTATTCTGAAACGACCTTGAGTGGGGGCAGCATTCAATTTGACGTAGACGGCCGCCTAATCATGCCTGCCAATATGGGTTGTCAAATATTCTTTAGTGGCGGCGCAGCCAACGGGGGAAATATCACCCTTGAGTATGAACATGATTTAAAGCAATACATCGACGTTGATATAGTAGACAGCCTGATCAATCACGAATTTAAATCATACTTTCAGCCGGGGCAGGGTGCGCTGGGTGCGTTAACAAGCTTAAATGAGCAAATAGTACAATATAAAAAATCTCAAGGAAATGCTGATAACCGGCATGACAAGTTCACCTTTGTTCCACCTGCGGAGGCAAACTATATCGTCATGGTTTATCCACCTACTGCGCTTGACATGTATGCGCCTCTGGATAAATTACAGACTCATAAACGGTATGAAGGATCAGGCACTTATCGCTTAAGAGAAAACAAAGCTGACTATAGAGATATTTCTATCGATTGGATTAGTATGGCCGGTATCCCTCTGAACTTCCACACCAAAGATTCTGATTTTTCTAGCGGCGAAAAATATTTAGATTTCTTCAAAGTTAAACAAACACCCGGTGTTGCACCAGAAGATGTACCGGGTAGCGAGAAGTATCGATTCCATGCTCTAGAGGTAATTGCTTTGGACAATGAATACGATCCATGTATGACTAATGGTGGTTGCTCAGATGATTTTCTTAGCACTATTTCTGGAACACGCATGTATGTTGATGTTTATTACCTAAAGGTAGAACGTATCATCCCTGGCTTAACGCAGATTCCGCTCTGCTCAGTTGGCCCAAGCTGGTCTGCGGCCGATGCTGGGACAAAATGTAATGACTATCATATTGCTGGTTTCGAGCTTGACCAAGCAGCCGCATTGGATGAAGTAGTTTCACCTGAACAACCAAGCTTCCCATTGGTGGTTGATCAAGCACAGCAAGCAAATTCCCCCTTTATCCCTAATGCAGGCTCTTTTGTTTATCTGCCACTGATTAACAAACCGCTTGTGCCTGAGCCAGACAATGTCTCGGCCGATTGCCCATGTGGTTGGTTTACCGACGACGGCCGTATGCTCGGCTACGTTGAACCACCTGGCTCATAATTTAGAAAACAACCGCCCTCACAGGCTGTAAAAGTCTGTGAGGGCGATTTTGCCTACTGCTCTAAATACGCTTTCAAAAACTGACCCGTATACGAGCCCTTAACCTGAGCTACCTCTTCTGGAGTCCCCTGCGCCACAATTTCACCACCCTTGTCACCACCTTCTGGCCCTAAATCGATAATGTGATCAGCGACTTTAATCATATCCAGATTGTGCTCAATAATAATCACCGTGTTGCCTCGATCGGCCAATCGGTTGAGAGATTCAATGAGCTTTGCGACGTCATGGGAGTGCAACCCAACTGATGGTTCGTCCAAGATATACACAGTCCGGCCGGTCGCGATTTTGCTTAACTCCTTGCTGAGTTTCACCCGTTGCGCCTCACCGCCTGAGAGCGTTGGGGCCGGTTGTCCCAACGTGATATAGCCCAATCCTACATCTAGCATCGTCTTCAGCTTACGATTGATTGACGTATGTGCTTCAAAGAAAACCACAGCCTCTTCAATCGTCATTTCCAACACTTCAGCAATGCTTTTCTCTTTAAACGTCACTTGAAGCGTCTCTCGATTGTAGCGGCTGCCATTACAGATTTCACAAGGGACATAAATATCGGGCAAAAACTGCATTTCAATTTGATTCACACCCTGCCCTTCGCACGCTTCGCATCGGCCGCCCTTCACATTGAAGCTAAACCGGCCCGGTTTGTACCCTCGAATCTTGCTCTCATTTAACCCAGCAAACAGGTCGCGCAGCGGGCCAAACAGCCCCGTATACGTTGCCGGATTCGAGCGTGGTGTCCGGCCGATGGCTGATTGATCGATTTGAATGACTTTATCCAGCTCTTCCAACCCTTCGACAGTTTCATGCGCCCCTGGCATCTCGCGCGACCCGTAAAAAGTTTGGTACAACTTGCGGCTCAGCGTTTCAATGACAAAGGTTGACTTCCCAGAGCCGCTCACCCCGGTCACACATATCATTTTTCCCAATGGGATTTTAACGTCGATATTTTTGAGGTTGTTTTCATTGGCACCGGTAACAGTCATGAATTTGCCTGTCCCCTCGCGTCGTTCAGTGGGCGTTGGAATGCGCAATCGGCCGGAAAGATACCCCCCCGTCAAAGAAGTCTTGTGCTTTTTAAGTTTTGCCGGAGTCCCCTCAGCAATCACTTCACCACCATGAACGCCCGCACCCGGACCCAAGTCTAATATCCAGTCAGAAGCAAGCATCGTGTCCTCATCATGCTCTACCACCAAAACCGTATTCCCCAAGTCACGCATCCCCTGCAATGTTTTGATCAGCCTGGCATTATCCCGCTGATGCAACCCGATGCTCGGCTCGTCCAATACATACAGCACTCCCATTAGTTGACTACCAATCTGTGTGGCTAAACGAATCCGTTGCGCCTCGCCCCCCGACAAAGTTCCGGCCGTGCGGCTCAACGTCAAATAATCCAGCCCCACATTGACCATAAAGCCCAAGCGGTC
>JBLIMP010000390.1:0-4028 GCA_047638855.1 Cellvibrionaceae bacterium | reverse complement strand
GATGGCCTTGACCGTGAACCGGCCCATTTTGGACCTGCGGCGATTCCCGTATTTGAGGCGATTGTGCACATGAACACCTTGGGGAAATGGCACAATGGCAAAGCGATGTCGATTACAATCTTGACCGATATCGCCCTACTATTTCCAGAAACTGCCCCCCAAATCAAAGCTGGCCTACGGTCTGTTTTGCCATTGTTAAATGAAAAAGGCGGGATTTCTGCCCCACGTAATGAGATGTGGGGAGATATTGCCATCGCCTTGGCCAAACTGCAAGATAAAGAAAGCCATCCGCAGATTATTGCGATGATACGTCAAGGGGTGACGGACCCGACTGTTATTACGCGTGAACGGTATGAGCGTTTCTATTCTGGTGAGCAAAAACCTAAACAGCCGGAACCTTTTAACATTTTTCGAAAGTACGAATCGAACCAAGCTTTTGAGCAGATGCTGGCCGATGTTGTTAACAATCCAGTTCCAGAACCGCCTGATCATAGTCAAGATTTAGTCACCCAAGCCAAGCAAGCTGAGGCAAAAAAATTAGTATCAAAGGGGAAAGTCGGCCGGAATGACCCATGTACCTGCGGTAGCGGCAAAAAACATAAACATTGTTGCGGAAAATAAGGTCGGCTAAAGAATTAGAACAATATCGAGACGGGGCTTGTTATCAACAACTTATCATTTATGTCTAGGAGACTTTAAGCAATGAATTACGGATCACAAAGCATGGTAGGCTCATTAAAAAGAGTCATTGTACGTAAACCCAACAGCACTTTTGGAAATGCCGACCCTGAAAAATGGCACTATGTGAGCCAACCCAACTTAGAAAAGGCGATTGCGGAGCATGATGTATTGGTAAAAATTCTGACTGACTTCGGCTCCGAAGTGATCTACCACGAAGAAACGCTACCCGACCACTCCGACTCGATTTTTACCCATGATCCGGTCATTGTCGGCAACGATGGGGCGATTCTTTTAAGCATGGGTAAACCGCTACGGGTGGGTGAGGAAGAGGCGATTGGGAAAACACTAGAAAAAGCCGGAGTACCGATCCACTATCGACTAACAGGTGACGCACGGGCTGAAGGTGGCGATCTTTTATGGGTGGATGAAGAAACTTTGGCAGTAGGGCTTGGTTTCCGTACAAACGCTGAAGGGTTACGCCAATTGCAAGAAGCACTCCCAAATGTCAATGTTGTACCGGTGCATTTGCCTTATTTCACCGGACCAGAAGCTTGTTTACATCTGATGTCATTTATCAGCATTGTTGACCATGACAAAGCGGTTGTGTATGAAGAGTTGATGCCGGTACCCTTTTGGCAGGATCTAAAAGCAAGGGGCTTTAAATTTGCACAAGTACCAAAAGAAGAGTTTTGGACGATGGGGCCAAATGTGCTGGCGCTAGGTCCTGGACAATGTGTCATGCTAGAGGGAAACCCACAAACGCAAAAAAATCTGGTAAACATTGGGTGTGAAGTTGTAACTTACGTCGGCAAGGAGATTTCTCTAAAGGCGGAAGGTGGCGCCACCTGTCTGACCCGGCCGATATTGCGAGAATAACATGGTCCGTTTCAAACGCACGCAGAACATTCTAATTGTCATTCTTTCGGCCGGTTTGCTGTTTATCATCATCCCGGCCGTGCTCTTTGCTAACAGCCAAGATGATGTCAACCGCACGTCAAACACAGCCGTTAGCCAAACGATTCCAACCCGCACAATAACAAGCACTAACTGGCTGCCGATCATCATAGATGAAGAGCTACCAACGCCCACCATTGAACCCACAACCGAGCCGACTCCCACTGTTGAACCAACAGCGACAGCCGCAGGTTGCTTGCCTGACCCTGCCTTAGAAACCAACGATGCCACTGTAGAAGATTCAATTACAAGCGCCATCAATCAGCATAGGTCAGATAACTCCATAGCAAGCTACATAACCAATGACCCATTGGTGCAGGCCGCCCGGCGACATGCGCTAGACATGGCAAATTTGAATGACAGTCAGTTAGGCAGCCCACATACCGGCTCCGACGGAACCACGTCAATCCAACGCATTAGCCAGGCTTGTTACTCCGGCAGTTTCACAACTGAAATTGTGGGTTGGGGATGGACAACCATTGACCAAATGATGGGCTTTTGGAAAGGAAGCCCTGTTCATAATCCTATTTTATTGCACACAAACTTGAACGAGTTTGGCCCAGCTTATATGAAGCTGCCGGAAAGCCAATACAAACATTATTGGGTGGTCACTTTTGGCGTTTCCGCTTCAAATAGGCAAAGTACGGCCGACCTGCACCAATGCACCTATCGGGTAGACGAACCCGGTATGAATCGAGGACTCAGCGTTTCGCTTTGGCAAGCAGCCCCCTGTGGTGAGTAGATTGGCCCAACACTGTAATAATCACGGCCCACACCTAGAGCATTTCCGCCCCCTTCGACAAGCTCAGGGAGCCTGTCATATTTTCGAATTTGCCAATTGACGGCATTTATTGTATTTGCTACACTAAGTCGAATTTGTAGTGGTTCTTACCTGATCGCTCTAGAGGCATTTATGAACAAAACGATCCTTGCAACTTGCAATTTAAACCAATGGGCGCTTGACTTTGAAGGGAACTTACAGCGCATTCAAGAGTCCATTAAACAGGCGAAAGCGGCCGGAGCCAAATATCGGCTAGGGCCAGAGCTGGAAATTCCTGGCTATGGCTGCGAAGACGCATTTTTAGAAGGAGATACGTTACAACACTCGTGGGAAGTGTTGGCCGAAATCCTTAAAAGTGATCTAACCCATAACATTGTTTGCGACATCGGGATGCCGATTATGCACAAAGACATCCGGTACAACTGCCGTGTTTTTGTGCTTGATGGGAAGATTTTGCTCGTACGGCCGAAAATGGTTCTCGCCATGGATGGCAACTATCGAGAACGACGCTGGTTTACCCCTTGGCGGCAAAAACGTCAACTTGAAACATTAACCCTGCCCCATCTCATCCATCAAATAACAGGGCAGAAAACAGCCCCGATTGGGGATGGGGTATTGGGCTTTAATGACACGGTGCTGGCGGCCGAAACCTGCGAAGAACTGTTTGCTCCAGATAGTCCCAACATTTATTTAGGGCTAGATGGGGTTGAAATCATCGCAAACGGCTCTGGCTCTCACCACGAACTGCGCAAACTGCATCAGCGGATTGATTTGATTCAAACCGCTACTTCAAAAAACGGGGGTGTTTATCTCTACGCGAACCAGCAAGGGTGTGACGGCGGCCGACTGTACTTCGACGGTTGCGCCCTTATCGCTGTAAATGGGAAGATTTTGGCCCAAGGAAGCCAATTTTCACCGAAAGATGTCGAAGTGATTACGGCAACGGTTGATCTAGAACAAGTTCGGTCGTTCCGGGGCGCGTTTCTTAGCCGAATGGAGCAGGCAAGTGAATCGGCCGCTGTGCCCCGGGTTTGGGTTGATTTTGATCTGACCCTAGACGATCCGGCCGTCCCCCCCACTAAAGCGATAGAAGTGAGCCACCATACCCCTGAGGAAGAAATCGCCTATGGGCCGGCCGCATGGCTGTGGGATTACTTACGTCGCTCTGGCATGAACGGCTTTTTCTTACCGCTTTCTGGCGGAGCAGACTCCTCGGCCGTGGCCACAATTGTTGGCTCAATGTGCCAGATGATCGTCAATGAAGCTAAAGCGGGGAACAAACAGGTCATCGCTGATTCAGCCCGTATCGTGGGAGATGCAGATTATGTGCCAACCGATGCCCAAGCCTTTGCAAACCTCATCCTTCACACCTGTTACATGGGAACAGAAAATAGCTCGAAGGAGACGCGCCATCGGGCAAAGGTGCTGGCAGAACAGATCGGAGCACGGCATTTGTCGATTAAAATCGATTGGGTGATAACTGCGCTGGTTGACCTTTTTGTCGCTGTCACTGAAAAGCGGCCGAATTTTAAAATGAACGGCGGTTCACACGTCGAAAATTTAGCGTTGCAAAACATTCAGGCTCGCTCACGCATGGTGATCGCCTATTTTC
>JBLIMP010000389.1:0-4032 GCA_047638855.1 Cellvibrionaceae bacterium | reverse complement strand
AACACTTTATGTAATGCGGGGCTGTGTTCTGCCACAATTGGAGAGGTTTCTGTGATTGGAAGTTGCATCCTTCACTTAATATCCTGTTTTTACTATTTTGTCCAAGAGTATTTTCACAACTCTCGAGAATATTATAAACTATTGCTTCAACATGTATGAAGTGATGGGAATAATTATATTTTCAAGTTCAGAATTCTATAAGGCGATTTCCGAGAATAAAACATGCAATTGCATCAATAAAATCGCCTCACAGCCAACCCTTGAGCTACTTTACTAGATAATTATTTTTCGGGGTTGGCCTAAGTACAAGTAATTCGATGCTTAAAATAATATCCATCGCATCACAGTACCAATATGTCACCTTGTTATTAATTAGTAGATAAGCATTGGAGATTTTATACTTTATTCAATAAGCCAACAGATATTTGAAAAAAAGAAAATCATTGAATACATGATTTTTGCTGCCATTCCGGCCGCCCTGTTTTTTGGACTTTCTTTAGCTATTTTAAATTATGCGGGATTTGGGTTTATAGAAATCCTTCGGGATCCTGCCCAGCAAACTGAAACATCTAGTTTTTTGGGATTTCTGTCTAACATCGGTGTCTTCTTGTGGATTGCTTCTGTAGCAATTGCTCTTTTTAGTATATTTGATATTCACAGTGGCTCTAGACAGAGACTGCTTATTCTTATTAGCATACTTTCAGTTTCGCTCGCCTTAGATGATTTTTTCTTGATTCATGATCGGTATATCAACCAGAATATCAGCTACCTGTTCTTCGCTCTTGTTGGTGGCTTGATTTTATTTCTCCATTTAAAAGAAATAAGGCTCTTTGGGATCTCGAGGGGGAACCAGTATATGCAGGGGTTAGGCATTTTCGCCTTATACTTTGAACTGATTTACTCATGCAACAGAAAATGT
This sequence comes from Cellvibrionaceae bacterium, assembly GCA_047638855.1. Taxonomy (GTDB): domain Bacteria; phylum Chloroflexota; class Anaerolineae; order Promineifilales; family Promineifilaceae; genus WTJY01. The sequence continues at coordinate 3,113 of JBLIMP010000389.1, read as the reverse complement.
CTCACCCTGGTGGGTTTAAACGTCATCGGGGCGAGACATTCGCATTAACATATTGGCTATTGACCGATTATTCATGCGAATGCCTAACCCCTACATCTGGGGTCAACCCCCTGAATTCCCAAAGAGCCAGAAATAATTGAGATCAATGGGTTTGTATTCTTCGCAGCAGGAGCGTTGTTGGCCGCTTCAATTGGGGTTGATTTAATACAAAGCTATCTACCGTTTGGCTATAGAAACACACAGGTAGTTGAAGAGGCTTTTAAGTTCGTGGGCGGGGCTTCGTGGCTATATTTTACGTGCTGTGTGGCAAGTAGTAAAAATAAAAGTTCGACAACGGGTTGAGTAAAACCAGCTTTTTGTGGCATTAATCCTCATCTGGCACAAACTCACCCTCCGGTAAGCCCACCTCAAAATAGACTGGTCGACTGTCTTGCACACGCCCATCTTCAAGCACCGCCCGAGCCACTAAATCATATCGGCCGACCTCAAGCTGCCAAAACGTTGTATAAGGTGGACTTGTAAACGATTGAAGTAGCTGTCCGTTGAGCAAAATCACAAGTTCGGCCGGATCTAAGTCTGTAATCGCCGTCATCTCAATTTTCTGCACCTCAGCCGGTAGCGACGGCGCAATCCGATAGATCGCATTTGCAGAGGGGCTGCTCATGGCTAGAACAGGTCCACGCTCAGACCCGTCACTATTTGAGTCATTGCTTAACGTGAGCTCGGCCTGCATCAATTCAAGATCAACCACAAGGTCAACCAATAGAGGAATGTTTTGTTGGTGTGCCCAATGATGCGCGGCCGGTGGTAAATCCAACACGAGTAAACGACTGCTTTGGCTGCCCGGCGTACGGCTTGTCGCCAACATGCCGGTCCGGTTATCGATACGAACTTGGTGATAAAACGAATCCGGTTCGGCCGGAGCTGTCCCATCTAAAAACCATTCAAGCCGTGTGTACGGGCAATCTGGAGAAGGGAGAAAGCCAGAAAGGGTGCAGATTTCGACTTGTGAAATCCCATCCGGCCGGACAAACGGCATATCTGCCCGCCCCGTTAACACCGATCTCATAAACTGGTGCCAAATCGGCCCTGCCCCCGTGATGCCGGTGATATTCACCATTGGCGACTGATTGACATTGCCGATCCAAACCCCCGTCACCAACTCTGGCGTGTAACCTACTGTCCAATTGTCCCGAAAATTATTGGTCGTTCCTGTTTTTGCGGCTGCTGACCGATCAAGCCTTAGCAGGCTGTTGCGGCCGAATGAAAGCTCACGGGCCGCATCATCACTCAGGATATCATTGATCAGCCACGCCACGCGGGGGTCAAGCGTATCGTGGAACTGTGCTGTAGGCGGGGTATAGACAATTGTCCCCGAAGCAGATTCTCTGATTTCTAAAATAAGCATCGGCTCAACCCGACTGCCTTGATTGGCAAAAGGGGTGTAAGCCTGCACCAAATCGTACAGTGTGACACTCCCGCCACCCAACGCCAGCGAAAGATCAAATTCTTCTGGTGAGTTGTAGGTAGTGAGTCCAAAATTCTGTAATGCAGTAAGTCCTTCTTTGAGACCTAATTTGTTAAGCGCCGCGACGGCCGGAATGTTGAGGGATGAGGCCAGAGCCTGACGCATTAAAACCGGGCCATGTTCTGTGCGCGAAAAATTTAGTGGGACATAACTTTCCCCTTTTTGGGTAAAGAACGTCGTTGTCACATCTAAAAACATAGTGGCGGGTGTTGCCGGATTTGGCCTTGTAGGATTCATACTAGCGGCATAAATCAAGGGTTTCAGGGTTGATCCAGGTTGGCGTGGGCTGATTGCCATGTTGATGGCTCCGGCCGAATCTGCATCGAAGAAGTTAGGGCTACCGACTAGCGTCAGCACCTCTCCTGTGCGTGGGTCAATCGCAACAAGTGCTCCGTTTTCAACGTTATGGCCGTATCCGCCATCTTCAGGTTGATTGAGCTTTTCAATCTGGGTTGCTAGAATCTTTTCCCCTTTTTGTTGCCAGTCTAAGTCGAGCGTCGTACGGACTGTCAGGCTAGGCATGTTGACCCGAACGTCAGTTGGAAAGAGACTGTCTACTTTTGCCTTCACCATTTGGACAAAATGGGGTGCTTCAATCGGGTAGGGGGTCGTTGTATAGATGAGCGGTTCACGGTAGGCCAAATCAACCTGCTCGGCCGAAATCAACCCATCCTTCAGCATAAGCCCTAACACAACCTCTTGCCGAGCTTTGGCCGCTTCAGGGTTTACAAGCGGGTTATAAAAGGCAGGAGCCTGAGGTAGACCAGCTAGCAAGGCGGCCTGAGCAACCGTTAAATCGCTTGCGGTCCGGCCGAACCATGTCTGGGCGGCCGCTTCAATGCCATATGCCAGCCCGCCGTAGTAGGATTGGTTGAGATACAGGGCCAAAATCTCTTCTTTACTATAGGTTTGCTCTAGCCGATAGGCGAGCCAAGCTTCGCGCGTTTTGCGCTTCAGGGTGCGTTGAGTCCGCTCTGTGTCGCTTAAAAGTAAATTGCGGGCAAGCTGTTGCGTAATCGTGCTGCCACCTATCGCTTGACCGCCACTAACCTGGTCTGTTGTAGACCAAATCGCACGTGCGACACCAATTAGGTCGACTCCAGGGTGGCTCCAGTAGTTACGGTCTTCCGTGGCGATGGTCGCGTCAATAACATGAGGTGAGATTTGATCTAGAGGCAGGCTTGCTTGTCGGCCGGTTTCAGTGTCAACCCATTCATACAGCAGGCGCCCATTACGATCTTCGATACGAATGGTCGGGATAGGCAATCTGTTTTGAAGTTCAGTGGGATGGGGTAGGTCGCGCAAAAGGAGCCAATAAATGGCTAGAAAAGTGCAAAGGGTAAATGCAAAAAGGGAGACGAGGATATTACGCAATGTTCTCATTCCACTATTTTACATGACAAGCTCAAAAACTTTCCTACGCCAGAAATACAAAAAGCCTCTGAACCTTATTTGCTCAGAGACTTTTTGACATCTTTTATTTAATACAGGCTAAATATTAGTCTGTGTTAAATTGAAAGTGATTAGCGGTTGTAACCACCACCACCACCACCACCACCACCATCACCACCATCATAGCTGCTAC
>JBLIMP010000388.1:0-4057 GCA_047638855.1 Cellvibrionaceae bacterium | reverse complement strand
ATGTAGGAGTTTCAACAGATATTATTATCCTGTAAATCTTGTGAATCCTGTCAAAATTCTTATTTCCGACAAGGTCTATCGAATCACATGAAAATACATATGATGGGTGCTCCAATGGATCTGGGGCAAAAACGACGAGGTGTAGACATGGGCCCTTCAGCCTTGCGTTACGCCGGACTAAATCAGGCACTGGCTGCTTTAGGGCATGACGTTCATGATCTAGGTGATATTCGCATTCCAAACCCGGAAGAGGCTGTAGGAGATCAACGGACTCAAGCGGTAGCGAATGTATGCGAAATTATCTACTCTGAGGGGAAACGCTGTGTAGACCAGGGATTCTTTGCTCTATTTTTGGGTGGCGATCACAGTATCAGTATCGGCAGCGTCAAAGCTGCGGCCGCTAGCTCACCTGAAACATTGGGGGTCATTTGGATTGATGCCCACGCAGATTTCAACACACCGGAAACATCTCCTAGCGGCAACATTCATGGGATGCCAGTTGCTGTTCTGACCGGTGATGGTGCAGAGTCACTTGTTTCTATTGGGGACGGGGTGACTGTGCCTGCCAGGAATTTTGTACAAATCGGCATTCGGGACGTTGACCCTACAGAGGCGGTGCGCGTCAATGCATCTGATCTAAATGTATTTACGATGCGTGAAATCGACACGCACGGAATGGCCACGATTGCAGACCAAACGCTTGGCCTGCTTAGACATTGCGATCGCATTCATGTCAGCCTCGATTTAGACAGTCTCGAACCGGCCGAAGCTCCGGGGGTCGGCACGCCGGTCCAAGGTGGGCTCAGCTATCGAGAGGCACATCTCTTGGCGGAAATTCTAAGCGAATGTGGCAAAGTGCGTTCGTTAGATGTGGTTGAAGTGAATCCGATCTTAGATGAACGGAACAAAACGGCGATCTTGGCGGTTGAACTCATCACATCCATGTTGGGCAAGAAAATCATATAGATCATATGCTAAATGGATTAGCAGTCTCTCGCTAAAAACACACTACTGGTACTCTGTATGTCTTTGGTTCAAGCACCTAATGCAGTCGTGATGGTTCGGCCGTGGAAATTTCATCCCAATCCAGAAACAACGGCCGACAACGCCTTTCAACAAAACAGCCCTGTATCCTTGGCCGAAACCGCCTTGCAAGCCCGTCAAGAGGTAGACCAAATGGTTGCCATCCTCAAAAAACAGGGGGTGACAGTTCATCTGTTTGACGATTTTGGTGAGCACGATACCCCTGATTCTGTTTTTCCAAACAATTGGTTGACAACGCATCAAGGGGGACATGTCGCCTTACATTCGATGTATTCTCCCAGCCGTCGTCGCGAACGGCGACAAGATGTCGTTGATTTACTCAAATCAAAATATCGGGTACAAGAAGTGGTCGATTATTCAGGATTAGAGCACGACAATCTGTTTTTAGAAGGAACTGGCGTGATGGTGCTTGATCATCTTGAACGGGTCGCTTATACCTCAAAATCAAATCGGGCCAGCGATATTATTCTTGAACGTTTCTGCTCTCACTTTCAGTACGAACCGATGGCGTTTGACACGGCCGACAGGCATGGGCGGCCGATCTACCACACCAATGTCATGATGGCTGTGGGGACTCAGTTTGCCGTTTTGTCGCTGCAAATGATCGTTAACGAAAATCGTCGTCGCGAAATTGAGATGCGCTTGAAACATAGCGGCCGGACCATTGTTGATCTCGATTTTGAACAGATTAAAAACTTTGCAAGCAATGGCTTAGAGTTAACTGGGGAAAATGGAAAAATTTTTGTGATCTCGCAACGAGGTTATACCGCACTGCGGCCGGATCAAATCTCTCTCATCGAACAATCGGCCCGCATCGTTCCGATTCCTGTCCCAACCATCGAATTAGCTGGAGGATCTGTCCGTTGTATGTTAGCAGGCATACATCTCACCAAACGGTGGGAAATGCCCTAGCTCCCCTAGTCAGAGAGCAAGTTGATTTCCAAATTAAGTACGTCACCATTGCAAGTCTGCTGACGATTACCAGCACTGGCGCAAAACGTACAAGTCACTTTATACTACCTAAACTATGTCATATCCTGGTACACAGGCCATTCATCGAGCGGTTCAGCTCCTCAAACTCTTTGGTATTCGCCAAACTGAATGGACCTTGACCGAGCTGATTGAAGAAACCCAACTCAACAAAACAACCGTTTTCCGCATCTTATCAGCTCTTGAAAGTGAAGGTCTATTGGAACGAAGTGAGCGCAACAACTATCAACTTGGCCCTGAAATGGTCGCTTTAGGCGGTTGGGCAATTGAGCAAAACAGCCTCATCAGAGTGGCCCAACAGCCACTACAAGCTTTGGTGACACATGCCAACGAACGAGTGACTCTCGAACAGCCAATCATTAACAGCGATGGGTCGCATGCAATGCTTGGGTTAACCGCCATTCGCAGCAATCATCGTATTACTGTATCTCAAATTTATGGCACACGGCTACCTATTTATGCCACGTCAACGGGCAAAGCCTACTTAGCTTATTTATCACCCGAAAAACAGCTTGAGGCGTTGGAAAGCACACCGCTTACTCTTATCACTAAAACGACACTCGTTTCTATCGATGCGCTTTTGGCTGAGTTCGCTGTGATTAAGCAACGGGGCTATGCGCTTGCATTGGGCGAGCTGGAGGATGGGCTATTTGCAACCGGAGCACCCTTGTTTAATTATAAAGGTGAACCTGTTGCAGCGATAAGTATGGAAGGGCCAACTAGTCGGGTCAACATAGATAGGTTGCATGAGTTAGCACAGGATTTGATGCAGACCGCGGCCGAAATATCAGCAAGGCTGGGCTGGCGAGGGTAATCGGGCGGGCCGAGCTGAAAAAAATCGGCTAAATTACATCTATTCGTCATTCGAATTATGAGCATGCTTTCATTCGTGAGTCAGCATGAGATAAAATCCTTCGTTTAATCACCATCCACTCATTCTGTCGCCATATGATCTATCTTCAACCCCATCTGAAAAACAAGTTTCTGAGAATCGCTGTCATTGCTTTTTTATTGCTGATTACCGCCTGTAATAGTGCTCCAGACTCAGACCCATTGGTAGAACAGCCAGAGGCAACTTCTGATGAAAAGCTCGAAGCACCCGAGATCATCGAACCAGAACCAACGAAAACTGCGGTCCCTTATCCGCAATCGGCCGACGAAATCGACTTTATCACGGTCGCTATCGATGCCCCATCTCGCAATCGAGACTTCGCTGTCATAGATGAGCTCGGCCGAGTCCAAGGGTTTGACCCAGACCTCATGGCAGATATCGCGGCTCAAACTGGATTTGATGTTGAATTTATCATTACCAATTTTGACGGAATGCTAGACAGCGTTGCCCAAGGGGAGTTTGATGCAGCCATTTCAGAAATCATTATTCCAGCAGAAGCGCCTGCCGGCATTGCGTTTACCAGCCCTTATTTAAGCGTAGGGCAAGTACTAGTCGTACGTGCGAATAATTCCGCCATTAATAGCCCAGCCGATCTTGAGCCAACTTCAAAGATCGGGGTTGAATCTGCATCGGCCGGTGAACAAACCGCCCGTGACGTGATTAAAATTAGTCCAAACCGGCTCACTACTTTTGACTCAACCCCCGCAGCGTTACAGGGGCTAATTAATCGTCAAGTTGATGGGGTCATCATTGATAGTGACGATGCCACTCAGTATGTAAACAACTACTATCAGCAGTTGCGCATTGCTGGTAGCGAAGGGGGCGGAGCCTGGATCGCAACCCGTCAATACGGCATTGCTGTCGCTTCAGAGAACCAAGTGCTTCTTGAGACTCTCAATCAATCGATAAATCAAGCTCGCTCAGACGGTACGGTTGAGCGATTGGGTCGGGCATGGCTTACACCTCAAGAAAGATTGGTTGCAGGCGAATCGCTCATCGGAACGCTTGATCGTGAATTTGTTTTAGGTATGGTCGCCACAGATATCAATATGGATCCTTCTGGTGGCCCTGATGCGGTTTCATGGGAGCTGAAAACCAACACGATGAGTGGCTTGGTTGGCTTCACGGCCG
>JBLIMP010000387.1:0-4075 GCA_047638855.1 Cellvibrionaceae bacterium | reverse complement strand
GCTTTGTTGACCCACACATCCATCCAACGATTTATAACGAAGCGGTTTGGGCACAAATCCAGCTTTTAGGGATGAGCTGTACGCATAAGTTTGGCTTTTTGCCACCATCAAGCTTTCACATGACGGTGATAGAAGGGTTGAATGACCAAGGTCGTCGGCCGGAAAGATGGTCTCGCCAACTACCACTTGATGCGTCGCTTGAGGAAATGGACCGCTTTTTGATCGATAGATGCGCGGAGTTAGATTTTCCAGGTCACTTTAAAATAGGCTTCAAACAGATGAAGGCACCAGCCACGCTTTCGGTTGGGCCGATCAATGAAAAAGCGAATCGTGACATTTGGCAATTTCGCAATCAGATTGCAGACCTTACCGGCATCCGCAGGGCTGATTTTGACGATTACAAGTTCCATATCACGCTGGGCTACAATCTGATCGAGTTAGAACCGGATGAGGTTGCTGAGCAAAATGAGGTTTTCCAACGTATCGATAAACGTTTGAAGGAAACGTTTGGGGTGTTTAAAACAGCATCGCCTATGCTTACTTTCTTTGATGATATGACAAAGTTTGTTCCGGCCGGAGAGCGTTTAAGCTTGAATAGCCGTCAAAAGTAGGCGATCCTCAGTTTGATACGGAAAGTGGCATGGTCAACTTAAGCCGACAGGGAATTTGAAGCCAAAATTGATGATTCTCAGCCGACTAATTGGTCCAAAGAACCTAGGAAAAAGTAAAGTAGAGCCAGACTGCATATTGAATAATTGAGGGGGAAAACGATAGACCTTGCAAAGATAATCATGATTCCTATTCATCCTCTAATTCTCACCCTATACATGGATCAAGAAACCAGTTGACAATCCCTCAACCCATCAGCCGAAAAATAAGTCAACCAGCCGATTGATTTCATTAACCTCACAACCGCCTACACTTCTCTCCATCTAACTGACCTGAGTTTAGAGTTAGCCTGCTTTATCAATTTAAAAAATCATGGAGAGAAATGAATTTAAAAAGAATCTTTACAACAATAGACACTAAAGTTTTGCTGTCAACATTGTGGATCGTTGTCCTAATTAATCTGCTCAAGGCAGATATTCTATCGCTATATATTCCGGGAACAGTAGAAGAAGTCGTACAGTTTGCTGGAGACACTCCAATCCCTATTCTTATGCTAGCTGGCGCAATTTTAGTTGAAATTTCGACGGTAATGATTATTCTTTCTCGTGTTTTGGCTTATAAAGCCAATCGCTGGGCCAATTTCATTGCGAGTCTCATCACAATTGCAGGCATATGGGGCGCAGGCTCATCAACTCCACATTAACTATTCATTGCCACAGTTGAGACGGTCTGTTTGTTGCTTATCATTTGGAATGCCTGGAGCTGGACTGAAGAAGAGGCATTGTCAACTTAAAATCATGAGTGCGGCCGACGGGCAATTTAAAGCTAAAATTGATGATTCTCAGCCAGTCACTGGATTTCAAGGTTGAATTCTTGAGCCCAATTAATCAATTAGGAATGTTGAAATTTTAGCTTCAATGAGCAGGCTACCCAACCTGCCCACGGATTTTCAGTTATTGGGTAGGAGACTTGAAATCTTTTAGAAACCTGCGTTCCTTACCATCTGCACCCTTTAATTTCAGACACAGAGAGATTACAAAAGAACGTAAATAATTTTTTTGAATAGCGGACATTTGTAAGCTAGTGAGTCAGTTTGTACGGTTACTGAAAAGCCATGCCAACCTACTCAGCTAACGTGACAACGTCCGGAAATTTTTGAGATTAATTAGGGTAATATTGATCCAAATTGTCATAGGTCAGAAAAACATGCTCAATGTAAATAGCCGGTGGCACAGATACTCCTTGTAAAATATTGACAGCAATTTCGATCAGCTTCGCCCCGTAGTTTTCCGGCATGTAAGCCGTTGTCCCGATTAAGCGGCTGTCCGGCCGACGCAACTCCTCACGTCCTAAACGATCTCCCCCTTGCCCAACGACGACAATTTCCTCAGAGCGACCTAATTCGCGCGCCGCCTGCACAGCACCTACGGCCGCCTCATCGTTAAAAGAAATAACAGCCACTTTTTCAGCAACCGAAAGGTTGTGCAAAGCTTTCATAACATTATTTTGGCTTACGGTTAAGGTATTACCACTGTCAAGCGTCAGCATGTTCTCAGGCGGAATTTCCCCGACTAGTTCCTGTAACGCATCTAACTGCCCATGTATCCGTGCCCGGGGCAGGTTACCCGCTCGGTTTTCTTCAAGCACAATCAGCTTATCGATTTCCCCATTCCAATGGGTGAGCACCCAGTTCCCTAAAGCTTCACCCGCCATGTAACCGCCTCGATAATTATCAACCCCAAAATAGGTAGCGCCAACCATCGGAATATCAACTGCAATCACTGGGATATTGACCCGCTGAAATTTGTCGATGATTAGATTGCCACTGCGATAATCGATTTGATATTCAATAGCAAGATCAACCCGCCGTTCGATCAGGTGATTGGCAACACGCAAAGCCTCTGTCCCGCTGAGTTTGTTGTCTGTAATAACGAGGTCGATATCTTGATGTTCGGCCGCCGCTTTTTCTAACCCACGCCGCACGTCTATGGCAAAAGGGGCCTGCTCAGTTTGGTTGGCAAAGCCGATCACATATTTTTCTTGGCCGCCAGTAATCGTATGTGACCGGATCGTGTTTTTGCCACACACCGTCACATTCACCTTCATCCGACGGAGCTGGCGCAACATTGGGGCAGAAATATCCTTATCGGTTACAAAGTGGGTTAGCTGCGGCAGACGGGCGGCCGGTGCAAAGCCTCGTTTACCGATTTTGCTCCCATCAACAAGGGCCACGACATTTTCGGCCGAATCAATCACCCGACCTTTAAGTTGTGCATCTTCATATTCTAAAACGGTTAGCCCAGCTTCAACTGTAAAGCCAACGCCAGAAATAAATGCGGTTCGAATGTTAACTGCTTCTAGCAGACGCTCATTCCCGGTTCCAATGGTATAAAGACCGTCTTTACCTACCCGGCCTCCGATCAAAAGCACTTGATGAAGCCCTTGTTCTGCCAACTCTAAAGCAACCCGCAAACCATTGGTAACAATAGTCAGGTCCTGCCGTTGAATCAGCAATGGAACTAACATTTGCACCGAAGTCCCCGCATCGAGCCAAATCGCATCCCCATTGCTGATCATCTCAACCGCTCGCTTCGCCATGCGTCGTTTCGCAACTTCATTCGGCACAGCATCCGGCCAATTCATTTCACCCTGAGCAATTAAGACAGCCCCACCATGGACGCGCGAAACCCGCCCCCTGTCTTGCATCGCACGCAAATCATTTCGAATTGTCCCGATTGATACATCAAGTAACTTAGCCAACTCAACCGTTTTTATTCCAGGGCGTTCTTCAAGCACACGCTCAATCGCCTGTCTTCTTTCAAATGTTGTGGTCAAAGAGAACCCTCGCTCGCATTGTGCATAAATTTCGTTTTTACTGTTGCTTTTTGTCGTTAATCGACAAAAAGCAACAAAAATATGACTTACGCCCTTTTTTCGTTGTTAGTCAAGGCGATTCACCTACTATATTAGCAGGATACGGCACATACCAATAAATACCAACTGTAAAACTTGTCGTTTTTAACCAAATTGATCTTTCTCCATCTTTTTCTCCTTTTTTCTCCTTTTGAAGTAGCAGAAGTAGCAGAAGTAGCAGAAGTAGCAGAAGTAGCAGAAGTAGCAGAAGTAGCAGAAGTAGCAGAAGTAGCAGAAGTAGCAGAAGTAGCAGAAGTAGCAGAAGTAGCAGAAGTAGCAGAAGAGGAAGAGATGCTGGTCACTTATCACTTCGAAGAAATGAGCGATTCAATTATCAACATCAGCCGTGACTTTTTTGAGCAGGTGGTTCAGCCGATTTTGCTGGAGCATTTTCCGGCTGAGACAAAACAAACGGCTTTCGGGGTGTTTGGCTATGGCTCTGAGGCGTTGGGGCTGGACGATGAGTATTCGCGCGATCACCATTGGGGTGTGCGGATTGATGCGCTGATGCCGGCCGATGTTTTTGAGCAAAAACGTGAGGCGATGTTGGCGA
>JBLIMP010000386.1:0-4087 GCA_047638855.1 Cellvibrionaceae bacterium | reverse complement strand
TTTTGAATCTGTTTTCCATAGTTTTTCCTGAATGCTCTTAAAAATCTTCTGACCTATAGGAGGGATTTTATGCATCCAACACAAATCAGGCTACCCACGTCTAAGTGGCATTAAAGGGCCAAAAGAGATTTAAAGCCTCTTAGCCCCTATTTTATGATTTATACGCAACTTGTCTTATCAACTATGCACGGTCATCAAGGACAACAATGCCGGGAAGTAGCTTGCCTTCAAGTAATTCAAGCGAGGCTCCACCCCCGGTGCTGACGTGAGACATTTTGTCGGCTAGTCCCAACTTTTTAACGGCCGCGGCCGAATCTCCCCCACCGATGATCACTTCCGTTCCTTGCTCTACTAACCCTGCAAGCATTTTACCAATCCCTTCAGTGCCCTTGGCAAATGGGGCAAATTCGGTTACCCCCATCGGTCCATTCCAAATGACTAGTTTGGCATCTAAAAGCAATGCCTCAAACGCTTTGATCGTATCAGGGCCGATATCAAGGGCCATCATGTCTTTAGGAATCGCATCAGCGGGGACATCTTTATATGAAGCATCGTGCGCAAACCGATCGGCAACACGCACGTCGGTGGGTAGAAATATCTGATCGCCATATTGTTCCAACAAAAGTTTCGCTTGTGGAACAGCACTATCTTCGCAAAGCGAGGTGCCGATTTCTAGCCCTTGAGCTTTGAAAAAAGTATTCGCCATACCACCGCCTATCAAAACCCTATCCGCAATTGCCAGCAAATTGTCGATGACCAAAATCTTGTCAGAAATTTTCGCCCCGCCCATAATGGCGACATATGGTTTAGGTGGATTCGAGATGGCACGCCCTAAAGCTTCGATCTCTTTGCCGAGTAGAAATCCGGCAACGGCCGCACCCCCTTTTGCTTGAATCGCTTTTGCAGCTCCTTCTGTGCTGGCATGCGCCCGGTGGGCGGTGCCGAAAGCATCTCCAACAAAGATATCGGCTAAATCAGCCAAAGCTTGTGCTAAAACCGGATCGTTTTGCTTTTCTCCCGTTTCAAATCGAGTGTTTTCAAGAAGGATAATGTCGCCTGGTTTCATATTAGCAACTGCGGCCGTAACGCTGTCCCCAACAACTTCATCAAGTTTGGTTACAGGGCGGCCGAGTAGATCTGCCAAGCGACTCGCAACAGGGTCCATTTTAAACTGGCTATCAGCGGCCGATTTCGGCCGGCCTAAATGTGAACATAAGATCAAAGCCGCCCCATTTTCAAGCAAATAATTGATTGTGGGGAGTGCGGCTAAGATGCGAGTATCGTCGGTAACCACAATAGAATCGGCCGGGTTTCGACTACTCATTGGCACATTAAAATCGACGCGAACCAACGCTTTTTTGCCTTGCACATCAATATCTTTTACAGTTTTTTTGTTCATACGATCCTCAATAAATGTTTAGGTTGGGCCAAAAGAATCAATCTCCAGCCAACACTCACCTGCCCAAGAGAATTGGATTCAGGAGAATGATTAGAGTTAATTTGAAAAGGGGGTGGGGCTAAGCGTGCGTATTTTAACACGCTTGGAAGACTGTGTGATAACAAATAACGCTGTAGGCTTCAATATGAGTTAAGGCAAGCATAACGCACTACCCGCATCAATAGAATTGGTAGCAGTAATTCCATTGATTTGTTGCAGAATAGTAGGCGTTGTACCGTTGTTCACACCAATACGAAAAAGTGTATCCCCTTCGCGAATAGGGTATGCACGGCCGGAAGGACACACATTATCGTTTGCATAAGGGATATTAAGGACGTTGCCTGGCAGCATGTCAGCTTCGGAAATTCCACCTTCAGACAGCATTGTGACAGAGGTGTTATAGATAACCGTTAATCGATAAATCGTCTCCCCGGCCGTAACAGTGTGAGAAGCATAGGCGATCAAACTATTCAAGTCAGAAACCGGTTGTAATGCGATCGTTGGCTGTGCAGTTGCGACTGGCGCACCGTCTGCGGCCGTTTGCTGATCTTCACCAAAGGTTGTGATAGTCGGAGCCAGAATAACTTCAGGGTTTTGGGGTGCAGGAACTGGCGTTGACGTGAGTTGTACTTCAGGTTTGGCCACAGGTTCCTCAGGCACAACTTCGGCCGGGGCCTCGACCACCGGATCCGGCTGAACCAAAACGATACGCATACGCTCATTTGGAGATGCGGCATTGATCTGAATAGTTTGACCTTCTACGGTCACATTAAAAATATCCCTATCTTCAACTTGGTCAACCACATTCGGAATATTAGTATCCGCGTCGGCCTGGACATCGGTGGTTTGCGAATTCAAACTAACCAACAGGCTGGCCGCAATAGCGATAAAAACCGTAGTCACGATAATCCCTAAAACGGGGCCTCTTGTACTTTTTTGGCGAAATATATAACGAAGCATGATTCACATTAATCTGTAGGGCTAACACCGACATGAAATAGACAAATTCGAATGAACATTAACAGTGCAAAAACATTGTTATGTCATGTTCATGCTATCATAAGATCGATTGATTTCAAAGAGGAAAGATAATGGGCATACACAAACTATCTGCATATAAGGACGTACCAAAGCGGAAAGTGATCTTTCACGAAATAAAGCTGCTTCATTTTATTATTCTTATCGCACGTCATAATATGAAGCCACGTAAAGTTATACCCTGTCGATGGATGCGCGGGCTTTTTGTTGCGAGGCTTGAATTTCCTCGTAAAACACCAGCAAGCTGGCATGCTACAGTAAAACACCAAGTTATATATGGTGATTGCGAAATAAATCACCATTTCTTAAATACGACAAACGCCATCTTCGAATAAAAAACCATAGGAGTGTCACCATGTTAATCACACGCGAGCATCTAGAAAATATGGAGCAGGCAAATTTAGCCCCCTACGCGCTCAAAAGCTCTGAATCAGTAGGGCGAGTCCATGTCGAAAACGAGTCCTTAACACGCACTGCATTTCAAAGAGATCGTGATCGCATTATCCATACGCGGGCGTTTCGCCGTTTAGAGTACAAAACTCAAGTGTTTATCTTCTATGAAGGGGATCATTATCGGACTCGGCTAACGCACACCTTAGAGGTTGCCCAAATCGGCAAAGCTGTTGCCAGAGGATTAGCGGCAAACCAAGATTTAACCGAGGCGATTTGTTTGGCCCATGATTTAGGCCATTCTCCATTTGGCCATGCGGGGGAATGGGTTTTAAAGGATCTGATGGCTGAACACGGTGGGTTTAATCACAACAGTCAAAGCTATCGAATTGTGACGGAACTTGAACAACGCTACCCTGATTTTCTGGGGCTCAACCTGACTTATGAAACTCGGGAAGGGATGATTAAACATGAGACTGATTATGATCATAGCCAAGAGCACATGTACGCTCCCGGCCGTCGAGCCTCACTCGAAGCGCAGATTGCCAACTTAGCTGATGAGGCGGCTTATAATGCCCATGATCTTGATGATGGGCTGAGAGCCGAATTCTTCGACATCGAAGCACTCAATCAATTAGCGATTTGGCAACGGCTACGTCAAAACATCGGCTGGGAGTCTGGTCGATTTAACGAAATGCTGCGTCATGAAATGATCCGTGAGCTTGTCGGGGTTTCTGTGAATGATTTAATCACCCATACCGATAAGAGATTGTCAGATGCAGGGATTAGCTCGTCAAGCGGGGTTCAGTTACATGAAAGTAATATTGTGAGTTACTCAGAGCCATTGGGAGAAGAGATAAAAGAACTCAAGCGATTTTTGTTGGCAAAAATGTATCGCCATTATCGTTTGATGCGAATGCAGACAAAAGCACGTAACTTTATTACTGACATTTTTAATGCTTATCTCAAAGAGCCTTCAATGTTACCGGCTAAAACCCAAGAAAAATTTACAAACTATGCAAAAGAGCAGGTTATTTGCGACTATATTGCGGGGATGACTGACCGGTACGCTTTAGATGAATGGGAACGATTATTTATGCCGTACGCTCGGCCGTAATCAGAACATAGAGATCGAAGAAAACGAGTTCAATCTGGCGCTAAAGAAATAAATTTCTTTAGCGCCTTTCGCCAGCATCGATCTCAGTCGACTTAATCTATCTT
>JBLIMP010000385.1:0-4095 GCA_047638855.1 Cellvibrionaceae bacterium | reverse complement strand
TAAGGTTTTATCAAATTGATTCTAAGACAGACGATGGGGATTGGACCCCTTTGATTATCATCGATGGTGATGCCATTCGGAAAGAAAGTTTGCAAAAGAATATTCCCGCCTCTGTAACTTGTTATCGGATTCGGTCATGGATTTGGACTGAAAAGAGCGATTGGAGCGAATCGAATTGCATCACTCTAAATGCAGAATCAAAATATATCGATGTGTCAATTTCATATTACTCGCTGGTGGATACTGAAAAACGACTCTCTTATGAAGAGATTATCAATCATTATGCTGACGCCATATACGAAATGAGCAATGGTGCGCATCAAGTTAGAAACGTTTACTTTTTCTTAGATGGAAATCAAAAGCACGATGCTGACGTCATTTGGAACGAAAGTGAATGGCCCCGAGCAGCTCTCAACGGATATCACTATCGAACCGGCCGTATGTGGATGGCAGATGTTTACCCATTTCCCAAAAGTCCGTTTAACACTTTTGACCCTGCAAAACCAAGTAATTTAAAAGGGGCTGGTTATACGCTTGCTCATGAGTTTGGTCATTATTTTTATGGCATTCAAGATGAATATCTTCTTAAATACACAATCGGGCCAAATAATCAATACGGCCTCAATTGGGCATATACCATTAGAGATGATTTATACATCGCTAAAGCAGGTTACGAAGTTAAAAAGATAGGAGATGATTGGTGGGTGATCCCAGTTGGTCTAATAAATGGGGTGAAAATTGACCCTAACCATGTCCCAACTTCCATCGATAATTACACGATTAGAGATGATAAATATGTTGCAAAAGATAAATATATCGTTGAAAAAGTTGGGGAGGTCTGGAAATGGGGTTATGAAGGTGACAAATCTGTGCAAAACGCTGTGATGAGCAGCCAGTGGAATGCCAGCAAAACCGGTGATCTTTCGTGGCTAAACTTTTCGACGCTGCTAAACAATAACACGGCCACCAATAACCAATTCAGAACATACAAAGCCAGTAGCTGGGACACGCTTACGCGGGATGTAACAAAGGATCCCAAGATTCCTGGTTATTTCAAGCGAGTGTTTATGCCTGAATTGGCTCAGGCCAAGACACCACCCGTACTCATAGATTTGGGCCTTGGTTTTTCCCTGTATTGGCCATCGGCACCAAAAATTGACTTGCCCAGCACAAAAAGCAGAGAAAAGATTAATGTCGTTTGGATCGAGCCGGAAATCACCAGATCTTTAGATGCGGCGCAGGCTGACTCTGACTTTAGCCCAATTATAGAGTCTATTGCAGGGCAAAGCCTTGAGTATCCGCAACCGGCCGTCATCATGGCCCAGCTCCTTAAAAACGCCCCAATAGCACGGGCAACTGTTACAACCACCGTCACCAAGCCAGATGGGATACAAGTGACGATTGAATTAAAAGATGATGGTATTTCACCCGATGATCAAGCTGAAGACGGCTTCTACACTGGTTATTTAAACTATGACCAAGACGGTGACCATTTGGTTGAAGTTGTGTTTGATAACCAAGATGGAACAGCGATTGAAGTTGACTTGGGCGCAGGGGTTGTGGCGCCAGATGGAGAGACACGGCCAGCATCATCAACTTTAGTTGGAACTGATTTTCTTGAAGAGGGGTTGACCATCGTCGAAATAACCGGCTACTCGTCTGACGACCATAGCAATACGTCTAGTTCGGCAACAACGATGTCAGATGATGGTGAGGATGTACCAGGGCAAATCGATTATGCAGGAGATATAGATGTATTTGAGATTACGCCGACTAAAACCGGCAAGCTCAGTATCTGGCTATACCAATTTGGCTTAGAGATGGAAGCTGACATCCGAATTTATGAGTCGGATGGATCAACGTTGATCAGTTCCCATACATTTTCTCCGGAAGGTGACAATCTTGTTTTTGAAACGCAAATAGATGCCATTGAAAGTGAGAAAATCTATGTTGAAGTCAAGCACCAGTCTTCGGCCGCTACCCAGGGAATGTACACGATCAGTAGTCGGCAAGAGGCTGAAGAAGTTCCTATTGGCTATCGTATCTTCCTACCTTTAGTGGTGCGTTAACGGCTCAGATCAGCATAGCTTGTGGGTTAGTCCTTATGCCTAGCCCGCAAGCTGAAGTCCCCCTTCAATTTAATTCAAAAGCAAAGTTTCTGATTATCTAAATCTTAAGCAGAGCTCTCCCTAAGTTCAAAACATATCCTTGAAATTCAGTAGAACGATTCCAGAGCGTTTGATTGATGCACTGTTAAAATAACGGGCGCAAGTTCTGTACCAGCACGACATTCCATACCCTTTCAAGTCCATAAACGTTTTTTTGCGATCTAAAAGAATAAGTTGTTCACAAATTGTCCAAAGCAGACCCTTAGATCGCCTTATAGCCACCCCGCAAGATATAATGCTAACAAATATTTTATTGTAATGGTATTACACTGTTGGCAACATTAGTCCTGATGGCCAGGGCAAGGACGTAAGTCTTTCAACAGCTTGTAATCATGTTCCATATTTAATTAGAAGTCGTTCACTTAATTGGAGAAATCAATTGTTCAAAAAATATCAAATACTCAAAGTTCCGTTCTTTTTACTCATTGTTCTATTTTTGGCTACTTCGTGCGACGCCGCAGGTAAAAAAGCGTTAGCAGAAGCTTTGCAAACGGTTGCCGCTCAACAAACTCAAACGGCTACAGCACCAGATATTTCCGTAGATGAAGCAGTGGCCTTAACAGTTGCAGCCCAAAATGCCCCTGCTACCCTTTCTATTGACGAAGTGGTTGCGCTAACAGTTGCGGCCCAAAATGCCCCCGCAACCCTTACTGTTGAAGAAATGGTTGCGCTAACAGTTGCCGCAAGCACAGGCGCATCAACCAGTGGCGACACAGATGGGTCAACATCTGATACCGCATCTGTACCGGTAGAACCTGTACAAACCAACCCTGACGCAGCGAGTGGCACACCACAAGTACGGGTCAAAGTGAGCGCAAATGTCCGGTCTGGCCCAGGAACAAATTACCCCGTTATTACAGCACTTTCAGCAGGCTCAGTCGTAGAGGTTATAGCTAAAAATAACGCGACCGCGAATGCCACAAGTGGTTGGCGCCTGATCAAACTGCCAGACCCAAGCAAGGTAATCGGGTGGATGGCCTCTTCTGTCACTGAATATGTCGTCGCGGCCGACGCCTTGAAAGTTCCGGTTGCAGTAACCATTCCGGCCCCACCAACCGCAACTGCCACAGCCACCGCCACAGCGACGGCCACAGCGACAGCAACGGCGACGGCGACGGGTAAAGCTACATCCAACGCTACCGCTTCAGCCACGTCTAAAGCCACAGCAACGGCTACCGAAACTACAACCGCAACGAGAATTCAGACCTCCATATTGGTCCGGAATCTTACACCCCTTGATTATTGCTCTTTATTCATCCAGCCATCTGGCGATAGTAATGTGGGGCCAAATCGCTTAGCTAGCCCCCTTAACGCTGGAGGATCATCTACCACGGTATTCCTGCCAGAAGGTGAATATGATATGCAAGTGGTAGATTGCTCGGGCAATATCACCGCTACAAAATCAAATGTATTGGTGATCACTCCGTTCGAATGGAACATCCCAGAACACATGATTGAGCTAACGATTGACAATAACACAAGTGCCACAGACATCTGCTGGCTGTTTGTTGACCTTTCTGTTAATCCTTGGGGCGATAACCTATTACAGCCAAACGAAAGGTTACAACCTGGTGGCGGCATCGTAATCAAAATTCCTGCAGGAACATATGATGCGTTAGCGGAAGATTGCAATGGACAAGCCGGTGTAGACTCTTGGTTCAATCGCCCAATACTGAACTCCCAAACATGGGATATTCGGGATTAGGATAAAACAGCGATAGACCCACCTTCAAGACGATAATCCGTTAACAGGTGGCTTAGCCCCTTGCACGAACTGCCTCAAAGACAGTTCGTGCAAACAAAAATAACAAGAAATCAATTCAGGCCGAGTGTTGGACACCCGGCCTTTTTCTTGCCTACAGCCTATGCCCTATTCAAAAGCCAGTCACGCTTTTCAAGTTGAAAGTAGTCGGCGAAAGTAGCCGGC
>JBLIMP010000384.1:0-4107 GCA_047638855.1 Cellvibrionaceae bacterium | reverse complement strand
AAATATCGATTGCCCGAAACGATTTTCAGTGTTTTGAATGCAAGATTCTCAGAAAAACTTCCAATCATGTTTGTGTCGTTTTTCAAAATCCATTTTTCCCGATTCCGTACTTGAAATTGGCTTCAAAACATGAGATTGCCAAGGCAATTTCAGTCAAAAATGACTCCGATTCGAACTAAAATCGCTAATTAAAAAAAATGGATGAGTGCAATATAGAAAATTAGACCCTAGCTCTGGGCCGGTCTCCTGACCGTGCTGTTCACTCACATAATTGAATAGCTGCTCTCAATAACCGGCCGGTCTGTGACCGTGTTCGCGCCCCTTATTTTAGTTGATGCCTCATCACCATCTTGCATCGGCCACCTTCTTACTCAAAGCACAAACCCCGCTAATCCGTATTTTTAATACGACTCACAACGGCAATATCTATGATTGCACCCAACGAGATACCGGCCGTATAAGCAACAATGTCTGACCATAAAAAGCTATAACCGATAATCAAGCCGATCAACTTAATAGATCGCAAATTCTCTAGCCAAAGAGGGTTAAATAATTGTGTTATTTCAATGATATAGGTGGTCGATAGTGCCACAAGAAAGGCCTGGATAGGTTGCCAACGAAAAAACAAACGGTAGAGAAAAAAGATCATCATGGCCCATATAAAATCCCCCGCATAGGTGGTGTACCAAAAAGGGTAGGTATTGGGCGTTATCCTGGTTGGAAGCCCAATGGCAAACAGAAGCACAATAATCGGAATATAGATTTTTAATCTTTGCTGAATCATTAATCCCCCTTTATCGTCAAACAATAAAATCGCAGGCTCTTGATCGCCTGAGGATAGCATCTGTAAACCGCTCGCCTAAGCACTTGAGTGCTGTTTCGTGGTTGCCGACAGCTTGCGACTTTTTTGTTTATAGGCGATTATTTTCTTAGTGTTGAATAGTTAGAGTCAAATTTGACAGGATAAACAGGATCATATTCACCCTGAAAATCTTGTTTATCCTGTCAAAAAATTATTCAGGAACAACTCTAATCGCCCAAAACCGAAAATATAAATATGAACGAAACAATTCTTGAACAACTACGTATGATCGTTGGGGATGAACATGCCTCAAGCACCGAAGCAGATCGAACTTTGCACTCGCACGGCCAATCAAGCCATCCGGCCGTATTGCCAGACTTTGTTGTATGGCCAAATAGCACGGAAGAAGTGAGTGCCATTGTCAAAATAGCGGCAAAATACAAAATAGCTGTGACAGCATGGGGGGCCGGGACGAGTCTTGAGGGGCATGTGATACCGCTGAAGAAAGGGATTTCGCTTAATTTTCAACGTATGAATCGAGTTGTTGAGATGTATGCTGAAGATTTTCAGGTCACCGTTCAACCTGGCATTTTCCGCAAAGAGCTGGAGGCGCATCTTTCGCGATACGGGCTGATGTTTGCCCCTGATCCTGGGGCAAATGCAACTGTTGGCGGAATGATCGCCAATAATGCGGCCGGAATTCGCACCGTTAAATATGGGGCAACCAAAGACAATGTGCTGGCCCTTGAAATTGTGTTGGCAAACGGGGACATTGTTAAAACAGGGTCAAGATCGGTCAAACAGTCGGCCGGATACGACTTAACCCATCTGATCATTGGCTCTGAAGGAACCTTGGCCCTGGTCACACAGGCAACGCTCAAGCTAGTCCCTATTCCTGAACATTTCAGCACCGCTACAGTTGCATTCCCATCTGTCGAAGCGGCGGCCGAGGCGGTGTATGGCATCATCGGCAGCGGCTTAGAACCGGCCGCGCTCGAAATGGTTCACCGTGACAATATTCAATGGATGAATGAAGATGCTGGGTTAGACATGGTTGTCGCCCCATCTATCATGATGGAATTTAGCGGGGCGAGCGAGGTCGCTGTAACCGAAGCGATCCACATGGCCCAAGAGATTTGTACCGACGCAGGTAGTCTCGGCTTTTCAGGCGGTATCGGCCGGGACGTGCGTAAAACGATGTGGGAGTTGCGCCACAGCATTCGCGAACGGAACGTTCGTACATTCCCAGGTGATGATTGGGTGCTGGTCGACATCGCGGTCCCCATCTCGAAATTCCCCGAGCTGGTGGCTTATTGCCAAGAGCGTATTGATGAGTATGGGTTTGATGCACGGATTTTGGGCCATGCCGGAGACGGCAATATGCACAGCGGCATCCACTACAACCCAAATGACGATGTGGCCAAGGGTAAAGCGGTTGAACTAGGGCATGTCATGGTTGATCGTGCCCTAGAGTTGGGTGGCACGTGTACGGGCGAACATGGGATCGGGATTGGCAAGCAAAAGTATCTGCTAAAAGAACATGGGGAAAATGCGTTGGAGATGATGCGACTGATTAAGCAGACGCTTGACCCGGACAATTTGTTGAATCCGGGTAAAGTGATTCCGCTGTAAGGTAACCAAAAAGTTCTAGGGTAACTGCTCTTATTTGCTTGTTAATTTTGGATGATAATAAGTGGCGGCCAAGGCGATGACGGCCGCCATTCCTAAAATTCCAGGTGCGAGTAAAGGGCTTGCTCCGCTTAAAGCTTCAAACAGAACGTCGCGGGCAACTGCATTCGGCCGAATGTCTAATTCAAACGCCAAATTGTGCGCAATATGCTCATATACACCAAAGGCACTGCCAAATGAGGCCGCAGCCATGGTTAACCGTAAAATTTGAATCGATAGTTGGCTAGATTGAATCAAAACCCAAATGAGTGCCAGCATGCCCACGGCCGCTAACCCAAACGGTATGAGTTGAACCGCACTTTGAAAATGGTTGATCAAAGACAGCTCAATCAGCGATCCCCCAAACATAAAGAGGGCCAAAGCCAGTAGAAAGAGACGTAATCGCTGTAGAATTATTTCAGAAGCCATTGTTTGATTTTTGTAACTGTTCAGCAGGACATAATTTTGCCGTAGGGGTCTACGCCACCGATTTAGAGTTGTCTCCGAAGGGCGAACTGGGTCTCCGGTGGTGTAGACCCCTACTACACAAGGTGCTAAATAATTACTGATTTTTTAAGTACGTTCGAGCAACATTTACTTGATCTTGAGTCAAAAACTCGCCTAGTTTCTCTAAGAATTGATCGTGCGAGCCGTAGGGCCTCGCTTCGATTAGCGTGTCGGCCAATGGCTCATCGATCCCAGGAACCTGCATCAGGGTTGCCCCATCTGAAGCATCTACATCAACCGGCACAAAGACATACTGTTCATAATCTGCGATCTGGGCATCACTAACATATTTGCCTATTTCACGCCGAAACTGTTGAATGCTGATATAGGGTTGATATTCAAAAAACTCGCGCACCATTCGTTGGCCGAATTCAGGGATGGTGCTTTGCAATGCATCCCCTGTCATATTATTGAGGTTGATTTTAGGGTTGAGAACCGCTACCGGTACGGCCGATTCTTGGGCTGGCTCTGTTTGGTTACTCAGGTCGGGGTAATAGGCCGGTGCCTCAGTTGACAAAACGATATCTCGTTGGCCGATTAGACCATTGCTGATGTCTATTAGCATATGCATATTGTCACCCTGGTTCAAACCTTCTTCAATGGCGCTAGGATCGTCTGCAAAATAAAACTGGGTGGTGAGCAGCTTTTGCCCATCGGCCCGCACAATGACATGGATGTGAACCGGCCGTGGTTCATATCGCACTGGCATAATTGTTCGAAATGAATACCGGCCGTCAGCCGTTGTCACACTTTCGCCATAAAATTGGAAGTTTTGATCTCGATTGTCAGTTGAAGGGTCTTGAGGGTGCAAGTAAATTCCAGCCCCATCTGTTTGCCAAATTTCAACCGTTACCGTCTCAAGCGGCATCCCGGCGGAGTTATACACACGACCTTCAAACTCTAGGATGGCTCCATCTGGAGATCCGACCGCACCGTCTACAACGGTTAGATCATTGTCTTGGTCGGCTAACTTTTGTGTTGGGTAATAGGGCCCTTCTTGTTGAGACGGGGTGAAATAGGTGACTTCAATTGGTTCGATTATTAGTTGCGGTTCAGCAGACGATTCAACAGGTTCTGTTGACGCAACTTCGGCCGTGGCCGCTGGTTCAGCCGATGTCTCTGCTGATTCA
>JBLIMP010000383.1:0-4154 GCA_047638855.1 Cellvibrionaceae bacterium | reverse complement strand
AATTATTATAGCTTTAGAGACTTGAAAATGAGGAGCAATACGATTTTACATTTCATACTGATAAATTGCATTCTTCTTTCTAAGAGTTAACTCTAGATTGAAGAAACAGGTGCTTTTGTCCTACTTTTCTCTATCAAATTAGCCAGGAAGTCCTGCCAAGTTTTAAATATTTTCGTTTATCATGTGCCATATCTTTTAATCAAAACAGAAAACTCGAACCATTTCTATTCTGTAAGCCTCCAGTTATTTCGGAAGTTGAATATGAGACCTTGCACACATTAAGGAAGAGTTTTATTCTAAGCACACCCCTAAACAAATGGATATTGGACGGATTTTAGCGACACGTTACCGTATTGATCGCATCATTGGTCATGGCGGAATGGGCGATATATATCTTGGGACAGACTTGGTCGAAGGACATGATGTCGCGATCAAGCGTCTTAAACGAGAGCTTATTTCTCCCGGTTCTGATGTTGTGGAGCGTTTTTTGCGTGAAGGCGATATTCAAAAAAGACTGTTGCACCCTGCCGTGGTGAGGGTATATGAGGCGATTCAACATGAGGACGACTACTTTCTAATCATGCAGTATGTAGGTGGTGGAACTTTATCTGCCTTAATGAAGCAACAACAGGATAGGAAGTTACCGTTTAAACAAGCACTTGAAGTCGGTTTGCATTTAGCCGGAGCACTGCAAGAAGCCCATGAAATGGGTATTGTTCATCGCGATTTAAAACCCACCAATATTATTATGACAATGGATGGGGAGCCACGCTTAACAGATTTTGGTGCGGCTAAGAGTAATGATACTTATCGATTGACGGTGACGGGTATGGTAATTGGGACCTACTCTTACATGAGCCCAGAGTCTTGCCGAGGACATACAGTTGATTATCGGGCCGATATATGGTCATTTGGAGTATTGTTGTTCGAGATGTTGACAGGGGTCCGGCCGTTTCGCCAACAAAACCCGATGCAGCTTATGTTGGCCATTATGCGCGAGCCACCGGCGAATATCCAGCAACTTAATCCTGATATTCCGGATCGTTTGGCAGATTTAATCTATCGTATGTTGACGAAGGATTTATATCTGCGCATCCCTTCGATGGCTTTAATTGAATCTGAGCTCCGCAACCTTCTTGATGGGACATCAGAAAGTTCGTTAGCAACAACACGTTACATGCAGACGATTGATGATAGTGAATTTCGGTCTAAGCGAGAGCCATCGTTGCCTGATTTTGGACGATTATTAGGGCGTAGCAAAGAAAAAGCTGAAATTTTAAAATTAATTAAAGATCCCAATTGTCGTTTAATTACATTACAAGGGGCGGGTGGAATTGGGAAAACCCATTTGGCGGTTGAAATTGCCTATTCGCTAAATGAAACATTCTATGATGGGGTCTATTTTGTCGATTTAACGGATATCAAAAAACCAGACAATATTACGGCCGCAATCGCTTCTGCACTAAGATTCCAATTCTTTGGCTCTGAAGCTCCAGTTCAACAGTTAAATGACTATTTAACCAATAAAAATATGCTTTTGGTGATTGATAATTTTGAACAAGTTATCACTGGGGTTGATTTACTGCCAAGACTCTTAAAAGATTCTCCACAGGTTCAGATTTTGATCACTTCACGTGAACGGGCAAATCTAAGAGATGAGCAATGTGTTTCATTGAACGGGCTATCGAAAAAAGCATCTTTTGAGCTTTTTACCCAAACGGCGCAACGTATTCAGTCTGACTATAAGCCAAACGAAGAAGAGGCGGTTGCAATAGACAAGCTTCTCGACTTGATTGATGGTTCTCCTTTAGCAATTGAACTGGCCGCAGGTTGGGTTACTATGTTGACAGCGGCTGAAATTGTTGACGAAATGGCAAATGGGATGGGCTTTCTGGAGACACACATTCGAGATGTGCCTGAGCGGCATCGCAGTATTCGAAATATCTCTGAGAATTCGTGGCAATTGCTCAATGAGTTAGAACGGGATGCATTATGCCGATTATCAGTTTTTCGCGGCGGATTTCGACGTGAGGCGATTGAGAGAGTCGTTGGAGCTTCGTTGCTTACCTTAAATAGTTTGGTCGATAAATCATTATTGCGTCGCTCCCCAGAAAGCGGTTTGTATAGTATGCAGGAGCTATTGCGTTGGTTTGCGGCCGAAAAGTTTGATGGAATGCCGAATGAGAAAAAACAAGCGATAAAAGAGGCACATGCCGGCTATTATCTCAATCATCTTAAAGAGCTGACTCCGGGGCTGATTGGCGGGGATCAAGTTAAATCCCTTGGCGGCATTGAATGGTGTTTAGCGAATATTGACATCGCTTTGAATACCGCTATAGAGATAAAAGACTTTAGTTTAATCGAAACTTGGGTCGATGGAATGTATTGGTTTTATCTGATGCGTAGCCGTCAAAAAGAGGGAATTGTGCTAATTCGTCGGGCCACGTTTGCAGTAACGATGGGAGGGAGCAATGGCTTAGTTCAGCTAAAAATGATGTCTCGTCTAGGTGCCTATTCGCGCTTCGTTGGTGAAAACGAAGCAGCTCTGGCAATTCTGCAAGAATGTCTGAAACTTGCACGTGAACTAAAAGTTCCTGAAGAAATCGCTTTTACACTTTGCCAGCTTGGAGCGGCCCGGATGGATACATCGGAGTCCCCGGCTATGTGGAAAGAGGCCTATGAAATTGCAAAAAAGATTAACCAAGGTTGGCTTGTTGCTGAGATTTCTAATTGGATTGCTTTTTATAGTCTTCAAGATGGACAGACGAGTCAGGCGATAAGTTGGCTTGAATGCGGAATGGAAGAAAGGCGTAGATTAGGGGATTTATATGGTTTGGCGATTATTTCAACTAACCTTGGATTTATTCAAACGCAAATCGAAGATTTCCCAAAAGCCAAAATATTGCTTGAAGATGCCTTGAGTATTAATAAAGAAATTCAAAATTTGAATGGTATTGGTACTGTATGGAATAATCTGGCCCATATCGCATTGAATGAAGGGGAAATTGAGGAAGCCGAAAATGCAGGGAGAAAAGCATTGGTCTATTATGAACAGTCGGGGAACCGACGCGGCCGGGGTGAGGCCCTAGGCAATCTTATAAAGGTTGCTATAGAGCAGCAAGATTATGATACGGCCGAAGACCTTTGTTTTGAATGCATCAAGTTATTTAAACAGATGAATCTATCTGTTTGCGTTTATGTGAAAGAACAAGGCCGGATCGCTCTTGCTAAAGGAAACCTGCACCAGTCGATACAATATTTCAATGATGCGTTGTTAGGGGATTCTAATACAGCGTGCAAATTAAGTGTTTTGGCTGGGTTTGGGGAATTGCTCCTTCTAGAAAATAGCTCTTTAACGATAGGAAACCAACTGTTGCAGTTTGTGATGAACCACGAAGCCACAGAATTAGAAGTGCGACGGCGTGTTCAAGCGGTAATGACAACGGTGTCTGAGACTTTGACGAATAGTACAAATAATCTTGCTGCCCCAGAATCGGTGGAAGATTGGGTTGAATATTTGAGCCATTGTTATGAAATGCATGCTTGAACCCGGTTTGCGCCTAAATAAATGACAAAACAGAGCCATCGTCCCATCTAATCACCATCGTCGGTATAATCACAGGTGATGAAGAAAGTTGTCTCACTCGCGATATTTGCGACATTTTTATTTTTGTACCTTGCAACGGTCCGGCCGGGTGTTCTGCCTGCAGATAGTGGGGAATTTCAATTAGCCGCAAGCCAGCTACAAATTGCCCACCCGCCTGGTTTTCCCCTCTATATCTTAATTGGGTGGCTTTTCACACAACTACCTGGCTCGCCTGCCAGCAATCTCAACTTTCTTTCTGTTTTGATCTCTAGCTGCACATTAGGGATAATGCCGCTGATAATGGGCGAGCTGCCCCGTTTCAAAACAAGAAATGCCGAGTTATTTGCTTCAATTGGCGGCGCGAGTGCCGCCATCCTGCTGGGTACAAGTACAACATTTTGGAGCCAGGCCACGACCACAAATATTCGCAGTTTGACAACGTTGCTGGCGGCGTTGGGGTTTTACTTTTTATTGAAATGGATGAGTTTGCAAGTAGAGAATAGTGGTCAACGGGCAACAAACCCACTGGCTATTGATCATTGGTCACTGGTCACCGCTGTGCTGATCA
>JBLIMP010000382.1:0-4189 GCA_047638855.1 Cellvibrionaceae bacterium | reverse complement strand
GCTCTCGAACATAATAACTATCATGAACTGTCAATCTCTTCAGCAACGCCTCCGGCTATTACAGTCTGAGGCGACACCACCGAATGTCCATCGCGAGATTTGAGCCAGCGTAGTACACAACAAGAACATCGCCGTTGGGTAACGCTTCTGCATAGGGTAGGCCAAACGACCAGAGCCCCATTGTTTCGAGCAGGTCGCCTGTGTCAACAATGGCTGTTGCTTCGGCCGAATTGTGTTCATAAATCACAACTTCGCTTGCTGGATCAAACGGCTGGGCAATACCAGCCGCAATCCGCGCTCGAATCGACTGCGACCCAAAGCGATCAACCCAAGCCAAGACAACGCGACCATCTGGCAAAATGGCTGGATGTGCTGCCTGATCGGCAAACCCTAAATCTTCTGCAACCGACCAACTGTGCCCGCTATCTGAACTGATGCGGCGGTGGATATTCCGATAGCGTTGTTCCTGACTATCGTATGTCCATGTGAACGTAGCGAGTCGCCCGTCGGGGGAAACGGCCGCACGTTGATCCCAATTAAAGGTGCGACCGCTCGGATCAAATCCTGAGTTGACGGGTGTGCTCCAGTTTTGCCCATTATCGGCCGAAAACAGCATCACAACCCGCTGTTGCCATTTGCCCGCATCAAGATAATGTTTGTTCGATTCGATACTGAGTGCCAAAATGCCGTCTGGCAATTTGACAATTGTGTTGGTGAGGCTAGCGGGGCCGATGTCATCAGGCACCGGTACGACGCGCCATGTGGACCAGGTTTGCCCATTATCGGCCGAATCTGCTACGAGAACCGACATCGGCAAACAGCCCTCCGTCTCACCATTAAATAGCGGCTTGCCTGGATAAGTGCCGCGATCAATCCACAGCGCGGCTGCGATGAGCTGCCCCTTTGCGATTTCAGTGATGTAAGCAAGTCGAAGCGAGCCGACGACGCCGCTGATGATCGGACTTGGAAATGGGTGTTCTGGCGGTTGCCAACTGTTACCCCCGTCGATTGAACGACGTAACTCGATATGCCCGTCTGGGGTATCTTTTCCGGTACCTGCTCGATAGAGGGCTAGTAGCGTTCCGTCAGTCAGCACCGTGAGGGAAGGCCCTGTTAGAATGGCGTGGTCGCTATCTGCCTGGCTGTGGTTGAGGATTCCTTGGGTAATAATTTTCATAATTTTCGGCCGAATGATCCAGCAATTCTTACGCAAACAGTCGATCTTAAAACTAGGTTTCTCATAAGAAAAAGCCACGAAATCGACCTGCCAAAAATTGATACTCAGTGGTATAGTGGTTCTATAAGTGAACCAATTATCATGCACTAACCGATGAATGACAACTCAGAACGTATAGTACGATCACGATTTGCTACGACGCTCTCAGGCAAGGGGCAGTCGATCAATTTGTCGATTAATTTATTGAGAAAATGGTAGCGAGGTGGCATGCGAATTATCTATCAGCTTTATGGCCGATTCATGAAAACTGATGCGCAGGTTGAAGGTATAAACAGAATACGTGATCTTATCGGAAGGAGATTTCATGCAAAAGTATGACTATATTGTAATCGGCGCTGGTTCAGCAGGCTGTGTCTTAGCCGAACGATTGTCTGCCCATCCTAACATCAGCGTCTTAGTTCTTGAGGCGGGAGGGCCAGATGACGATGAAGCCATCCATACACCGGCTTTATGGCCAACGCTTTTAGGCACCAAGCGTGATTGGGCATATGAGACAACACCGCAAATTCATTGTAATAACCGTCAGTTACCTGTGCCACGTGGCAAAATGTTTGGTGGCTCTAGTTCGATCAATGCCATGATCTATCAGCGTGGCAATCGATCAGATTATGATGGCTGGGCTAAACTGGGGAATGAAGGCTGGGGCTGCGAAGACGTGTTGCCTTATTTTAAGAAGGCGCAGCACCAGGAACGAGGACCATCTGAGTTCCATGGGGAAGATGGCCCTCTGAACGTAGCAGATATGCGAGATCCCAATCCGCTTTCTATCGCCTTTGTGCGTGCTGCTGTCGAGGCCGGTTACGCGGCAAATCTTGATTTTAACGGGAAAACACAAGAGGGTTTTGGTCTATATCAGGTCACGCAGAAGGATGGTCGCCGCCAAAGTACAGCCGTGGCTTATCTCCAACCAGCCTTAAAACGGGATAATTTAACCGCAATACCATTTGCTCAGGTCTCGCGTCTGACCTTTGATGGCTCGCGTTGTACCGGTGCCGTTTATGCTCATGAACAACAGGAGCATACCGTGCAGGCGCACAGGGAAGTCATCGTTTGTGGTGGGGCGATCAACTCACCCCAGCTCCTTATGTTGTCTGGTATTGGGCCGAAAGAGATGCTGAAAGACCTCGGGATTGATGTGGTTTTTGACCTTCCCGGAGTAGGGCAGAACTTACAAGAGCACATTATCGTGCCACATGTTTATAAATCATTACAGCCGATTTCTTTACTAGAGGCTAATAGTCCCACGGAGCAGGCTCGCTATAAAAATGAAAAACGAGGGTTGTTGACATCTGGCCGTGGCGAAGCGGGTGGTTTTATCAAGTTCAATGCCGATTCGATTCTTCCCGAAATTCAATTTCATTTTGTACCGGCTGTCGGCATTTTTTCGTCAGAGTTTGATAATATTCACGGGTTTAATCTGCATCCAGGTTTGTCGAATGTCAAAAGCGTTGGCGAAATAAGTCTGAGGTCGGCCGACCCGAATGAAGCACCCTTAATAAATCCGAATTTACTATCAGAGAAAAGAGACAGGGATATATTGGTTAAGGCTGTAAAAATTAGCCGTCAGATTGCCCGCGCAAGCGCACTGGCTCCTTACCGTGGAGAAGAAATAGTGCCCGGCTTAGAGGTACAAAGTGATGCGGAAATTCTCGACTACATTAGGCAATGGGCCGTAACCGTTTTTCATCCGGTAGGGAGTTGCAAAATGGGGCAAGACCGGATGGCCGTTGTTAATGAGCGTCTACAAGTTCATGGTATCAGGGGATTGCGTGTCGCTGATGCCTCAATTATGCCAAAGCTAATCAACGCCAATACAAATGCGCCTGCCATCATGATTGGTGAAAAGTGTGCAGATATGATTTTACGGGAGCTCTGATCAATCTAAGATTTCGACTTATGCAGCCAAACCTGGATGCTTTAGCCCACTAGTGCACTGTCACATTTAAAGATTAGGGTTAGTCAAAGATATGCTTATCCTAAAATCAGGCTGTGACGAAGCACTAGCTTATACTATTAAAAATAAAAAGGAGGTTCTTAATATGACAAAAGAACTACGTGTACTGATTGCAGGTGAATCATGGGAATCGATGACTATTCATCAAAAAGGATTCGACATATTCACCACAACGTTTTACGAAGAAGGGGTAGGGCCCTTAAAAGACGCACTTGAACAAAACGGCCACACGGTCACCCACATGCCCAGTCATATCGCATCAACAAAATTCCCAACAGAACTGGAAGAGTTGCAAAGCTATGATGTGGTGATGCTGAGCGACATTGGCACAAATACGCTACTTCTGCACCCAAATACCTTCAATAAATCGATGCGCATGCCAAACCGTCTCAAATTAATCCGCGAATACACTAAAAATGGTGGCGGACTGATGATGGTTGGCGGCTACATGACGTTCCAAGGTATCGATGCCAAAGCCCGATATGCCAAGAGTCCGGTTGAAGAGGTGTTGCCCGTCACGATGCATGAAAGAGACGATCGAGTCGAAGTGCCAGAAGGTGTTTCTCCAAAGGTCCAACTAGCCGACCATCCTATTGTTGCGGGATTGTCGGCCGAATGGCCCGGGTTGCTCGGCTACAATCAAATCATCGCTAAGCCGGAAGCGAGCGTGGTGGCAACAGTCGGCGATGACCCACTCATTGCGGCTTGGACACATCAGAAAGGGCGTGCTGTCGCCTTCGCCTCTGATTGTGGACCACATTGGGCACCGCCCGAATTTCTTGCTTGGGACGGTTATGGCAAATTATGGACACAAATGGTTGAATGGACCGGAGGGGCGTTATGAAACTGCATACGTTAACTTGGGGCGACCCTACGGCCGAACGTTCGGCCGTTCTTATCCACGGTGTCACATCAAACGC
Source organism: Cellvibrionaceae bacterium (assembly GCA_047638855.1). GTDB lineage: Bacteria > Chloroflexota > Anaerolineae > Promineifilales > Promineifilaceae > WTJY01. Next base: position 78 of record JBLIMP010000382.1, on the reverse strand, counting down.
CCAGAGCTGGATACGGGTTGGGCCAAGGCTGGCTGAGCAAGGCTATTATGTCGTTGCCCCTAATTTGCGCGGCCATGG
>JBLIMP010000381.1:0-4208 GCA_047638855.1 Cellvibrionaceae bacterium | reverse complement strand
CTTTTTAAATAAGTACAAACGGTAAGAAGGGGATTCGATTTTCACAAATTATAATAGGAACCATGTATTCTTACCGCTTATGTCTCCATTTTTAACTAAAGCTTCCCGATTGATTCTAAAAACTGCTGGTTGGACCTTGGTAGGCGAATTGCCAGTCGAAAAGAAATTCATGTGTCTTGCAGCCCCACACACATCTATGTGGGATGGGTTCTGGATGGTACTGGCTGCGTTTAGCTTAGGGTTTAGACCTGATTTTCTGGTGAAATCAACTTATGTTGACGGCATCTTTGGCCCGCTGATTTTATGGGCCGGTGGAATACCGGTACTGGCTGGGGCAGGCGCGAACAAAGTGGATGAAGTAGTTGAAATGGTAAATCAGCGCGATTGCGTCGGCTTGTTATTAGCTCCGGCCGGAACCCGGGGCAAACGAGATGGTTGGCGAAGCGGGTTTTATCATATTGCAAAAGAAGCTAACTTGCCGATCTATTTTGCCTTTCTTGATTTTGGGACACGCAGTATGGGAGTTAGTGATAAACCAATCATATTGTCAGAAAATATCAAAACTGATATGGATCAAATTCGTGAATTTTTTACAGGAATGCTAGGTAAATATCCGGAAAAAACAACCCGTATGACGATTCGCGAAGAAGAAGAAAACTAGCAGCAGATTGCGAGCTAGCCATACTTTGATAAAAAGATAAAAATTTACCATTTTAGAGAGCTGTCGAATAAATAAATCGAGCTGTAAGAAACCTTAGAAAACCAAACTATGATGATTTCAAATTCTACTTCAACAATTGATGTTCAAAATAAACATGTCACGATTCGAGGCTTTTTAGGCAAAGATGTATCAGCCGAAATGGTGACAACAATTCTAGGTGCTGCACGTCGTGCACCGACCAGTAGCAATTATCAAACTTATAGTGTTGTTGTGGTACGAAATCCTGATACCAAGAAAAAACTAGCTGTTTTGGCCGGTAACCAGAAGCATGTGGAAACATGCCCAGTCTTTTTTGCTTTTTGCGCCGACATTAGCCGCTTAGCAGTTGCTTGTGAGATGCATGAAAAGGAACTTGTACGTGGTTTTGAGACAACGCTTGTTTCATCGGTAGATGCTGCACTCGTCGGTATGTCAGCCAATACGGCCGCTGAGTCTTTAGGATTAGGGGCCGTGATGATCGGTGGTATGCGTAATCAGCCAGAACAGGTTGCAAAAGCATTGGGGCTTCCTGATGGTGTTTATGTCGTATTCGGCATGTGTCTAGGTTGGCCAAATGAGGAAGCTCGCCCCGCACAAAAACCCCGATTGGCTGATGACCTGGTTGTCCATTATGAATCTTATAATGTGAGTGGTCAATCTGAGAAGCTGGCGGCTTATGATCGAGCATTGGCTGACCATTACAATGCACGAGGCAATAATTTAGATGATGCGGCTTGGACCGGCCCACTCTCTAATCAGTTAAGTGAAGCACGCCGAACAAATTTGCGGCCGGAATTAGAGCGTTTGGGTTTTAGCTTTGATTAACGGCCGGCCAGTTACAGTTGTACTTAGCTATAAGTAGACAAATCAAGATCGGGGAATAGCTCTAATTGTCGGCCGGTTGGCTCAATAATGTTGCTGGCGCCTACACCAATCAGTCGTAGTTTTTCACCCTCCCAAAAACCGTCAAAAACAGCGATGGCCAAGCGCTCAATTTCCCGGGCTGAATCAATGCCGTTTTCAACACTACGCTGTCTTGTGAAAGTCGTAAAATCGTCCCAACGAAATTTTAATTGCACCGTATGAGCAATTAAGTTTTTGCGCCGCAATGATTGTGAAATCGATTCTGACATGCTCTTAATTTGATCATACAGATAATCCCGATCATCAACATCGTTGTTGAAAGTATTTTCCTGACTAATGCTTTTCGATTGCCCAGGGTCAGCTTCAACTTTGCGATGATCGATTCCCTTCGCCCGTTTTAGGAGAGACTCAGCCTGATTTTTAAAGCTCGATTGTAACGATTCAAAATCGCTATCCGCTAACTGGCCACAGGTTTCTATATTAAATGCGGCCAGCTTGGCTGCTGTGGCGGGGCCGATGCCTGAAATCGCCCGAACAGGTAGGGGGGCCATAAAAGATGCTTCGTCACCTGGTAGAACAATCGTACAACCTTCAGGTTTGTCATAATCAGAGGCGATTTTTGCAACGAGTTTGCTGGTTGCCAAGCCAACAGATGCTGGGCAACTTGTCTCGAATTTAACTCTTTCACGCATGATCAACGCAACGCTTTCAGGATCAGGATAATGTGAGACATCGACATACGCTTCATCGACGCTCATCTTTTCTAAAGGGCCATACTCGCCTAACACCGCCATGACGGCCGAAGATGTCTCTTTGATTAGATTCCAATTATGACGTACAAATTTGATGTTAGGGCATAGCCTTAAGGCGCGGCTACTAGGCATGGCTGAATGGACTCCAAATTGACGTGCTTCGTAGCTAGCACTGGCTACAACCCCCCGGCCGGTTGGGCTGCCTCCAACCGCAATCGGCTTCCCACGATCTTCGGGATGCTCAAGCAGATGCACATTTACAAAAAAGGCATCCATGTCTAAATGAATGATTGCGCGCGTCCAAACCATAGGCTCCCATTGTACCTAATTATGCTTACAAGCAGGCTGATTTATTTGGGCCGCTAAGGACTGACGATTGTATCCCCTCAAGGGGGATCCCGTAAAACAGGGAATTGCATCGTCAGCTTAGAAAGAACGGTGAGACAACTTCGTTGTTTTATTAAATTTCCGTTCATAAGGCGAGCTAAAAGAATGAATTGTCCAAAGAAATTCTCTAGATCGCTTCACAACGCCAACTTGATTAGCCTTTCTGTAAACGGCTAATCAAGTTGAGGTGGTCTTACTTTAGTCTGTCGCTGCTAAGATGTTCCGTTTCTTATCGACACTTGCAAGGAGAGAGGTAAAGGCTTTAGCAAATTTCTGAACACCCTCAGTTAAAAGCTGATCTGTTACATCTTCAATGCTGATTCCAGCCGCTTTTAAAATCCCCATTTCAATTCCAGCTCTTTGGACCGCAACCACAGTGGTGTCTACTTTGCCATGATCGATAAAAGCCTCATAGGTTTTTGGTGGAGCCGTGTTTACCGTATCAGGGCCAATTAGATTATCTACATAGAGTGTGTCAGGATAGTCAGGGTTTTTGGTTCCAGTGCTAGCCCATAACGGCCGTTGCACGTTAGCACCTGCCCGTACTAGCTTTTCCCAGCGAGGACTGTTAAAGATTTTTTGGAATTTTCCATAGGCGATTTTGGCATTGGAGATACCCGCTTTGCCTTTAAGTGCAGGCTTGTTCATTGCATCTAATTGATTGTCGATGACAGTGTCAACCCGGCTAACAAAGAATGAAGCAACGGAATGCACATCACTGATATCGAAACCGGCCTCTAGTCGTGCTTCTAGCCCTTCGATGTAAGCTTCTGCAACCATTTCATATGCGGTGGTTGAAAAGAGCAGAGTCACATTTACATTGATCCCTTCGGCCACGAGTTGGCGAATGGCGCTAATACCATCGGGCGTGGCTGGCACCTTGATCATGAGATTTGGCCGATCAACTATTTGCCAGTAACGACGGGCTGCTTCAATTGTCCCGTCGCTGTTGTGGGCTAGCTCTGGACTAACTTCCAGAGAAATATACCCGTCTTTTCCTAAGGTACCATTATAAACTGGACGTAGTAGATCGGCCGCGCGACCGATATCTGAAAATACGAGTGATTCGTATACAGACTCAGCTGAGGCATCTTTAGGTGCGGCTAAAATGTCCTTATCATAGTCTGTTGTTTTAGCAATTGCGTTTTCGAAAATAGATGGGTTTGAAGTAATCCCCCGAACACCATTAACAATTAGCTTTTCCATTTCGCCAGAGTCGAGCAACACACGAGAGATGTTATCGTACCAAATTGATTGTCCTCTTGAGGCAAGTTTGTCCAATTTTTTCAACATAAAAGATTCCTTATTTAACTTATCAGACTGGTTATTAGGGATGTTTATCTCTATGCTAATCAGCAGTCTTGTAAATGCGTGTTTATTATTTATTGTTAATAGAAGATATGCGGGAAATTCAATTATACCCGAATATGTTGAGAATGCCGATTTGAAGCATTTAGGAGCCACGGCTTTGCAGTAAAAAAACAAATTCACCTGACGATGTGACC
>JBLIMP010000380.1:0-4219 GCA_047638855.1 Cellvibrionaceae bacterium | reverse complement strand
TATGCTTCTTGATAATGTGTCTCTGATCACATCACCTGAAAAAAGCTGTAAGGTCGTAGGTGATATCAGTTGGCTTAATGTGAGTCCTGGCTCCGGCACACTATCTCCAGGTTCAACCGATCTGATCGTGTCGTTTGATTCAACAGGGTTACCTGTGGGAACATATACCGATACGTTGTGTGTCAACAGCAATGACCCCGATGAACCAACTATCGAGGTACCTGTTCAAATGGAAGTTATTGGTATCTGGTATTTGCCGATTATTGCGAAAAATTAGCGATTGACCGGTAGCTTAGATGATTTTAAGTAAGCGGCCGTGTGTGAGCAATCGCACACGGCCGTTTTTGTTTTCTTGCACTTTTAGTCAATCATTTATGCAAAAGGTACCTATCATCTATCTGCACATTAAACCAAACCGTGATCATTGATCGCTAAAAACCGATTATTAGGAGAAAAACATGCCCGCCAGAACAGCAGAACAAGTTATTCAACGTTTAAAAGAGCAACCGCCCGCCCTGTATCATCGGGGTGAAAAAATCAAAGACATCACCACCGAACCAGGGATTATGAACGGCGTTCATAGCCTTGCCAGCCTGTATGATCATCAATGGGAGCACAAAGAAACAGCCCTGTTTGAATCACCAGACACCGGCGACTTGGTCAGTAAAACCTTCCAAATCCCACGCACTCGGGAAGAACTCACCAGCATTGGCGACATGATGTACGAACGTGGCAAATTTACATTGGGGATGATGGGACGCATGCCCGACTATATCAATCGATCGATGGCCGGGTATGCAGGCAGTGCTGACTTTTTGAAAATTCAGAGCGATGATTTTGCTCAGAACATGAAAAACTATCACAGTTATATTCAAGAAAACGACTTGTCATTAACCCATACCCTCATCAACCCACAGATTAATCGTGGGGTGAGTGCGGCCAAACAAAAAGACCCGTTTCTGGCCGCCCGTGTTAAAGAAGAGACTGATGCTGGCATTGTGATTAAAGGGGCGCGAATGTTGGCAACTCTGCCGATTTCTGACGAGATTATGGTGTTCCCATCTACGCTTTTACGCAGTCCAGAAGATGATGCCCCGTATGCGTTTGGCTTCTCGATTCCAAATAATACAGATGGGCTTAAATTTCAATGTCGTGAAACGATGGACTATGGTCAAAGCCGCTACGATCACCCTTTAGGCTCACGGTATGAAGAAATGGACGCTGTTGTTTTTTTTGACGATGTGTTTGTCCCTTGGGAACGGGTTTTCATGTATCGGGATGTTGCGATTTGTAACCAAGCTTATGCAGCTACCGGCACAGTATGGCATATGGCCCATCAGGTGCTGTGCAAAAGCATTGCCAAAACTGAATATTTGTTAGGTTTGGCTTCGATGATGGCTGAGTCGATTGGAATTGGGCAGTTTCAGCATGTGCAGGAAAAAATCTCTAAAATCTGGATCAATTTGGAAACGATGAAGGCGTTCCGTTTTGCGGCCGAAATGCAGGCTGAACCGAACGAGTACGGGGTGATGACCCCGGCTAAGGATCCGCTTGATGCCAGCCGGAACCTCTACCCGCAACTGTATCCGGAAATGGCTGACATTATCAAAAAACTAGGCGCATCTGGCTTGGTCGCAATGCCGACTGAAGCCGATATGAACGGGCCGCTGGCTGAAGAAATCAACCGCTATTATCAATCGGCCAATCAGGAAGCGGCCGACCGCATCCCGCTTTTCCGGCTGGCTTGGGATACCGCATTGTCCGCATTTGCAGCACGCCAAGCACACTATGAATATTATTTCTTTGGCGATCCTGTGCGGATGGGAATGGCGTTGTACAATAACCATGACCGCACAGAATATATGGACATTGTGCGCGACTTTTTAGCACGAGACCAATAGCCAGCGTTTTAGTAAGAAGTGAGCAGTTTTAAGTACTTTTCACTTCTTATCACTTCTTATCACTTCTTACTTTTCACTTTTCACTATGATCATTCTCCAACCCACCTTAACCCTCGCAGACCCTCATATCTGCACCGATTTTAAAGACCGTCTCAACATGTACACCGCCGTATTTGACGTGCTGGTCCGCCGTGATTTGACCGGTAAATTTGTGCCACAACTGGCCAAAAGTTGGCAGGTATCGGCCGATGCGTGTACGTGGACATTTGTTCTGCGAGACGACATTGTCTTTCATAATGGAGATCGTTTTTCGGCCGACGATGTTGTGGGCTCGATCACACGAGCGTGTGATCCGGCCGTAGGTGGCGAGTTGGGAACAGAAGGGGTGTGGGCCAGCTATTTGGGGGACGCAACGCTAAAAGCGATCAATGAACAGACGTTTGAGATGCAGCTCGCCCGGCCGATGGCTGACCTATGCGAGCTGTTAATGGCGATCCCCATTATGCCAAAAGCGGTGCTGCCTGATGTCCCAAACGTGTTTGTTGGCAGTGGCCCTTATCGTATGGTGAGCAGTGACAAAGATGAGGTTGTTCTAGAGCCATTTGAAAAATCGGCCGTGCGCCAACCGTCATCGGTTGAACCCCTCATCTTTCGAGCAGAGCCGGATGAAGCGAAGCGATTGGCCGCATTTAAAGCCGGTAAAGCTGACTTAGTGAGTGCGTTGTCGCAAAACACTGCGGCCGAATTGAGTCCCCAAGCATTGGCGCATGAGTCTAACTTGTGCGTGGCATTTTTGATTAATTGCATGAAGGGGCCGGGTGTGGACAAACGGATACGCCAGGCGTTGAACTATGCGGTAGACGTGCAAGCGATGATTGATACGGCCCACAATGGGGCCGCCACACCGCTCAGCGGACCGCTTACCGATCTGCATTTCGGCTGCGATCCGGCCGTCCGGCCGTACCCATATGATCGGGCTAAAGCGGGTGAGTTGGTGGCGATGGCAAAAGCAGATGGGTTTAACGGCAAACTAGATATCGATATTCCAATGATTTTGCCGAACGAATCACCTCTGTTGGGTGAGATGATTGCACAAAATCTTGCAGAAGTAGGCATTGAAGTCACTTTGCATCATTATGATGATCGGCCGGCTTATGCCCACATGGTTAAAGATAAACGTATTCATGATGTTTGCTGTTTTGATTCGAGTCCGTTAAGCACCTACCGGGTTTTGCGTGAAAAGATCAACTCCGATGTCGCGGGTCCGTGGTGGCAAGGGTATGACAATTCGGCCGTGAACGCGCTGTTAGACAAGGCGAGTGCAACAGTTGATGATGAGGCTCGCCAAGCCCTTTATCGTGAGGCTTATGCCATCATGCACGACGATGCCCCGTGGATTTTTCTTTATCGGCCGACGATTTTCTGGGGGATTGGTGTAGATGTGCCGGAGTTTAGTGTGAGCCCTGAAGGATTGCTACGGTTTGAAGCGGCTAATAATTGATAGGTTTTTTGGTGAATATAAGCGGGCAACTTTGACGTCTAGTAGTCATTAACAAAAGAGGTAAATACAAAAATCTTGTATTTACCTCTTTTTGCTTCCTGAATATTTACTTGATTAAGAGTATCAATATCTTCGCCTTTCTTGAGAGCTTTCCAAACGCGAATGGGGCCATACACTTGTCGATTCTCATGGAATATTCGATAGATAGGCTCAAAGAGCTTTCGATTGGCCATCTCCCGCTTACTGACGACTCTTTGACGCCAGTTGTAATATCCACTACTTGAGACTTTTAGCAGGCGGCACATCAACCCGATACCGTACAGGTCTTGGTGCTCTTTGATAAACTGATATCTCATTTGTTTGGATTGCTAAAAATGATGTATGCACTTGGTCATCATTCTTAGAATTTGATCTTTGCTCCAAAATAAAAACCTGAGCTATAGTTCAGCTATACCTTACTTATAAACTGGGCAAGAAACAAATAAATGAAAGCTAAACTCTCGTTTAAAACAAAACTTTTTTATGGCATTGGCGACATGGCGGCCGCAAGTGTAAATGGAGCAATAGGCTTTTTATTTACCCCATTTCTACTCAATGTGGCTGGCATATCACCCTTTTTGCTCGGCTGGATATTTCTAATCAAACAGCCGTGGGATGCGATTAATGATCCCTTGATGGGGCAACTAAGTGATCGAACAGAATCTCGTTTTGGGCGTCGCAAAATTTGGCTAATAGTTGCTACAGTGCCGCTGGCTTTGCTCTTCGTGATGAGTTGGCTTGTGCCAGATGTCTCGATTTGGGGAAAGTTTGCCTATTA
>JBLIMP010000379.1:0-4224 GCA_047638855.1 Cellvibrionaceae bacterium | reverse complement strand
CTTCTGAAATTTTTCAGGCAACTAATTATGATTAACTTTTTAGGAATTCTCGTCCTCCTCAGCATTCTACTTGTCGTCCTTGTGATTATTAACACGGACCAAATTCTTGCTGGGTAAGTTTTTTCAGAGAAGTTAGCTGAAACAAAAACATGACCGCCCCGCAAGGGCGGTTTTTTTTTGCCAAATTGCCGAAAGGTTCAGCATAAAAATGATTCAGCATAAATCGGCAAAATTGCCACTGCTGAGATGTAAAATTAAGGTGTTAAGCTAGAAAAAGTGAATGGGAAAAACTTCTAGCTAACCCCAAACAGCTTTTAGAATGATGAAACATAGGTGCAAAGCAAGCAGACCCGATCAGAACTGGCAAACAAAGTCGTTTGCACAGGCTGTTTGTGGTGGGCAATCAAGCTTCGCACCCCATGCAACATCAGGCGCGCACCCAAGGCAAATCGTCCAACCGGCCGGAAACACAACGATCTCAGGATCGACCTTAACATTCGGTGGCACAGGCGAAATAAACTTTGAAAGCGATCCGCTAATTCTGTTATTTATCTGATTCTCAAAAAGAGAAAGTAAAGAGAGAGGTATCGATGAGTAAAACAGTAACCGGAGCACAAATCATGTGGGAAGCACTGGTCGCCGAAGGGGTAGATGTCTGTTTTGGCATGCCCGGCGGAGCCATTCTTCCTTTCTATGACGCCCACGCAAAATATAAATACCCGGTCCATCATGTATTGGTTACCCACGAACAGGGTGGCTCGCATATGGCAGATGGGTATGCACGCGCCACCGGCCGCGTAGGGGTCTGCATTGCAACCTCTGGCCCTGGTGCGACCAACATCATGACCGGCCTGGCGACCGCTAACATGGACTCAATCCCTGTTGTGGCGTTTACCGGCCAAGTGCCAAACAGCCTTCTAGGCCGTGATGGCTTTCAAGAAGCCGACGTCGCTGGGGTCAGCCTGCCGATCACCAAACACAACTATCTGGTTACCCGGGTTGAAGATTTGGGACAAGCGATCAAAGAGGCGTTCTACATTGCACGGACCGGCCGACCAGGCCCCGTGTTGGTAGACGTGACCAAAGATGTTCAGAATGCCGTCTTGGAAAACTTCGACTACGACGCAATCGAGATCGACCTGCCAGGCTACAATCCGACCAAAACCGCCGCTTCGCCAGCGGCGATTGCCCGGGCGGCTAAGCTGATTAATGAAGCAGAACGGCCGGTTATCATTTCAGGCCAAGGCACCACAATGGCTGGGGCTGAGAAAGAACTGCGTGAGTTGGCCGAAAAAGCCCAAATCCCAGTTTCTACCAGCCTATTGGGGATCGGGACCATCCCGTCTACCCACCCGCTGGCGATTAGCTGGGGCGGCATGCATGGGCAAGCCCACACCAACTTTGCATGGCAAGAGTGCGACGTGCTCATCGCTATTGGGGCCCGTTTAGACGACCGCCTTACCGGTGCGTTTGATACCTTTGCCCCTAAAGCAAAAATCATTCACATAGACATTGATAAGGCCGAAATGGGGAAAAATTTAAACATCGACACACCCGTTGTAGGCGATGCGCTCATGACATTGCGTGAACTGATCCCGCAAGTTGAAGCGACTGAGCATCCAGACTGGATCGAACAGATCAACGATTGGAGAACGGAAGGGGCTGATCGTGACCTGTTGGCACAAGAGATGGAGCATCTACATGCCCCATACATCATGCGCTCGCTATGGCACGCTACCAATCAGGGTGATGCAATCGTGGTCACCGACGTAGGGCAGCACCAGATGTGGGAAGCGCAATATTTCCCACACACCAAAAGCCGCAGTCTGCTGACTTCTGGCGGCTTAGGCACGATGGGGTTTGCTCTGCCGGCCGCAATCGGTGCCCAAATGGGCAAGCCGGATGAAGAAGTTTGGGTGGTTGCCGGTGACGGTGGTTTCCAAATGACGATGATCGAACTCAAAACGGTGATGGAACAAAAACTTCCCATCAAAATCGCTTTGATTAACAACAGCTTTTTGGGAATGGTGCAGCAATGGCAGGACGTTTTCTATGAAAAACGCTACTCTGGCACGCCGCTCCACAATCCTGACTTTATCAAACTGGCTGATGCTTATGGCATTCCGGGCCAGATGGTGAGTGAAGTTGATTCAGTTCAAGGCGCGATTCAAACGGCGCAAGAGACGGACGGCCCTTACTTTATTGAGTTCCGGGTTCCGGCCGAACACGTTTATCCGATGGTTCCAGCAGGCAAAAGCAACGGCGAAATGTTGCGTCGGGCGATAACGGCGGAGGAGTAAACAGTAAGAAGTGATTAGTGACTAGTAATTTGCGAACCAGAACTAATCACTAACCACTAGTAACTAACTACTAAAAAAGACCATGAACAAAAAACATACAATAAACGCATGGATGGAAGACAAACCGGGTGTTTTAAACCGGGTTGCAGGGCTGTTTCGGCGGCGGAATTTTAATATCGACAGTCTAGTTGTCGGCCGGAGCGAAACAAAAGGGATCAGCCGGATGACCTTTGTGGTAGAAGGAAACGCACGGGATGTGTTCCAGGTTCAGGCTCAGTTAGACAAGTTGATCAACATTACCAGAATTGAAAATGTTACTGACAAACCGGCGATTTTCCGGGAGTTGGCATTGGTCAAAGTAGCAGCCAGCGGGGAAAATCGGCATGAGGTGATTCAGATGGCTGAATTGCACGGAGCTGAAATCGTTGACGTGACTGTTGACGAATTAATTGTACAAATGGTGGCTAAGCCAGCACGTGTTGAGAGCTTGATCGAAAATTTACAACATTTCGGCATTATCGAAATGGTCAGTACCGGTGTTGTAGCGGTCGAACGCTCAGCACGTCGTCAAGTAGGCGAGCCAGCACCTGTGGCGGCTCGCTTAAATGGAACAAAGTAGAAATGATTGGGCGAGATGGTTTTAATAGCTATCTCGCTCTTTTTTATTTTGGTGGGTAGGTTGGTTAGATGGCGGGTGGGTTGGTTGGTTGGTTGTGTGTACATGACCTATTAATTAATGATCCAACCAACAAACTAACAAACTGCCTAACCAATAAACTAACAAACGCAGACAAAAGTCTGCAAAACGAGGAAATTATGGCAAAGATTTATTACGACAAAGATACGAACATGGACCTTCTAAAAGGCAAAACGATTGCGATCATCGGGTACGGTAGCCAGGGGCATGCGCATGCATTGAACTTGCACGATTCTGGTCAAAACGTGATTGTAGGCTTGTACGATGGCAGTGCATCATGGGCGAAAGCTGAAGCTGATGGGCTAAAAGTGATGACGACGGCTGATGCTACAAAAGCGGCCGACATTCTGATGCTGGCTTTGCCAGACACCAAACAGGGCAAAATCTACCAGCAAGATATCAAACCGAATCTAACTGCTGGAATGACTTTGATGTTTGCACATGGCTTTAACATTCTTTACGGTCAAATTGTGCCACCAGAAAATGTTGACGTGAGCTTGTTGGCTCCAAAATCACCTGGTCACCGAGTACGCGAAGTCTATGTTGACGGTGTTGGAACCCCAGGTTTGGTTGCGGTTCACCAAGATGCAACCGGTCACGCACTCGGAACCGCCTTGGCATATGGCAACGCAATCGGCTGTACCCGGGCTGGTGTCATCGAAACGACCTTTAAAGAAGAGACTGAAACTGACTTGTTCGGTGAGCAGGCTGTTTTGTGTGGTGGTGCAAGTGCATTGGTTCAAGCGGGATTCGAGACGTTGGTTGAAGCTGGCTATCAGCCAGAGATTGCTTACTTCGAATGTCTGCATGAGCTAAAACTAATTGTTGACCTGATGTACGAAGGTGGCTTGAGCTACATGCGTTACAGTGTGAGCAACACGGCCGAATGGGGCGACTACACGGCCGGACCGAAAATCGTGACCGATGAAACGAAAGCGACCATGAAACAGATTTTGGCCGACATTCAGTCAGGCTCGTTCGCTGAAGAGTGGATCGAAGAGAATGAAACAGGGTTGCCGAAATTTACGGCTGCCCGTGCGGCCGGACATGGCTCAAAATTAGAAGCGGTAGGCGCACAATTGCGTGAAATGATGCCGTTCTTGGACAATAAAGAGATTAAGCAAAGTTAATTAGCATTTCAGCTAGTCAGCACGCTTCGCTTTCAGCATTTCAGCTTTTATTCCATGACGAAATTATTTTCGTGAGGCGATAAAGCTGAAATGCTGA
>JBLIMP010000378.1:0-4237 GCA_047638855.1 Cellvibrionaceae bacterium | reverse complement strand
GCAGTCACGAAGATAATCGGCATGATGTGACGATCACGCTTTAGGCTAATCAACAACGATACAGCCACTGCAAAAAACGGGTATAACGCCACAAACCAAATGAAACGGTCGGCCGATTTTGAGCGTACACTTTGATAAACAAGCATCAAGCAACCAATCAAAAAGATGGCAACCATCGTTGGGGTTAAAATCGATGTGGTGATTATTTTTAGCCATCCGGCCGCAACCTGTACATCAAACCCGCCACCCCCAGAACCACCTGCAATCAAAGCCGCCCAGCGGGAGAAGACAGCTCGAAAACGGCTAGGATCAACCAGGTAAATCCAAGTCACCCACACCCCAAATCCGACCGCCACTCCCGTAGTAGGTACAACCGCCCGAAACAATCGGTCTTTAAGATTTGTTCCGGTCAAAAATAGATAAAGAATAGCAAATGCAGAAAAGATTAAGCTTAATTCTTTTGTTAGAAATGCCAATCCTAGCCATGCAGAAATCCAGTAGATATGTTTTTTCTGGTTTGAATCCTGGTGATCTTTCATCAGGTTAAAAATCGCCAAAAGGATAAACAGGCACATCGATATTTCTTCTCGAATAAAAAACGCATATCGATGAAAAAACGGATTCACAGCCAAGATGATTACAGCTACAAATGCAGACCATTCATCTTTTATGCCTTTAACGATGCGCCATACAACCACAAGGATACCGGCCCCAGCAATGCTCGTAAGCAATCGAAAGACAAAGGTTTGATCACCCCAAAAATAATAAAGCAACCCGATCCCATGTTGATAAAGTGTCGGGTGATCTACATGCAAAAAGCCTTCACCCATCGTCCGCATAGCAAGCCCCGTTTTGCTAATGCTTCGTGCAACATTCAAGTAAATCGCTTCATCATACTCAGCAGTTTGAACCCAAACATACAACGGTATTTGAAAAGCAAAGTATAAAAGTATTGAAAACCAGAACAACGGTTGGGTAATTCTTTTCAAGCTTTAAATGCCTCGACTATGAGAAGTGTAGACTCCCTCTCTATTTCTTTAATCTGAGTTTATCCAGCGGCCGAGGGATTTTCAATCGGCACGCCGACCAAGTTGCCCCATTCCGTCCAAGAGCCATCATAATTACGCACAGTTGGGTAACCCAACAAATAGGTCAGCACAAACCATGAGTGCGAACTGCGTTCACCGATTCGGCAATATGCGATCACACTCTTATCTGGCGAAAGCCCCTTCTCACCTTCATAGATCGCACGCAGCTCAGCGGCCGTTTTAAACGTGCCATCTTCCGCTACAGCCCGTGACCAAGGCACACTAGCCGCGCCACGAATATGCCCCCCACGCAACGCACCTTCTTGTGGTGAACCAGGCATGTGAAGCAATTCGCCACTAAATTCTTGTGGCGAACGCACATCAACCAACGGCTGATCCGCTTGGATATGATCCAAAACCTGATCACGGAAAGCCCGAATCTTGTAATCAGCCCGTTGTTGGACCGGATACTCAACTGCGTCAAAACTAGGCACATCACGCGTCATCTCACGCCCTTCGTCAGCCCATTTTTTACGGCCGCCGTCCATCACACGGCAATCAGCATGTCCGAAAAGCTTAAACACCCACAAAGCATAGGTGGCCCACCAGTTATTTTTATCACCGTAGAAAATAACAGTCGTATCCCGGCCGATTCCGTTCTTACCCATCAACGCTGCAAACTCATCAGAATTCAGATAATCACGACGAATCGCATCGTTTAAATCGCGAATCCAGTCTACATGCGCCGCACCAGGGATATGCCCCGTGCTATAGAGCAATACATCCTCATTCGATTCAATGATTCGGACACCAGCGTTGTCTTTGTTTTCTGCGACCCATTCGGTACTTACCAATACTTCAGGATTTGTATACCCTTTATCCATTTTTACCTCGTTGCAGACACGTCAACGACACACATCTACGGTATGCTTTTTGCATAACGCAGAAACGCCTCGTTGGGGCATCTAATAATCTACAAAAAAAAACAGCTACCCGAGTCGGGTAGCTGTTCATTTAATATTACCTAGTTTCACCAGAACAGAACCTGACAATTAAAAGATCAATTTTTACAACAGCAATAACAGATCATAATTATCATCATTCTACTCAACCAGTGAACCAACTTTTTCGATAATCTGTTCAGCGATCCGCTGTTGCACTCCTTCAAAAGGAATACGTTGCATGATCGGATCAAAGAAACCTTGAACAATAATCCGCAGAGCCAATTCACGAGGAATTCCACGGCTCATCAGATAGAACAATTCTTCCTCATCAACCTTACCGACGGTAGTAGCATGAGTACATGCCACATCATCCGCTTCAATCTCAAGGCCAGGAATTGAGTCAGCGCGGGCACTGGATTCGAGCAAAAGATTCCGGTTCGCTTGGAAACCATTGGTTTTCTGCGCTTCCTTCTTCGCTTTAATCATCCCTTGCCAAACTGAACGTGCCTGATGCTTCATCGCCCCTTTATAGAGCAAGTCGCTGGTCGTATTATGCGCATTGTGGTTCTGTTGGGTATCAAGGTCAAAATGCTGACGCTTGTCTCCAAAGAAGAGGCCGGACATACGTC
Source organism: Cellvibrionaceae bacterium (assembly GCA_047638855.1). Taxonomy (GTDB): domain Bacteria; phylum Chloroflexota; class Anaerolineae; order Promineifilales; family Promineifilaceae; genus WTJY01. The sequence continues at coordinate 1,636 of JBLIMP010000378.1, read as the reverse complement.
CCCAACCACCTGGCTGATCAAGTTCCATCGTCTGGAATGCTTTCATCAAGCCGGTACCCATAATTGACATGATCCAGTCTAACTTGCCATCCCGGCCAACCCGGCCGCGCTCGTGGGTGAACTGCCACATGTTGTCACCAAACTCTTGGATCGACACGTAGGTCAAACTAGCATTGTCACCAACAATCAGTTCAACAGCACCATTGTGCAAATATTGCCCTTTACCCGTTTCAGAGCCAAACTCGTCGGAAAAGACCGCTTCTGATCCTTGCTCTAGAACAACCAACGTATGGGTAAATGTTTTGCCACTTGCGTTCCACAATGAGGTATGGACGGGAGCCGCCATCTGTACGTTTTTAGGAACATACAAAAACGAACCGCCCCGCCAAAATGCACCGTGCAAAGCTGCAAAGTAACCGTCGCTGGCTGGAACAGCCTGGCTCATGAAATACTTTTGCACCAATTCAGGATGATTATTAACGGCCGTTGTCATGTCACAATAAATGACACCTTGCGCCGTTAGCTCTTCGCTCACTGTATAAGAGAGCGTGTCGCCATCAACCTGAACGATTTCGCCACCGGCCGGGGTTTCGGTCAGCTGATTTCTGACCCGTGATGGCAATTCTTGAGATCCGCCACCATTGACTGATGGACCAATTTGATCAAGCTTTAAACGACGGATATTTGTCCGACGCCAAGGCTCTTCACTAATCGTTGGTACAGACATCGACTCTAAAAGAGCAAATGCTTCTAACCGTTTCTGCAGCATCCAGTCTGGTTCACCCAGATGGGCTGATAATTTTTCTACTGCTTCCTGTGTAAACATGTTTGAGAAGAGAGTAGAGAGTAAAGAGTAGAGAGATCAAGGCGCAATGTCCTCTTGTCTCTCATCTCTTGTCTCTAGTCTTTTAGCCGATTGAGCCTTCCATCTGAAGTTGGATGAGGCGGTTTAGTTCGATTGCGTATTCCATAGGAAGCTCTTTAACAAGCGGTTCAATAAAACCATTCACAATCAAAGTGTTCCCCATCTCCTCGCTAATACCACGGCTCATTAGATAAAAGAGCTGTTCCTCGCCCACTTTTGAAACAGATGCTTCATGACCTACTGTCACATCTTTATTATCAATTTCGATATATGGGTAAGTGTCAGAGCGACTCTTATCATCGAGCAAAAGTGCGTCGCAAACGACGTTTGATTTACTGTTAGTGGCATTCTCAGCAATTTTTAATAAACCGCGATATGAAGAACGGCCACCGCTCTTGCTAATTGATTTTGAGATAATCCGACTGGTGGTATTTGGAGCATAATGCTCGACCTTCCCGCCTGCATCTTGATGCTGCCCAGCACCGGCAAAGGCGATTGAGAGAATTTCCCCATGCGCCCCTTCCCCTTTCAATTGAACGGCTGGGTATTTCATGGTTACTTTAGAACCAAGGTTTCCATCAACCCATTCCATTGTGGCGTTTTCCATCGCAACAGCTCGTTTGGTTACCAAGTTGTAAACGTTATTAGACCAGTTCTGGATGGTGGTGTAACGGCAACGACCGCCTTTTAGAACGATGATTTCAACCACGGCCGAATGCAACGAGTCAGATGAGTAGATCGGAGCTGTACAACCCTCAACATAATGCACGT
>JBLIMP010000377.1:0-4251 GCA_047638855.1 Cellvibrionaceae bacterium | reverse complement strand
AAAAATCAAAGTCATTTTGAGTTACGGAAAAGCTATTCGACTCATGCAGTTACAAACCTTGTTTACTATAAACACATCAAAGCGAGGCAGATTTATGTCAAAAATCAATTTAACTTTACTACTATTATTTTCACTTCTTGTTGTTTCTTCTATGATGGGCATTCCTTCTGCATCTGCATTAGACCAGCCACCCACAGGGCTTACAGTTTATTTGCCGATGATTAGTAATCCCGAACAAGTTTCAGTCCCGACCACACCTGCACCCACACCCACACCAAACACCACGCCAACTCCCAGCGGGCAAGGGGAGATCGACCCCGCGCTTCTTTTTATTGAAACGTTTGACGGAGACAATGCAACACTAAAACGTTTTGCAAGTGAAGAGTGGGACCTCACGATACATCAACGTGATAATGATAGATTGTACGAAATGGAAGCGATGCCGGCCGACCATGGCCCTAACTGCGAGGCACCACCATCTACCCATACCATTACCGCCTTTGAAGATAACCTGTATATATGTAAGAACCACATGATGACGGCCAACTATGGCATTTCAGATAATGGAGGTTATGGGCTGGTTTTCTTTACTCCTAATCGTGTAATCGACACGACGGGTGATTTCTTTATTCAGTTTGATATGTCTACCTTCCGCGTTAATCCAGCTCGGAACTGGGTTGATTTGTGGATCGTTCCATTCGATCAAAATTTGCAGCTGGCCATTCATAACTTTGATCCAGATTTGCAGGGTGCACCGCTTCAGGCTGTTCAAGTTCGATTGAACGTAGAAAACTACTTTACCGTTACAATCCATGACCATGGGCAAGAAACAAAACTGAAAATAGATGATTATACTCAGTATCATAATGTGCTAGAAATGAGCAAGAAGACCCGTTCAACTTTCTCCTTTGGTGTGCAGAATGGACGTCTTAAAATCGGAATGCCCGAGCATGATATTTGGTGGCATGATCAACCTGCACCAGCGATATTCTCTCAACCAGAATGGAAAGAATCGGCGATTCAGTTTGGACACCACAGCTATACACCAGACAAGCAGTGTGGAATGTCGTTCTTTCAGTCTATGTGTGAACAACATGGAGCGGACACCTTTCATTGGGATAATATAATGGCTTATCCGGCTAAACCATTTGACTTGGTACAAGGGTCCCCACGTTTGATTACCCCTTCAGCGGCTACGCAAACCTTTACGCCAGAAAAACCTGCCCCGGCCGGAAGTCATCTGCGCTTCGCTGGAATTGGAGACAATATTGAAGTTTCATTTAACAATGGGGTAACTTGGCAGCCCGCAATTGAGCAGGCCCATTCAAAAACTGAAGACAATCCTCATTTTCGTAGTTACTGGATGCCCATTCCAACCGGAACCACAAAGGTGAAGTTTAGAGGCGCAAACTGGTGGGGCGGTCAATTTGAATGGGCAGCTCGCGATATTTCAATATGGGCGAAGATTGATTCGTCTGTGGCGAGCAACCGAGCGGCCGATGTTGAACTAACAGCCGCTGAACAAGCGGTGTTCCATGCCCTGATCAGTGGCGAACGCGACCCCAACTCATTTGTGTGTGACATACCACAAGCTTAAAGTTAGTCGATTGACATTTGATTTGGTAGATCAGTTCGTCCATGAACTGATCTACCAAATAGTTAATTAAAGGGGCCTACTGTCCCGAAAACCTGCTAAAATACCTACATGCCCATCAAGGTTTTATCAGAACAACTTGCTTCCCAAATTGCGGCCGGCGAGGTCATTGAACGGCCGGCGTCTGCCGTGAAAGAGCTAATCGAAAACGCTATCGATGCGGGTGCTCACACAATCAATATCGATATTCAACAAGGGGGGCGCAAAGCGATTCAAATTGCTGACGATGGCAAAGGCATTCCGGCCGACGAAGTCGAAATCGCCTTTCGCCGTCACGCCACCAGCAAGCTCAGCTCCGCCGATCAACTCGAAGCGATAGCCACCCTGGGCTTTCGCGGCGAAGCACTAGCCGCTATCGCGGCCGTCAGTCAAACCACAATCGTTACGCGTGCTGTTGGAGAAACCTCCGGAACTCGTATCCAAATGAATGGTGGACATGTTTCCAGCCGTGACCAAGTCGGGGCTCCCCAGGGAACCGTCATCTCTATAGAAAACCTTTTTTTTAACATTCCCGCCCGCCTCAAATTTTTAAAAACTATCGCTACAGAAAAGCGGCTCATCGACGAATTTATCACCAAAATTGCGATGGCATATCCCGATATCCGTTTTCGTTTGGTCCACGACAACCGCATTTCATTCCAAACCACAGGCTCTGGCAACTTGCGTGACGTACTTGTTTCTGTGTATGGGGCGGAAATCGCCCGTGATTTACTCCCAATCGAAAGAACAGACCAGAGCCAAGACGAGAATATTGAGGAAAAGGATGAGCCAGCAGATGAAGCAAATTTATCTAGAATAACGGTTAATGGTTATGCGGCTCCGCCATCAATCCATAGAGCCAACCGTAACCACATTACTTTGTTTATTAACGGCCGTTGGATTAAAGATAAGAACATCACGTATGCTGCTGTGCAGGCTTATCACACCCTTCTCCCTATCGGCCGTTATCCGCTGGCTGTTGTTTTTGTCACGATGCCGCTCAACGAGGTAGATGTCAACGTTCATCCAACCAAAACCGAAGTACGTTTTACTAATCCAAGTCAAATTTTTGGCAAAGTTCAAAAAGCTATTCGTCAAACGATCATTGCCGATACGCCGGTGCGCTCAATTCGATCCGGCCATTTTGAATCATTGACGCAACCATCTGGCTGGGAGGGATACCCGAATCGGGCGTTTAGCCACGCTGACGGTGATAAAAGCTGGGAATATGCCTTGCGACACCCCAAGGAGCAAACTCAATTCGACCCTGATGGCGTCCAACAAGGGCAAATGGGACTTGGCTTGCCCCGCTATCCAGGAGAGCCAGTTCGGTTACCGATAAGCGCGGCCGATGAAGATCAAAATGATCAACTCAATTCACCGCATTCAAATGATCTGGCGGGTGAAAAGCTGCCAATTATGCGCGTTATTGGCCAAGTTGGCTCTAGCTATATCATCACAGAAGGGCCAGAAGGGATGTTTCTCATTGATCAGCATGCGGCCCATGAGCGGATCCAGTATGAAAACTTTATGGAAGCCCATGCTCGTCAAGAAATTCCATCTCAAGGATTGGTCGCCGGTGCGGCCGTCCATCTTTCTCCTGACCAGGCAACCTTACTCGAAAGCCAAATTCCGTCTCTGACTAGCCTTGGTTTCCAGATTGAGCCGTTTGGTCCAGGCGCTTATATGGTTCGTGCGGTTCCAGCCGTAGTTGCTCATCAAGACCCGACTCGCGTCGTGCTTGACATCATCGCTGATCTTGAACGGGGTGACACCCCTATGCAACAAAAAGTAGAGGACAAAATCATCCGGCGAGTGTGCAAAACTGCATCGATCAAAGCGGGGCAAACGCTGTCACGTCAAGAAATGGAAGCACTGATTCAACAGCTTGAGCAGTGCCAAAACCCACATACCTGCCCACACGGCCGACCCACCCTTATCTTTCTTTCTGTGTCTCAGTTGGCACGCGAGTTCGGCCGACCATAGGGGGTAGCAGGATGCAGGATGCAGGATCAAATTGTCGAACCAGCAGACCTTCTTTTTACACAGCCTTTCTCTTCATCCTGCCGCCCCTATTGGCAGTAATGGTCTATGCGCCTACCATCAGCCATCCGCTGATGTACGACACGCTGCTGCATACACAATTGGCTGATGGACAAACCCTGTTCAGTGTCTTTTTACCTGATGAGCGTTTCGGTTTTTATCGGCCGCTTGTCTTCTTCCCAATCGTCCTTTTTCAAAATCTATTGGGCCATTACCCAGTTTGGCTCTTTCACTGGCTCAACATTGTCACCCATGCCCTCAATGCGCTTTTGCTCACCCGCCTTGTGTGGCGCATCACCGGTCAACGATGGCAATCAATATCAACCGGACTCCTGCTCGCCTCATTTCCATTTGCCTATCAAGCCCTTGCTATTTATGGCAACAACCCCTATCTCACCGTCACCTTTTTTATCCTGCTGGGACTAAATATTGCCATTGGCGATCAAGCGCGCCCTATAAATCAGTGGAAGGATCAATGGAAATTAATTGTAATTTTCATCCTTGGTGTTTTGGTCCATGAAACGGCCGTTTTGCTCATCCCCCTCGTTTTATATTTATCTTGGACAAGATCAACC
>JBLIMP010000376.1:0-4260 GCA_047638855.1 Cellvibrionaceae bacterium | reverse complement strand
TGGTCCTTTTCTCTCGAATTTTGAGATACAGAATCAATCGTTGGCTAAACCTCATCACCGCTTTAATCATGTTCGCGGCCGTCATCAGCAGTAATCTAGCCCCTGATCTGGATGACGCATTTTTTGCAGCCGTAGAATTATTAGCATTATTTTTCATTGCCTGGAAGGCATGGGGTTGGTCTAACCCTGAAATAGCCCCCAGTAAATCCACTCACTTAACCCACGAAACGGAGGTCGCATGAAAGCGATAGTTACCACAAAATATGGCACACCAGATGTTCTTCAGCTACAAAATGTACCCAAACCTGCTCCTACAAGCAATGAGGTTTTGATCAAGGTACACGCATCTACCGCAACAACCGCTGGCCTTACTGGGCGTACGGGCAAACCCTATTTTGCTAGACTGTTCTCAGGCATTTCAAAGCCGAAGAATAACATTCTGGGAATAGAGTTTTCTGGGCAGATAGAAGCGGTTGGCAGCCAAGTAAGCCGTTTCAAAATAGGGGACCAAGTTTTTGGTTTAACTGGGGCAACCAGCCCAGGAGCATACGCTGAATTTAAAGTGTTGCCCGCCGATGGACCTTTTGTTATTAAACCGGCCAATATGTCGTTTGAAGAAGCGGCCGCCGCTGTCGAAGGAGGGCTGACCGCCCTAAATTTCCTACGACATAAGGCTAACCTTCAAAGTGGACAAAGCGTGTTGATCAATGGTGCCTCTGGCGCAGTAGGAACCGGATCTATCCAAATTGCTAAAATATTTGGGGCTGAAATAACCGGCGTGTGCAGCGCGGCCAATTTTGAATGGGTACGATCTTTAGGGGCTGATCACGTAATCGATTATACAAAAGAGGATTTCACCAAAAACGGCCGGACCTATGACATCATTTTTGACACGGTAGGCAAACGGTCATTCTCTCAATGCAAAGGCTCACTCAAACCAAATGGGTATTATCTAGACCCTGCGGGGGTGGCAACGCTCCTGCCTATGTTATGGACTTCGCTGTTTGGCAGTAAAAAAGCGATTCTAGCAGCCACATACTTGAGGTCCGCACCTGAAACAACCCAGGATCTTTTGTTGCTAAAAGAGTTAATCGAAGCTGGAAAATTTCGTGCGGTTATTGATAGACGCTACCCATTGGCGCAAACGGCCGAAGCGCACCGCTATGTCGAGACTGGGCACAAAAAGGGGAATGTGGTTATAACGATTGTAGGCGAATAAAGATACACGAGGTCCATGTCAGCGCATGTTGGCAAAATATGCTCACCCCCAATTAAAATCGAATACATCATCTGTACCCGCACCCGAGCGGTGCTGGCATCAGCTACCAACGGCCGCCACAAGTCGGTCACATAATCGAGACGCTGCTGGTCAACCCGCTCAAAAACCGCGCTCACCCGGCCGTCTTGGTGCGCCCATGCCCGCGCTCCCCGCTCAAGCTCGGACGGATACTCCGTCGCTAATTCAATCAGCTTGCGCAGTTTATTTTGAGGCGTCGTCTCTTGCTCAACCACTTCGATAATTTGCAGAGTTCCTTCCTGTTCAAAGAAAACCAAGAACGCCTCAACAAAATCAGCCATCCCTTTAAAGTGATGATAAAACGACCCTTTGGTCATGCCTAAATTTTGACACAAGGCATCGATGGTTAGTTTTTTAGCCCCATCTTTTACAACGATGCGGCTGCATGCCCAGTACCAATCTGTTTTTGATTTACGACTCATTTTTCCGTACCTTTTAGTATATTTTCCTCAAAGCATACTAAGGTATGGAAATGCCAATCATTTCCTCAAACTCTTAAAAAGATTAGATAAACACAAGTGGCGCAAAATCTCAGGTGAGATAAATTAACCATGCAAGTAGCCCAGAGAATCAGCTAATAATTATTAGCTGAAAACTGATTACCGATTACTGAAAACTAAAACAACGAGGAACCCATGGGTACAGAAACAGCAAAACGGCCGGTTGCGGCCGAAGATCTCTATTCAATTCCAACTATAACTGGAGCTGAAATCTCCCCTGACGGCAGCCATGTCATTTACAGCCAACAGCGGGTTGATCGCAAAACAGAAAAAAAATATAGCAACCTGTGGCTGGCCCCGGCCGACGGCAGTTGTAAACCGCGCCAGTTCACCTATGGTGACCATGTAGACACCGCGCCTAGTTGGTCGCCCGACGGCCGATCCATCGCCTTCATGTCAAACCGCAAAGACACCAAACAGATTCAACTCTACATCTTGCCGATGAACGGAGGTGAAGCCCGGCCGCTGACCGACATAAAAGGATCGATCAATGGCTTTTCATGGTCGCCCGATAGCCAAAAACTCGCTATTGTTCATCGCAAAAAAGATGCAGATGTTTTAGAGCGAGAAGAAGATCCTCAAAAAGAAAAGTTAGGTGTGATCGAGCGTCACATCACCGAGATAAAAATCCGCCAAGAAGATGTCGGCTACATGCCCAAAGAAGAGGCGCACATTTACATTCTCGATGCCGCATCTGGCGAAATGACTCAGCTCACTGACGGAGATTTTAGCGAACGCAGCCCGGTCTGGTCACCCGATGGTGCCACGATCCTCTTTATTTCAAACCGTCTCGCAGACCGCTGGCTGGTGCCACACGGAGATGAGTTGTACACAATTCCGGCCGATGGCAACGGCACGATGACCAAAATCGACTCACACACCGGTTCCAAAGGTAGCGCCTCTTTCTCTCCCGACGGTGAACACATCGTCTATTCTGGCATGCGTCTTTCTCCGGGTCACTGGTACCAGAACATGGACATTTACATTGTGCCGGTTGCCAACGATGGTGAAAGTGCGATCAACATCAGCCAAGAATTTGACCACCACTTTACCAACTGCACCGGTGGCGATGTCACCAATTCCCCTGGCATGGACCCCACCTTTTCGTACGACAGTCGCTATGTTTATACGCTCGCCAGTCGTCACGGTGGCAACCCTTTCTGTCGCATCGATGGCACATCTGGCCAGCTTGAAAAAATCATCGACGACGGTTCTGTCGTAGGGATGATTTCACTCGATGAGTCCAATGATTATGCGGCGTTCTTCAGAGGCACTCAAATCGATCCTGGTAATTTATGGGTCATCGACCTGCATACGAAAGCAGAAGTACAAATCACCGATATTCACGCAGACTATTTGGCTGAGATCGAGATAGGCAAAATAGAAGAACATTGGATCAAAGGGAAAGATGGGAATGATCTGCACGGCTGGATTCTAACCCCGCCCAACTTTGATCCTTCAAAAAAATATCCATCGATTCTTGAGATTCACGGCGGGCCGCAAACGCAGTACGGCCGGACATTTTTCCATGAATTTTATCTACTGGCGGCCGCTGGGTACGTCGTGCATTTCTCCAACCCACGTAGTAGCCAAGGGTATGGTGAAGCACATTCGGCCGCAATTTATAGCGATTGGGGCGTTAAAGATTATGCCGACATCATGGCTTGGACCGATTTTGTAGCTGAACAACCCTACATCGACACAGAGCGGATGGGGATCACCGGTGGAAGTTATGGTGGTTACATGACCAGCACCGCCATCGGCATGACCGATCGCTACAAAGCAGCCATTGTATTACGCATGTTGTCAAACTGGGTCAGCTTCCATGGTTCAAGCGATATGAACTGGTCGTCCCAATATTTGGCCGGTTTTGATGGGGGTCCGTGGGAAGATGGCAACCTCGAACATTATTGGCGCATGTCCCCTATGAGCCTCGTCGGCAATGTCGAAACACCAACGCTTGTGCTCCACTCTGGCGGCGATCTACGCTGTCCTTTAGAGCAAAGTGAGCAGTATTTTGTCGCTTTAAAGCACCGGGGCGTTGACACAGAAATGGTGATCTTCCCAGAGGAAAATCACGGGTTATCGCGTGGCGGCCGGACAGATCGGCGTATCGCACGGCTGGCCCATATGCTTCGTTGGTTTGATAAGCACTTGAAGTAAACCAGTTTGTCAGCAACCGCAATTCTGTTTAAGACCTTGTCACAGATTTACGCTGATTGAGTCGCTTTATCTGTAAGAATCAACTCATATCCACAATTATCCGTGGCAAGTTCTTTATTTTATAATTATCTAGGAGGGAGATATAAATACCCCTCCTGGATAATTGCCTTATGACAGCCTTCAGCTAAGTTGAGTAGCGCCAAGACAAGCCTCAAAACTACTCAGATAGTCCCACCAGCGTAGCAGTCCCTCGAACCTCAGCATGATCTTCAACCCTAAGCTTCCATAAAATATTGCTTA
>JBLIMP010000375.1:0-4298 GCA_047638855.1 Cellvibrionaceae bacterium | reverse complement strand
TTGAATTTGAGTCATGGTCAGACAAGATTAGAACGTCAAACAGTTCGGTTCGCACTATTGCTGGGCTGTTTGACATTCTGATTCACTTAAGTATCCGGCCGCACCTCCAACCGGCGATCAAAGAAACTCTGATCGGAGCAGATATCTTCAAAATATGTGAGCCAATATAGTTGTCGGCCAATAGCTACACCATCATCATTCACCCACAACCTGAGAACCGCCTGTCGTTTTATCCGATAGAGATATTGCCAAAGTTGCAGCTTCTGCCTTGTGTGGTGGATTATTAGGTGGTGAAGCTGGCCAGATTTGGTTTGATTTAGCCATGCTTACACTGATTTCTGTGACTGTGATTATCTTGATCGGCCGAAATCTAAATTGGCGCGAAGGCTGATTTGTATCAAATAACAAAAAAATTGGAACTGCTCAATCGAATCTCCAGCTCGTATTTTCCAATCACGTCATCCCAGTTCTTAAACCCAATCGGCTGCAAATACTTGTTCTTTACAGGCGAATAATACCCTTCAAGCCCTGTCATCACCTGCATCACATCTGTTGCCGCACCTTTAACCCCATCATCCGTCGCTCGTGATCCGATATAAAAATCATTTCCAGGCCATGAAACATGGTCCCAAGCAACAAAGCTAAAAAATTCACAGTTTGAAAAATCGTCGCCAGCTTCTTCATAAGCGGTCGGGTAACACAATTGTGGCTTTTGCTCGTTCCCTTGCAACAGCGGCCGAACCCTGTAGCTTATTTCCCCAATTTCATATCGCTCGTTGGCACATGAACTATATGGGTCAAAATAAACCGCCTGAATATCGTTCAATGACCCACCATGTTTTTCAAGGATGCGCCTGAGCGTATGGTTAAGCCGTTCGCTTAGTTGTCCTTTGAATTTTCCAGCAAAAACGCCACAACCCAGCCCTGGAATCGTGATCAAGGCTTTCTTGTTATTGGCACGGCTCACCCTGTTTGCATATTGCAAAGCAGGCAGAAGACGACGTTCGTACAGTTTGAAATATTTTTCTGAGTCAAGCTGACCGTTAGATGTCACCGCGCCAAAATCGCACGGTGTCACACCTCGGCCGTTTTTGAGCAAGGCCCCTGGGGTGAATAGTAATGTTCCGCGAAACGGTGGATCAAGGACATCAGGGTGATGGTGTCGGCCGTTATCAAAAATAGTTACGGGGGTCGCAATGCTCACATCACCCAAAATCGAAAGCTCTACCTGATTCCAATCAGAGCCATTACCAGCAACGGCGCTCTCAGCAAAAATTTGCGGCCGTTTGGTGTTGATTAGCTCTTGTAAAAAGCTTATCGTATCTAATTCGACAAACTCATTTGCGACCAATCGGTTCCGCAAAAAATGCCCAGCCTTTTTCGTTTGATAAACTTGCTTTCGATACGGCTCTAACTTTTGATCCCAAGTTTCTTTGCTGACAATAATTTCGTATCCAGACATGCGACCTCTTCAATTCGTTTCTTAGCGGCCAAGATCATAACAAATAGAAAGCATTTAAATCCCAGTCACGTCTATGATACATCGTAGTTCTCTAGCTTGAACCCGTTCAACTCGTTTCTCATTTCTGTTTCTCATTTCTAGCAAAAGGCAATTGTTTTTATGATTCATTTTCCACAATCTCGTCAGGCTTGGCTCAAAACCCTTGTAGTATCCGCCGTGCTCGGCATCATTTGGCTGACTATTTCTCGTGAATCGGCCGTGCTCGACACAACGACCTTAACCATCGCTCCATCTCCTGGAAACCTCGCCCCCGACTTCACGCTCACTACCCTTGACGGTGATCAAATTCAACTCACACAGTTACGAGGAAAGCCGGTCATCATTAATTTTTGGGCTACATGGTGTGGCCCCTGCCGCCAAGAAACACCTCAGTTCCAGTCGTTCCATGAACGCTTTGGGGATGAGGTCATTTTACTCGGCATCAACCAGCATGAAGAACTTGCTCAAATCAATAGCTTTGTCTCAGAATTCGGTATGACTTACCCTGTATTACTCGATGTAGATGGCTCTGTTTACGATGATTATCAGGTATTTGGTCTGCCGACCACGTGGTTTGTTAACCCAGACGGGGTGTTAACCGGTGTTGCACCGGGCGGTATCACAGAAGCGTTTCTCGAAGATCAGCTGAATGTCGCTCTAAATCGTTAGGAAATCAACTCTATGTATCCATTCTTAAACATTGGTCCTTTCGCCATTCCATCTAAGCCGTTTTTGATCATTCTAGGTATTTACATCAGTCTTTGGTTTATTGAAAAATCGGCCGATCAGTTAAACATCAAACCCGAATGGCTAAGCACCACCGGTATCAACTCAATCATTGTGGGTGTCATTGGCGCCCGGCTTGTTTTTGCATTTACGCACTGGGAAGCCACTTTTGCAAATCCGCTGTCTGTTGTGTGGCCCATCACCGTGGGTTATAGCTTATGGGGGGCGATTTTAGCTGGACTACTTACGTTTCTCTATTTGGGATGGCAGGCTAAACTTTCGATACCAAAGCTACTCGATGCGCTTACACCTTCTCTTTTAATTCTTATTTGCGCTTGGGTTTTGGGCGATTTTATGGGTGGTCCGGGTTATGGCACATCGGCCGCACTACCCCTCTTTAACCAACACCCTGTTCAACTTTACGAATGCGCCGCGGCCCTTATTACCTTTGGTGCTTGGTGGCTAGGCCGGCCACAGCGTAGGTTTGATGGATGGCTATTTCTCGTCAGTACCGCATTATTCTCTGCCGGCATCTTGATTACACTTAATTTCAGAGGTGGTAGTGTTACTATTTTTAATGGCTGGCAGCTTAACCAGCTCATCGCGTTTATCACCATGATTCTTGCGCTCGGCGGGCTTGCGATTCAGTCTCCAAACGCTTCTAAAGAATCTTTGACATCTAGCTAATTGTAGGTAGAATGCTGATCCATTTTGCAAATATGGGCCGGAGTGGCGGAACTGGCAGACGCGCTACGTTCAGGGCGTAGTGGGATTTATCCCGTGTGGGTTCGACTCCCACCTTCGGCACCTTTTTAAGCCCAGCCCAATTGGGTTGGGCTTTTTGTTTTCTTAGGTCAATTTCGCTTCTTACTATCCTATTACACCAAATAGCGTTGATTTCTTTGAGATGTTCGCTGCGAATCGCTATAATAAATTGGTCAATTCGATATAAAAATCTTCAAGGGGTTTTGTTCCATGAATATATTCACAATAATCGGTATCGTCGGAATCGGGATGGTTACATTTACAGCACTTTTTGCGCTGATGATCTCTCGACTAGATGCTGCTGTCGTCCAAAGCAAAGTTGATGTTGAAGCTGGAAAAAAGCAGTTTAGACCTGCATCCACCTTTGGGTTCAAAATTTCACAAGATGAAGATTCGGCCGTTCAGTTCCGCGATGCACGTCATGAAGCCGCGCGCCAAGCAGTAAAACTACCCCGTGGCGCAAATATGCGTATCGGCCGGAAAGGGGCTGAAACCCTCCAGACCGCTAGCGAAAATCTTAAAAACGATCCTGTTTCAGCCTTTAAAATCTCAGAGACTCAAGGATGGGGTGGTCTTGGCGAGTTTGCAAAATTACAAACGGCCGCATCTGGGGCAGTCGCTGCACCGGTTGCCGCTGCAGGCGCAACCAAAACGGTTAAGCGCAAGCTAATCGCAGGAAAAGATTACGAAGCAGTTGTCGTTACGGCTAGCATGTCGGGTCTTGAAAAAAGAGCCGCGCGCATTGCAAATGGCAAAGCGAAATACGCAGCTTATAAAGTGCTCAAAGAATCTGGGCAAGACATGGTTGTCACGACAGCGGCACCTGTGGCTGCAGCTGTTGTTTCGGCTGGCCCTTCGGCCGCAGAAGCCGCCTCCGCCGCTGGTATTGAAGAGCCGGTTTACATCGAGATTACCGATGATATGGACCCAGCTGCTAAAAAGACTGCGAAACTTTCAAATATTAAAGCCAAAAATACATATAAAAAGGCTTTGAAAGCGGCCGGAGTCTCAGCTAGTGTACCGGCAGTTGCTGCAGCCCCAATTGTCGAAGCCGCCCCAGCCGTACCTGTTACTGAAGCAGCTCCAGCAGGTTTAAGTGATATTCCACGACCTGACCTTATCGAAATCACTGATGATATGGATGCAGCTGCGAAGAAAAACGCAAAGCTTTCGAATATCAAAGCGAGATCGGCATACAAAAAAGCACTCAAAGCGGCCGGAATTGATCCAAAGTCAGTTTCAATTTAGGCTTAGCTTGACAGGTTTTTAGGCCTTAATCTTCGATAGTACCAAGATTAGGGCGATA
>JBLIMP010000374.1:0-4299 GCA_047638855.1 Cellvibrionaceae bacterium | reverse complement strand
TTAACGGTTAGATCGCTTTGATTGTTTCATTATCTTGACGCAAGACCAATAACAAACTGCCAATCGCGAGGGCGAATGCCACTAGCCCGATAATTCCACCTACCAATGGCAAGGCGATGACCAAGGCCAAAACCGCAACCGCTGTTAGGATACCAGTCGTGCCAGAGTCCGTAAACTGATTACCCAACCAATAGCCAATTAGAACTGGACTGAGTAATGAGACCAAGGCTGAGATGCCAAAGATAAGAGCAACTATTGCCACTGCCCCACCAAATCCAAACAACAGACCGGTAACAATCGCTAGTAAAATGACTACGATGGGTGCTAGAAACATATAAGCAATGCCCCAACCTGCGCTTTTTGCCCAGTTGTTATTAAGGATGGCATTTGATCGGTCTAACATACCCGGCCGATAGCGAAGCATTAACCATGTCAAAAGAACGTACCCTAAAACAGTGAATAATGTACGTACAAACCAGCCAGAGAATAATCTTCCAACTGAAAACGAAGGAGCCTCATATGTTTGTTCCTCAAAATACTCAGATGAAGCAGCCACCCGTGAAGCTGAATCAAGGGATTCTGGAGTTGTATAAGATAGCTTGCCTGCAATTTTGGCTGATTCACCAAATTTAAGCTCATTCGTTCCGATATACGCATCGCCACCAGACGTGCCGTTGAAAGTTACAGTGCCAGCCCCTGCCATAAATTCATCGCGGACTTCACCATTGATCGTAATTTCACCACCGGCCACCCGGACATCATCGGCCGAACCGTTAAATATCAAGGTGCCTGCAGTTGCATAAACATCACCTGTGACATTTGAGCCGATGGTCACTTGCCCACCACCAACAAACAAATTGCCGATAATGTCTCCATTTATCAAAACTACGCCACCGGTTGCAAAAACATCCCCATTGACATTCCCATCAATTTCGATTTTGCCTGCGGTTACAAACAAATCGTCGTCTAGAGTCTGCCCAGCAGGCAGAATATAATCATCTTCCGCTTCAAAATCAGATGCTTCGGCCGACCGGCCGCCTGCACTCAACAACACAACAACTAAAAATAAACCGATTACAGATCGTCTTAAAATTTTCATTATTACCTCCCAGTAAATTGTCTAAACCTCTATTTCCTGAACCCAGCCATCTAATATTGTGGCTTTCTTTCGTTTCGGTATGTGATTAAGCAATTTGCTGTCTCACGGTAGGCCATGCGGTTTAGAATGTAAAAACTAATAATGATAGTGTAGGCTGATAACAAGTATTTCGAATCAGCCGCCAAGCTTGTTTTAGAGGAGAAATAGGTTGATTTTGAGATCAACCATATGGTTGATTAGGCGGTATCTTCTTAACAATCTGGGTAAAAACACCCTTCGACAAGCTCAGGGTGCGCATCCTGAGCCTTCGGCGTGAGTTCAGTCGAACGCTTGTCGAAAGATACCTCCCTCCCTTTTTGAGAAGATACATTAGGCAATAAAAAAGGCCGTATTTCGTAGCGATGCAACTACGAAATACGGCCTTTAACTTAGGGTTTATAGTTAGCGGACAATAGACGGTAGATAAATCTTTTCTGTCAAAAGAGATAGATCCACCGTTTCAACAAACGGATCCGCAAATTTAACATCATTAATAAATGTTTCGTCTGTCAATGTGTTTAGAAAAGCGATAAGAGCGGCGCGATCAGCCCCATTTAAGTTAAGGCGACGTGGGTTGCCATTATTGGTCTGCAAAATCGGATCAAGATTTGGATGATCCTGAATCCCATCGCTATAAAACTGCAGCACATCATCTAACGTCGCGAATCGGCCGTCATGCATATAAGGTCCTGTTAGCTCAATGTTTCGCAAAGATGGCGTCTTAAATTTACCGTCGTCGTTTGCATTATTCGTAGTTGCGCCCACCCCAACATCGTCATTCACACCGTTGTCCACCCCATTATTGCGAGCCTGATCAGCGACCTGCACTTCGGTGGTATGGCAGCGGCTACATTGCCCCCGGCCGTTAAACAGTTGGCGCCCTTCTTCTTCTTGCGCGGTAAAGTTCGTGAAATCAGTTTGCTGCCCCGTATCAAATTTTGATTGGTATGAGACCATTGAACGTACAAACTGAGCCAAGGCCCGCGAAATCCGCTCATTCGTAATTGTGTCATCACCAAAGGCATCCTCAAATAATGGTTCGTAATAATCTGTAGCGGTCAGCTTTGTAACAAGCGTATCAAGGTCCATCCCCATTTCTACGGAGTTTTGAATCGGCAACAACACTTGAGTCTCTAAAGTTGCTGCACGTTCATCCCAAAAGAAGGCCCCTGGATCATAATAACGAGCATTGGATAGCCCCATCGAGTTTCGAGGGGTCTGGCCCCCTTGAAATCCTACGCTAAACTGACGAGGGTCTGAGAAGCCGCTATCGGCTTGATGACAGGACGAGCACGATGTTGTGTCGTTTGCAGAAAGTTTGACGTCATAAAATAGCACACGCCCAAGGGTTGCTCCTGCATCGGTCACTTGATTGTTATTGGGTGTATTGTCAGTATTATTCACCCGCCCCTGTTCAAAATAATTTGGCAAATCAGGATTCGCATAATTGTAATGGGTTGAGGGCAACTGTGGAACACGTTGAGTCACTTGTCCGGAAACGTTTCCCACATGATTAGATGAAAAGAGAAGTGCTCCACACGTGACTACCCCTGCAAAAAAAATAAATAAAAGTCCAGATTTTTGGTAAACATCTTTCATATCACACCCCGTTTATAATTTTAGATCAGCGATTGCATATAGATCGCTCATCCAAAACAATAAGGGATTCTGATTTAGTTTTAGTTTAGTGAACCTGTAAACTTGTTTACACGATAGTTGTTAATATCTTGGACGTATCACTCTGTTTTGAGCGTATCACTCTGTTTATGAACTGAAAGAGGGAGAGACTTCGGGTTTGGCCATACTGGGTGCTTTAGCCCTTCAAAAAATCCGGGGATTGGGTAGAAGATTTGAATAAGTCCGGCCGATATTTTTTGCCAGCTACGCCACTTGAGAATGCCTGAAATTACCTGACGAACACCCTGGTCAACCATCCACTCAAACATTAAGTATATTCCGCCCCAATCGCCATTTTTTAAATAGCGAGCACCGATTGCTCCAGCACCAAATCCGTAGTTTCTTTGCGTCACTTTTATCCCACTCCAACTGCGCCACTGCTTGTGATAAATAATCATATCCGGTTCATATAAAATCATTCCATTTTTAGCTAGAATGCGGTAACCGATGTCCTTCTCTGGCCAAGATCGTAATGGCCCCCCATTGCCCAATAACGGATCAAAACCAAAGATTGAATCTAGTACACAACGGCGAAATGCCATGTTTGCCCCATGTCCAAAATCAAGCTTAAAACGATTGCCATGAAATAATTTTCTAACAGGGTCATCTTTTACAGCGATTTTAAGCCCATCAGTAATCTGCTCCCCAGGTAAGCCAATCGATTGATCAATGATTCGGCCGAAAACCGCATCAACCTTAGCTTGTTCAAACGCTTCTAAAGTAGTTCCAATCCACTGGGTATCTACAATACAATCATCATCTGTAAATGCAACAATGGGGGCTTGCCCCAATGAAATGCCCAAATTACGAGCAAGATTCGACCCCTTTTTTACAGAGTGTACGTAATTGAGTCGATTATCTGTCAACAAAGGGGAGATTGTCTTTTCTGTGAGGTCGTCGGCCGATTGATCAATAATCCAAATAGAAATATCTGTATGATCTGTAGCAAGTAAGCTCTCAACCGTTTCTAAAATAAGATCCCCACGGTTATAGGTTGGTACAACGATATCTATAATTGATTTCATATGCTTAAATCTCAAGTAATGAAGGAGAGTCCCAATAATATATAATCTATATTATTGGAGCTGCTCAAGTTTTCTGATTTTGTTCATTGAGAAAACGATACTGTAAACTACAGATACAGTCTGCGCATCAATTAACATTAATTCTACAATCCATTCTACATGCAAGCACAAGAATTTATACTTTTGAAAAGATTTAAAACATGACGAAAGTACGAATAGACAACGTCTTAGTCCTATAAAAATTCACCTATGACAATAACACGCTGCGGATGGTGCGGAAATGACCCGCTTTACACAAAATATCATGATGAACAATGGGGTCGGCCGGTTCACGACGACCGTGAGCTATTCGAAATGATCAATCTTGAAGGAGCGCAAGCCGGATTAAGTTGGATTACCATACTGCGAAAGCGTGAAAATTACCAAGTTGCGTTTGATAATTTTGATGCAAAAAAGATT
>JBLIMP010000373.1:0-4306 GCA_047638855.1 Cellvibrionaceae bacterium | reverse complement strand
TGAAAAGATGCTAAAGCTCATTGTTTGATTAAGATGGAGTCTGCAATATCAAATCCTAATCTATGGCTTTCAGCGGCCGCTGTTATTTGAACCGTATAGTCTTCACGATCGGCCGAAACCGCTATTACTTTTAGATTGACCCCTGGAATAAGACCACAATCAGCCAAGCTTCTGAGCAGTGCCGAATCACTATCGGTACGAATTTGAGAAATTTCACCTTGGTCACCCTGCATCATTGTGGTGAGTGGGCGAGTTTGCACATGGGGGATAGTCCCATCCATACGGGGGATAGGAGCACCATGCGGATCGAACTCAGGGTGATTGAGATAGGCCGCTATCCTTGCCTCAAGTTTTTCGCTTATTACATGTTCTAAAATATCTGCTTGCTCATGAACTTCATCCCATTCAAACCCCAATGCTTCCATTAAATAGGTTTCAATTAAACGGTGGTGGCGAATGACTTCTAAAGCAATCTTCCGGCCGGATTCAGTCAGGGTGACACCATAATGCTTTTGGTAATTTACCAAGTCGAGGCTAGAAAGTCGCTTGATCATACCTGTTACCGAAGCTGGTTTGACCTGACGGGCTTCTGATAAGCGTGATGTGCTGACCGGAAACTCTTCCTGCGACAAGCGATAGATCGTTTTTAGATAATCTTCAATAGCTTGGTGAGAACGACCGCCTTTGTTTGAATTGGATGGATTTGGAAGAGCTTGGATATCTGGCATGGCATTGTATATGACTAAAATAGGGGTGAGTTTCGAAGAGTAATAAATATAATGTTTTTTCTAGCCCCTAGTCAAACCTCTCTAATATCTTCATATTAGGGCGATTTGATCGCTTCGCGAATAATTTGATTTTCAGTTTGCTTCCAAATATGAAATTAACAGGGTTAGCTTATAAAATAAATGTGATGATTTATATCCTGTCCACCTTAATTGTACCATGAGGCATCGGCCGGGCAGAGCGCCATGCAAAGCGTTGTTTAATAGACCACAAAACAACTCGAAGCGGATGTTGAATCGCACGATACCAAACAATTGAGCGGTTGTTTTCCAGCCCATAATAGAGCTTTAGGGTTGCTTCGGATGGAAACAGAGTCCCTTTGAGCACGTTTACTAGCGTTTGACCTTGCCAATTTTGCAGAGACAGCTTTGGGGGCCAGTCGCTCAACATTGAATCGATCCCATGGGGCTTTTTGCCTAAAGGTAAACCGATTTTTTGCTGTAGTTCGGCCGACAGTGGTGTGACAAAGTGAAGAAGCACAAGGGTGTTCAACACCTTCGGGTAGTCGTGCCTCATGTGTTCCCAATCAATTTGGGCAACAAAGCTTTCTGAAAATTGAACCAAATCGACAATTCGAATCGCCCGCATTTCCTCCGTCAGCATGTGGGTGTACAGGTGCCACAGCATCTCTTCATTTCCTAGTCGATTTGCAATAGGGCCAGGTGTCCCATGAATGGAAAATGTTTCGGCCGAACGCCAAAATTGTTCAAATGACTTTTCAACCATTGGCTGAAGAAATCCCCCTTTTAATCCAAAATGCACCTCGACACTGATTTTCAGATAGTCTGTTTCCTGAATTATTGTCGGCAGATGATGGTGTTCGGCCAAAATCGCTTCATTTTGCACTCGCTCATTATATTCAGCGTCATGTAGTATCTGTTGTGCATGGTTCGCTTCATGTTTTGGTACCAAAATATCTAAGTCACGCATCGGACGTAACGCTAGTTCTGGATAGATGAGTGGTGCCAGCACCGCGCCTTTTAGCAGAACGGCCGGGATTTGTGCCTGCTTTAACAAACTGATGATTTGCTCAAGTGCTTCAAAGCGGGTCTGGTTGGCCCGTTTATGTCGTAAGTAAAGTCCTTGAAGCTGTCGTTTTGTGGTGACCGGTAAAGGGGTTGAAATTTTGCGGAGGTGTGTGTAGAGCAAAGGGGCCATTCCGTGTAACTCTGCTAAATCGACCAACTCATCCCACTGACCAAAATGATCAAAAGCCAAAACCAATCGATCTAGAGTGGCATAGAAAGCTGCGTCACCTTTGATACGAGCACAGCAAATAAGGAGTTGATATGCGCTAGTCATGAGCGGCCAAGCTCTTTTTTAGCCAATCGGCAACCATCGCCGTTTGGCTGTATGTGACTTCGAATGCTTGTTTTGACTTGGCAAATCTGGCCACTAATTTTATTCCGTGCCGGGGTAAATTGCGCGCATTGGCCAGTTGCTCTAGTAAGTTAAAGGCGGCTTTTCCAGCAGAAATAGGTTGAGGTGTGAAATGGCTTTCCGGCTGAAACCGGGGAAATATGAGTAGTTGGGGTGTCGTTGCTATATTGACCGGGGCTGTACTAAGAGCCGTTGGCGGTACCCAGAATGATCCTTGAGATGAGGAGTAGACGGCCGACCGTGTGTCTTCAGCAGTCAAAAGTTCTTCCCAAACCTTTTTAGAATCGGCTTTTAAGACCAAAGAGCGAGGGAACCCCACCATCGAATCTAAGCTCAGTGGGACCGCGACGATTTCGTCTGAGAGATAGGCAAAACCCTGATGGATGAGGGTGCTGGTTAAAGTTGATTTACCCACACCGCTGTCACCGCACAAGATCACCCCTTTTTGGTTAAACTGAACACCGGCCGCATGGAAGATGAGATGGTCGTCAACAGGAGTAATCAGGCGTATAAGAAGCTGTTCCATAAACAGCGGTAGTAGCTGCTCGGCCGAATGTGTGGTTAAGATGAGACGATCATCTTCATAAAGCTGCCATTGATCGTTTGTTTGTTTGAATGAAAAGTCTACGCAGGCGTTTGTGCTCACATCTTTTTTAGGACTTAAGCAATGTGCAAAATGGGTTTGAATTTTCTGGCTCAATTCTGAGTTGGGAGATTGAACTGTTGCGATTTGGCCTGCAAAGTGAAGGGTGTGAGTAGTGTGCATTATGTCCAACGGATCATTTTTTGATTTTCGAACGTCTTCAAAATTTCAGAACAATCGGCCGATATTGCATCGACCGATTGCGGATATGCGGCCGATAGTAGCTGGATCATCTCTTCAACCGTCTTCTCCCCATTGCATAGTCCCCAAATAATTGCACCCGTTTGATTGGTATGAAAAATATGAGTTGTAGAAGGATGAAAGATCAATAGCTCACCATCCATCTCCTCGATATTGTACCCTGGCATTCGTACCGGCCGTTTTGAACTCATAAACGTTTTCCGTTAGGCGATTTCCGAGAATAAAACATGCAATTGCATCAACAAAATCGCCCCACAGCCAACCCCTGAGCTAGTTTACTAGATAATTATTTTTCGGGGTTGGCCTTACGCTTGGTCACAAGAGAAATGGGGTGTCTCGCTTTATGAAAAACCAGCAGTTCATACGAGCTACACTGCGGCTTATACCAACTCGATCAAGTTAATGCATACACTTGTGCCATCTGTTGATGTCACAAACTCCCAACGCACAGCGATTCTATCTATCCCTGGGTCTAAAGTGGCGACAGTAGAGAAATCAAAGTCAGCGGGGGAAAATCGGCCGCTTGCATCAGTTGTCCCTGTCACATTATCAATATCCTGCCCATCAAGAGGATGCCCTGTTTGGTTAAGAATAATTCGTCTACGCAATTGAATGCCAGCCATGGCAGGGGCTATGATGGCAAAAGAAGCCATTACATCAATGGTGTTAATGGGATTTGAGGGAACCGCCGCATTTGAGACATGACAAGTTGTTATGGTATAGATGATGGGTGTAGCGGTTTGAGTAGCCGTTTCTGTTGGAGCAGCGGTTTGGGTGGGTGTAGCCGTTTCTGTTGGAGCAGCGGTTTGAGTGGGTGTAGAGGCCTGGGTAGATGTAGCTGTTTCCGTAGCAGTGGAGGTTTGTGCATGAACAGGTAGGACAGCTAAATTAAGAATAGGTGTTGACCATACGACTGGTAGCTGTGTGATTGTTACCGCGCCAGTTGTGGCAATGATCGCTTTAATCGCACCACGACGAGACAGATTGACTTTTTTATCGCTTTCCATTTGTTATTACCTTGTGCGCTGAAATTATTCGAAATTGTTTTGTGTCAACCCTACTATTTAGCTGAATTGTACTGGTCTCAAAATAGCTGGGCAACTATTGTCCTTCATTATTTTTGGGTGCAGTTTTAAGTCTAAGACTCTTTATTGAGAGCTATCAATCGACATAGCCGCGACTTGACTCAAGTTTGTATAGGATAAACCGGTTTCTGCGTGCCAATCATTAAAGGCGGTCTGAATTGCTTTTTGATCTCTTTTTGAAGTTGCCTTGTAATTGTCAATGATGCCTGCA
>JBLIMP010000372.1:0-4321 GCA_047638855.1 Cellvibrionaceae bacterium | reverse complement strand
TAAGGCATTTTGCTAGCGTCAGGGTACTGTTTAATCTTCTCGTTGTAACTGATGATGTTTCGCGCACCTACGGCCGCAAGTTTTTGATATCGCTCATCCATTTCGGCCGTCAACCAGCGTAGCACACCGATAGACCGTTCCCCTTCAACTTCAACTTTACCTAATAGATGAGGTAGACCATTAAAGCGGATCAATTCCACCTTTTTCGGGTCAATCATCACCAATTGCAAATCTTCTGGCGTGTTGTTCATCACGAGACAGGTGATAAGGGCGTTCATAAAAATCGATTTGCCAGAGCCTGTCTGCCCAGCGACAAGCATATGGGGCAGTTTCGAAACATCGGTCGCCACCACTTTGCCAGAAACGTCTAACCCTAATCCGGCCCCCATTGTGCCCCTAATACTGCGGAATTGGTCAGAATTAAGCACATTGCCTAAACGAACCATGCTAGTCGTGCTATTAGGGACTTCAACACCCACAATACCTTTGCCAGGAACCGGTGCTTGTATACGGATACGAGGAGCGGACAACGCCAGAGCCAAGTCTTGTTTAATAGAGGCGATTTTGTTAACGCGCACCCTTGTTTTGTAAATAGTGCCATCTGGCAATTCATGTTCAACTAAACGGGGGATGATGGCGAACTGCGTAATGGCAGGGCCAATCAAAACATCATCTTGGACATCGGCCGCAATATCAAAATCAACTAGGGTCCTTTGAATGATTTCCTTCTTCTTCTCAATTTCTCTGGGGGACAGCTTTTTGGGTGGCTCTAGCGAAAGCAAATCAAGCGGCGGAAGCTCTCTACTACGCGCTTGCGGCTTTGCCTGCTTTTTGTTCTCAGGTTCGATGCGAGAAGCCGCATTTGTTCTCAGCGCAAGTTGCTGCTTCATGTCCTCTAGCTTTTTGCGGTCTATGACAGCGCGTTGACGAGAACCGGCTCGCTGTTTTGCACGGCTTACCGGTACACCTTCGGTCGCGACGGCTGATTCAGATCGTTCTACCGTTTGATTGTCTGTTTGACCCAAAAAATCAACCATCCATTGGCGAATGTCTGAAATAGTTATTTCGAGAATGAGAGCAAAGCTAACAAATGCTAGTAATACGTAGAGAATCCAAGCAGCCGGACGACCTAAAAGATAAATGATGGGTTGTGCCAACAAGTTCCCAAACCAGCCCCCTCCACTACCGCTGTTTGACTGATTTAAGCCAGCATTAATCGCAAGATGGGCTAAAGGTGGGACCGAAAGTAAAAGCAAGGTGATGCCAATGGCTTGAGCCATCGTCACATCCGGCCGCCAAACAATTTCCATGCGGAGCGTTGCGAGGTAAATGCCGAAAATAAAGGCGATAACCGCCACAAATGTTGCAGTACTGCCGAATATAAGCCTTAAAAAAGCGGTCCAGACATCAAGGGCTGTCGTGTTAGCAAACCCTAGAAGGGCGATGCCGCTGACAAATGCAACAATAGCGAGCAAGACTCCGCCCATTTCCCGGCCGTATGGCTTTAAATAGTCGATGATTACCTCATCAAACGTAGTAGCTGGAACATCTGCTTTAATATCCGGCTTTCTCGGTTTTGGTTGTCTCTTTTTCGTAGTGTTTTTACTCGTATCGGTACTACTGCTACGGGTGTTCCGCTGCTTAGTCATAAGAACAAGTGTACCATAAAGTAGCCGTTTTTTGGAAGTTTTGATGTAGCATTGCATCATGCTTGGAACGTAGAAATGAGAGCATCTAGCCCCCTGTATCTGATTTTTGATTGCCTAGATTTAATTGCCTAGATTTAATAGTAGGTGGAAAATTAAAATCGTGAAGCGAAAGGCTTAACAAATACGTGTGAGCACCTTATCTACTTGCGACTTCGCAAATTTCGCGACAAAACAATTAGGAGAAAACCAATGAACCCAAGCATGACCCATGATTCAATTTCAGAAAAAGAGGCGCAGGTACGTGTCGATTTAGCGGCCGCCTTGCGCTGGACCGCTCGACTCGATTTACATGAGGCGGTAGCCAATCACTACAGCGTGGTTGTAAGTGATGACAATAAACAGTTTCTATTAAATCCTAAGCTAAAGCATTTTTCGCGCGTGAAAGCCAGTGACATGGTGAAGGTTGATATCGATGATAAAAATACGCTTAATCGGCCGGATGCGCCAGATATTTCAGCGTGGTATTTACACTCACATTTGCATGCGAATTTGCCACACGCAAAAGTAATTTTTCATACCCATATGCCGAATACTCTGGCACTCGCTTGCATCAAAGATTTTGAATTCATGATGCTAGATCAAAATGCGACCCGTTTCTATAACCGAATTGCTTATGACAGGCACTATAACGGGCTAGCGATTGACGACGGAGAGGGAGCACGCTGTGTAGAGTTGCTGAAAGATGGTAAAAGCGTTCTATTCATGGGAAATCATGGGGTGATGATTATTGGCGAAACGGTAGCCGACGTTTTTGATGAGATGTACTACTTAGAAAAAGCGGCCGACACTCAGCTGAAGGTGCTCGCTAGCGGCCGGGAACCGGCGCTCATTCCAGATGACATCGCTGAGATGGCGTGTGAGCAGTGGTTCGAATACCCCGGTTTTTCCAAATACCATTTTAATGAGCTAAAAGCGATTTTAGATGATGAAGAGCCAGCGTATAAACAGTAGTTAGATACTGGATGCTAGATGTTGGATATTAGTGAGTCGTGCGCATCACTAATATCCAATATCTTTTCACCTTTTCACCATGAAACCAAAAAACCTCCTTTACATCATTTCTGACGAGCATCGAAGAGATGCTCTCGGCTGCTACGGCCATCCTTTAGTACAAACGCCGAATATTGACCGCTTGGCGGCCGGAGGTGTCCGTTTTACCAACGGCTATACCCCATCCCCAATGTGCGTGCCCTGTCGCGCGGCGCTGCACACCGGCCGATGGGTGCATGATATAGGCAATTGGAGCAGTGCAGAGCCTTATGAAGGGCAAGTTGAAGGGTGGGCGCACCGGCTGCGAGATGCGGGGCATCGGGTCACGTCGATTGGGAAGCTGCATTTTCGAGATTCGCACGCTCGAAATGGTTTCACCGAAGAGATCGTTCCGCTACACGTTATGAACGGAGTTGGCTGGACACACGGGTTATTGCGAGACGAATTACCGGTCTATTCAACCGGACTACTTGAATTTGCTGAGCAAATCGGCCGAGGGCCGTCAAGTTACACTGACTATGACAAACGAGTTACTTCGGCCGCCTGTGACTGGCTAGAGCAACGAGCGGCCCAACCAGACGATAAGCCTTGGGTCACATTTTTGTCGTTGGTTTCTCCCCATTACCCGCTAATCGCCCCTGAAGAATTTTACGATCTATATGATCCGGCCGACATCGAGCTACCTATCGGCTATCCGTTTGATTTACAGTCACCCAACATCCATCCAGCCCTACGCGAATGGTATGAGTTTTACCAATATGACAAACATTTTGACGAAGCGTTGATTCGCAAAGCACATGTTGCTTATTTTGCATTATGCACCTTTTTGGATGACTGCATCGGCAAGGTGTTAGACACGCTAACGTCTGCTGGATTGGCTGAAAACACCCGTATCGTCTATACGAGCGATCATGGAGAGATGCTGGGCGATCATGGGACATGGACCAAGATGAACATGTATGAATCAAGTGCTGGCATTCCATTCATTTTGAGCGATGTGGATGGACAAGCTGGTACGGTGTGCGATACGGCCGTCAATCTGATCGATTCGTACCAGACGATTATGGACTGTGTAGGGTTACCCTTAAATGAAGAAGAGAAAAATGAGCTACCCGGCCGGTCGCTGTATGAGATTGCTCAGGGCGCGGATCCAGACCGTGTGACCTTCAGCGAGTACCACGATGGTGGAACCACATTGGGCCATTTCATGCTAAGGCACGGGGACTGGAAACTTATTTATTATGCTAGGCAGAATAATACCCAACATCGACATCAACTGTTTAATTTAGTTGATGATCCAAGCGAATTAAATGACTTGGCGCGGTCGGCCGACCATGTTGAGGTTTTGCAAGAATGTGAAAGATTGTTGCGTGAAATTGTTGATCCAGAAGCGGCTGATGCACAGGCGCATGCGGATCAACGACGTAAGATAGCAGAATTGGGCGGCCGGGAAGCTGTCGTAAATTCAATCGGCGATTTTGGCTTTACCCCGATTAGTTAACTCGAGAGTTGTGAAAATACTCTTGGACAAAATAGTAAAAACAGGATATTAAGTGAAGGATGCAACTTCCAATCACAGAAACCTCTCCAATTGTGGCAGAACACAGCCCCGCATTACATAA
>JBLIMP010000371.1:0-4330 GCA_047638855.1 Cellvibrionaceae bacterium | reverse complement strand
GATGCTGAAATCAATGGCGCTTGGCCTCCAGCTGTTATCTACACCCCAGGCTCTGGTGTGATTGAAGCAGCTATGGCTGAAGAAGAAATGATGGAAGACGGCACATGTGCAGTAGCAGCCGATGGCGACTACGCTGGCTTAAGTGCTGAAGGTACTAGCATAGAATGGTGGGTTAACCATTCTGGTAGTCGTCTTGATCTTCTAAACGAGATCTTGGCTGACTTCAATGCAACCAATGCTTGTGGTATCGAAGTTGTTGCTAACAACATCGGTGGCTATGGCGACATCAGCAAAGCCTTCAATGGCTCTGTTGCAGCTGGTGAAGTTACCGCTGGACTAATCGTTGGTTATCCAAACGATCAATCTGGTTACCAACTAAACAACGCTTTGGTTGACATCAACTTATTGATGGGAGACGCGGGTGTAGGTTTGAGCGATGATGAAATCGGTCAATACTACCAAAGTTTCTTCAACCAATCAGTTCATCCATTGTTTGACAACCAACGTCTTGGTTTCGCACCAAACCGCTCAATCGAGATGTTGCACTACAATGCAACTTACCTAGAAGAACTTGGCTTTGCTGGTCCTCCAACGACTCCAGAAGAATTTGTCGAGATGGCTTGTGCGGCCGCTGATGCCAGCGAATCTGGCGTAGGTGGTTTTGTAAACCGTACCGATGCTTCTGCTGTAGCAGCTTGGACCTTCGCTTATGGTGGGAATGTTCTAACTGACGATGGCACGACATATGCGTACAACACCCAGGCAACCGTTGATGCATTAAGCATGCTTCAAGAGTTAGCAACCGAAGGTGAAGACGGCAAGGTCTGTGCTTACTTCGTTGATGGTTTCCCAAATCCTGAAATCGCATCACGTAATGCATTGTTCACCATGGGCTCAAGCTCTGGTATTCCTTTCTACCAAGGTGACATGGACACGTTTAATGAAGAAACCGGCCGCACTGACGTTTACGCAGTGGCTGCAATTCCTCATACAACCGCTGATCCTGTGATGAACATCTATGGTGGCGACGTCATGATTCCAGTTTCTAGCCGCGAACAAGAGTTAGCAGCTTGGGAATTTGTCAAATGGTTCACCTCTCCAGAGCCACAAGCTCGTTGGGTTGAAATCTCTGGTTACTTCCCAACCAACTCTGGTACCGTTGAATTCATCGGCGACTATGTTGCTGAAAATGCGGTATTCGGAACGGCCATTGACTTGCTACAGTATGGCAAGTTTGAACCACAATTGCCTTCATACTTCCCAGTACGTGGCAAAGCTGAAGACGCATTCAACGCTATCCTCCAGGGTGAAGATGTTCAAGAAACATTGGACGCTCTAACCGAAGAAGCAAACGAACTAGAAGAAGAGATTTTGGCTGAAATCAACGGCTAAACTCTAACAGCAAGTGAAAAGTGATCAGTATAGGGTAAGGTGCAAACCAACTTCATACTGATCACTTGAACCTAACAAAAAGGGAGGTCGGCGTTTCGTCGGCCTCCCTTTTTTATTGCTTGTAAACCGCTCGTTAGGCAATTGCCCAAACTGTAAGTGCTGTTTATACCAACAATATATCTAACATTTTTGCGATATCATAGGAGCCGTGTATGATTTATTAACCAATCAATAACCTTTGATTAATCTTGCTTTTAGCAATCCTGCTGTACCTTAGAATTTCGATATAGAGGAAAAGAAAAACATGGCAACACTAGGAAGTACAACTGAGAAAAGCCACCCTCCAGTTTCCGCATCTAACCGGACAGGTTTTTTCTACGGCCGATTAGGTCTCCAACGCCGTGAAGCGGCACTGGCCTATCTCTTTATTCTCCCGGCGATCCTGATCATCGGCCTTTTTGGAATATTCCCTCTTATTTTTTCAATTTACCAAAGCACCCGTGGCGGTATCAATAATATTATTGGTCGGCCGGATGGCTTTGGTCAATATGTACGCGCTATCGATAATTTAGCTTATGTGTTGGCATTTTGGATTGCGATTATCTTTGTCATTATCGGCATCAACCAGATACGTGAGCTGGTAAAAAAGGCTGAGAAATACGAACAGAGCTTATGGCAATGGACCATTCCAGGCATCATCACGGGGTTAGGCTTTGCAGGCCTCATCCGCTGGATATTTACCTACATGCCGGGGCTGCTAGAAGTTGGTGAAAAGATAAACCAACTTCGTCAACAGAACTCAGATGTTACATCAGAAGAAGTAAGCACTGCTTTTCGTGGCTTTGTCGGAGAAGCTTGGACGATAAACGACGCACATCAAACTTTTTGGCCTGCATTTTTGCTTATTATTGCGGGTCTCATTATTTATCAGATTTTTCTACGCATTCCAAACCTGTCCTCCGGAAAATCAGGTGACTACTATTCTGGTTTTATGGGGGCAAGCTTACTTTTTACCATAGCAGGTAGCTTGACATGGCTTACCTATTTTGCAATCAACGAAGCGATTGCAGAAGCTATCGAAAAAGGTGAAGGATTACCGATCTGGTCACAGGTTTTAACAATCAGTGCCGGATTTGGGCTACTGTACTTATCTTGGCTAATCTGGAGCAAAGCCCAAGATTCGAGCAACGATCTAGGCATGTTTATGCGCTTAGGTGCGGCCGTACTGCTCATGGTTGCCGCGTGGATTTTAATCCGCGAGCTTCCGCTCGTTATCGCTGAAGGAAAAGATGATTGGTGGACCGGACTTTCAGCAACCACTTGGTATGTTCTATTTGCGCTCCCGGTTCAAATATCGTTGGGACTTTTGCTGGCTACCCTCATGTTTGGGGACATCAAAGGTAAAACCGTATTTAGAATGATCTACTTTTTGCCCTATATCACCCCACAGGTGGGTGCGGCCGTTGCCTTCCGAATTATTTTCTCAGGTAATTCCAATGGACCAATGAATCAACTGTTTACCAGCTTGGGGTTTGAAAGTCAGGGTTGGCTAGCTGAATCCAAGGGGATTTTCGAACTCATCGGTGCCAATTTTGGTGATTGGGCTTGGACCGAATGGCTAGGCGGCCCTAGTTTGGCCCTCGTAGTTGCTATCATCTTTGGGGTTTGGAACTATACCGGCTACAACATGATCTTTTTCATGGCCGGGTTAGGCAACATCTCAAAAGACATGTATGAAGCCGCCTCAATGGATGGGGCCAGCCGTTGGCAAAAATTCCGCAACATTACATTTCCACTGCTGTCACCCACAACCTACTTTCTAACCCTGATCGGCATCATCGGCATTTTCAAAGTGTTTAGCAGCGTGTATGTGCTACGGTCCGGCCAGGCAAGGGGGACGATGGATACCGCTAGTATTGTCATATTTGAAGCCTTTAACCGAGACACACGTTATGGGTATGCGTCAGCTTTAGGGATCATTCTTCTGGTTATCATTATCGGCGTTTCAACAACAGCCAATAAATTGACCCAAGACAAGGTGTTTTATGAATAACTCACTCTCAACTAGCAACAGGGCGATCAACATCGCGACCTATTCATTTTTGATCATTGGTGCTTTCTTGTGCGTCTTCCCTCTTTTTCTTTCAATCAGTTTTTCACTGATGAATCTAACAGAGGCCACCAGTCGAGCTTGGTTCCCGGCGGTCCTTCAATGGGGAAATTACTTAGAAGCGTGGGACGACAGTAAATTCGGTATCTATTTTTGGAACAGCTTACGCTTGGCCTTTATCACAGTCACTGGACAGCTGGTGTTTACGATTATGGCCGCTTATGCATTTGCACGTATGCGGTTCCCCGGCAAAGACTTTTTGTTTGGCCTTATGCTAGCCACTTTGGTTTTACCTGAAGCGATTACTTGGGTTCCTAATTTCATCACCGTTTCATGGCTGGGCAAAGTGGGGCCACTTCAATGGATTGACAACTGGCCCGCCCTAACCATTCCATTTATGGCAAGCGCGTTTGGTATTTTTCTGATGCGCCAATTTTACATGCAGCTTCCAGCAGAATTATGGGACGCGGCCCAAATCGATGGGGCAGGACATCTGCGCTTTTTAATCCAAATTGTGATTCCTCTAACCAAAGCTCCGATTTTTGTTTTGGCCTTATTGGGCTTTACCGGCAGTTGGAATTCACTGGCATGGCCGTTGCTTGTGGCCCGCTCGGACGATTGGCGGCCGATTGCGCATGGGTTAAACAGCTTTGTGCAAGAAGCAGGATCGCTGCTGCATTTACAGATGGCAGGTGCCATCATTTCAATGTTGCCGATTTTAATCTTGTATTTCTTTACCCAGAAGCAGTTTATTGAAGCGATGGCACGCACCGGCTTGAAAGGATAGTTGCAAAAAAGCCCTTCAATCGCAGATTTCACAAATAAAAA
>JBLIMP010000370.1:0-4335 GCA_047638855.1 Cellvibrionaceae bacterium | reverse complement strand
TACGCCATTTGCAGGAGGTGGCGTTGAAGAATGAAAATACGTTTGAAGCGTTGATGGAGGCGGTAAAGGTTTGTTCGTTGGGGCAGATTACAAATGCGTTGTTTGAGGTAGGTGGGCAGTATCGACGGAATATGTAGGAAAAAAAGAATTAGACTTTACCCGAGTCCCGAGAACGAAGATATCCAGAATTGACAATTAGGGTTGTTAACATCATGAGAGCGAACAAGGCCTTTTTTACTTTCTGCTTTCCTAAGGTTGCTTCAGCTTTTGAAACTAATTCCATAAGTACCTCCTGCACTTTACAAGGGCTACTTTCGTTCACGGTAGTCGCCAGACACTGTTGTGGAGCCTCAGGAATCGAGTAAAACCTAACTCTTTTTACCATGTTATTATACCATAGGGAAGCCTTTAATATTGATTTTTTAAGAAGTGTGCACAACACAGATATATTACCCTTTCCTTTTCCAATTTAGTTCAGTTTATCTTAACTGACTGTCCACTAAATCGGGGATACTCCAGTTTTATAATCGTCAACGTCTTCATTCATCACTGGGCTATTGTAGCCCGGTCGAATTTGAGCAGTTGGCTACATTCTCTTAACTTGGTGTCTACTTTTTCAGGGATACTCCAATCAACTCCCATCGAACAAAATGTACTGGCAAAGCTGTCATGGTTTCCAGGAACATTTTCATTTGAAGCGGCAGAAGCCATAACCGAAACGACCCCCGCCATCATGTTTCGGCTAGGGCAAAAGTCGCTCATCACTTTTCAAGACGGCCGATATCAGCTCCACCCGCTCTTGCGTCAATTCCTACTTGCTAAACACAATGACAATAGGCAATTATCACGCAAAGCGGCCACATACTTCCTCGATTTGCTCGCCAGCCTAGGTGACCAAGCTTCTCGTTTTGGCCCTATTCGGGTTGAAGAAACCTTGCGACTCAATTTAGAAAACTTTTCGTCAGCTTGGCGTTGGGCCATTGATCACGATGTGCATGCCCTTACCCCCATCGTTCATCACATGCAGAGCTTGTTATCGGATCGTAACACACTCCATTTTGCACACAATTTAGTTGATTTAGCTCTGCCAGCGGCCGAAAAAACCCACAACCAATCGCTCATTCATGGCTTGCAGCTACAACGTGTCTATGATCTTTTTTGGAGTAGGAAAAAGCATGACGAAGCATTTGGGCTACTTGAAAAAATCAAACTTGAAATAAACGCCACCAACCAAACTCCTGAACGTGCTTATTTCCATCTGCTAAACGGCTGGTATTTTCAATATCAGTTGGGTGAGATGGATACAGCAACGGCCCATTATTCGCAGTCAAAAGATATTTATACAGCGTTGGGCTTTCACAAGCAGGCACTCGGCCGATGGCTCGACTTAGGCAACATCGCATTTGCAAAAAACAATCTCGACGAGTAACCGTTCAGCCCCCCTCCTACTCGAGAGGAATGCTCTAGAAAACAAGCTAAAAAATAGGACAAATTGGGCTATTTCGGGCCATTTCCGCCTAAAATCACCTAATTGGGACCAAAATGGCCCCAATTTCTGGGTGACTTTACTCGAGTAACAGGGGGGGGGGTGAACAGTTACAATAAAAAAAGGTCCTTTTGAGGCAAAAGGTCCTTAATAAACATATTTAGGACTTACGCACCCTGAGCCTGTCGAAGGGTAGATCGGTGCTGAAACGCTGACTTCGACAAGCTCAGTCGGCGTTTTCAGACCTTTCTACATAAGTCCTAATACTAAATGAAGTGATGATTAAAGTGCGTTTAAGCGTTCCACTTCTCCAAAATCTCAACCACATCACGCATAAAAGCGGCCGACGTGCCACCGTCTAAAATCCGGTGATCATACGTGTGGGTGATGTAAATCATCGGCCGGATCACAACCACCTCTTCCCCATCAAAAACTCGAACCACCGGCCGACGTTCAATCTTGCCCAAGCCTAAAATCGCACATTGGGGCGGGTTGATAATCGGCGACGCCATCAACGTGCCGTTACTACCATAATTAGTCAGCGTATACGTGCCACCCTGCATCTCATCCGGCCGGAGCTTCCCCACCCGGCCACGTTCGGCCAGGTCGCCAATCGCTCGGGCGACCCCCATCAGCGATAAATCCGGCACGTTTTTCACCACCGGTACCACCAACCCTTTTGACCCCAAATCAGTTGCAATCCCGATATTGATCGGCCGATGCAGAAAAATCCCATCATCGGTCCAAGACGAGTTGACCATGCGGTGCGTTTTAAGAGCTTGCCCGACAGCGGCCGCAAAATACGCCATGTACGTTAGCTTGATCCCATCCTGTGCAAACGCCACTTTGTGCGCTTCCCGATGGGCCGCTACTTGTTTCAGATCAACCTCAACCACGGCCGTCACATGCGGCACCGTCTGCTTACTGTTGACCATATTCCGCGCAATCGTCTTGCGCATCGGCGACAAAGCCACAAGCTCGCCATCTTTTCCGTCCATCGAAACAACCGGTCTGCTAACCACCTGCGGCATTGCAATCTGAGCTGGCTGAAGGGCTGAAGGGCTGAAACGCTGACTAGCCAAATGAGCCATCACATCCTTCTTCGTCACCCGCCCCTTCTTACCGCTCCCACTAATCTGATCCAAATCAAGATTGTGCTCAGCCGCCATGCGCGCCACCACCGGCGAAATAAAGCCAGATTGGTTTTCACGACGAGCTACTTTTTGGGCCGAAGCCTGCTGTAGGATAGGTGAAGAGTCACTGACCACGGGCATTTGAGAAACCATATTTGATTGATTGTCATCGGCCGGAACTTCTTCTCCAACCATGCCAACCCATCCCAGCAAATCACCCACGTTGACCGTCGCACCAACCTCAACCGTAACCTGCAAAAGCACCCCATCGGCCGGACTTTCGATCTCTGTCGTCACCTTCTCTGTCTCCATCAAAACAAGCGGTTCACCCGTTGTCAGCGAGTCCCCCACCTGCTTAAACCACTCCGCCACGACCCCTTCAATCACACTTTCACCCAACTCGGGCATTAAAATTTTTGTAGCCATAATTTTGAATCAACAAACTACACATAAAAACTCAGCGGCCTCTGTACCTCTGCGTTAAAAACTTTTTTGCAGCTTGCTTGCAATTTATTTCAATTTATTTAATGAAGGAGTCTCCTAAAACGCCACCAAGTCACGGATCGTAGCCGTCAACTTATCCACATTCGGCAGAACAAAATCAGCCAACTGCGGCGCCGCCGGAATCGGTGTATCAGCCGCAGCCACCCGCCGGATCGGGCCGTCCAAATATTCAAACGCCTCTTCCGCAATAATCGCCGATAACTCAGCGCCAAAACCGGCCGTCAACGTCGCTTCATGCGCAATCACACATTTGCCCGTTTTGCGTACCGATTCCAGGATCGCCTCTTTATCAAGCGGCACAATGGTGCGCAGATCAACGATTTCGACAGAAACTCCTTCCTGCGCCATACGGTCGGCCGCTTCCAACGCCATCGGCACCATCGCCCCATAAGTAATAACCGATATATCATCGCCTGAACGCACGATATTCGCCTGCCCCAACGGAACCACATATTTCCCTTCAGGGACGTCTGATTTCAGGTTGTACAACCCTTTTTGCTCCAAAAACAAGACAGGATTGGGATCATCAATCGACGCATGGAGTAAGCCTTTGGCATCATACGGATTGGCCGGAAGCACCACTTTAATCCCAGGAGTATGGGCGTACCACGCCTCTGGGCACTGCGAGTGAAACGGGCCGGTGCTGCCGTGGGCCGTCACAATCGAGCCTGACGGGGCGCGAATCACCATCGGTATTGGCTGACGGGTCCGATAGTGGTATTTGGCCGTCATGTTCGCCAATAAATCTAAAGCAGGGGTGATAAAGTCAGCAAACTGAATCTCCGCAATCGGCCGCATACCGACCAAAGCCGCACCCTGGGCCGCCCCGATAATCGCCGTTTCAGCAATCGGGGTATCAACAATTCGATCTGGGCCGAACTCGTCTAAAAAGCCCCGAGTCACAGCGTAAACGCCCCCATATTCAACATCTTCGCCCAAAATGAAGACCGATTCATCCGCCTGCATCGACTCCCACATCGCTTCGCGGATCGCCGCACGATAAGTTAGGTTACGCATATTCAGTGTTTACCCCCAAGTCGGCAAACACGTTGGTCAACGCTTCTTCGGCCGGTAACCCCGGCAACTGGTCAGCATATTCAACCGCATCCGCCACTTCGGCCGCAATCTGCTGTTCAATATTTTCTTCAATCTCTTGAGTCAAAATATTCTTCTCGCGCAGATAGGCGCTACAACGATCAATCGGATCTTTTT
>JBLIMP010000369.1:0-4351 GCA_047638855.1 Cellvibrionaceae bacterium | reverse complement strand
TGATTATTACGTGTCTCTAACTTTCTAAGGATAAAATCTTGGGCAAAAAACAGAAAATGCCACAAAAGGACAGCTAGATTCTGTTTAAACAGTACAATTTGCTAAGTTAATCATCCAATTAAAAAAAATTATGTCTGAACAAAAAAACTACACATTTAAAGCTGAAATCAAACAGCTTCTCGATATTCTCATCCATTCTCTTTACAAAGAAAAAGATATCTTTTTACGCGAACTCATTTCAAATGCGTCAGATGCAATTACGCGTCTACAGTTCGAAATGTTGACCAATAGCAAAATTCTTAATCCCGATGCTGAACTTGCCATTCACATCGAAGTGAAAAAGCCAGAAGAGGGTGAAGAAGGGGATTCTTGGCTCATCATCAAAGACACTGGTCTGGGTTTAACTGGTCAGGAAATGCGTGAAAACTTAGGCACCATTGCTCAATCTGGGGCTCGTGAATTCATTGCGAAAATGGAAGAGGGTGAAGCAACTCCAGATATGAATGATGTAATCGGCCGGTTCGGTGTCGGTTTCTATTCTGTATTTATGGCAGCATCTGAAGTACGGGTCATCTCACGCAGCTTCAAACCATCGGCTAAAGCGGCGATGTGGATTTCTGATGGGGGCGAGAATTACTCTGTCGAATCAGCCGAAAAAAGCGACCGTGGAACCGAAATCCATATTAAATTACGCGAAGATGCAAAAGAGTTTGCTGACACATGGCATTTACGCCAAGTGATCAAAAAGCATTCTGATTTCGTAGCATTTCCGATCTACATTGGTGAAGATCAGATCAACACTACTCAGAGCCTGTGGCGCAAAAAACCGGCCGATATTGAAGAAGCGGAATACAACAGCTTCTACCAGCAAATGTCAATGGATTTTGAACCGCCAACATCTACCATTCATTTCTCCTCTGATGCTCCTCTCAATTTACGAGCGGTGTTATTTGTTCCAGCCAAACGTGAAAAAACGATGTTTGCCAAACGAAAAGAGCCTGGGGTGATGCTCTATTCAAAAAATGTGTTGATTCAAGAATATTGCGCCGATCTGTTGCCAAAATGGCTCCAGTTTGTCGATGGGGTGGTTGATTCTGAAGACCTACCTCTCAATGTGAGTCGCGAGAGTGTTCAAAATACACGCATCATGCGGCAGTTGGGCAAAACGGTACGCAAGCGCGTATTACGTGAATTAGGCAAACTTGCAAAAGACGATGAAAAATTCCCACCATTTTGGTCGGAATTCGGCCGATTCTTCAAAGAAGGCATCGGGATCGCTCCCGATGACCGCGATGAGATTATGCCACTGTTGCATTTTGCGACCTCGAAATCAGAGGGCAAGCTAATCTCGTTTGATACCTATATCGAAAATATGCCTGAAGCGCAATCTGACATTTACTTTGTGTTGGGTGATGATCCGAATTCTGTGGCAAATAGCCCCCATCTTGATCCGTTTAAATCACGCGATATCGAAGTAATTTTCTTGACTGATGCGTTTGACGCTTTCATGGCTCCCAACTTGCAAGAGTATAAAGAAAAAAGCTTTAAAAATATCGATGACGGTGCATTAGAAATGCCAGATATCGAAGCCAAAGAAGAAGAATCGTCAGACGATGATGAATCAAAATCTTTGAGTGATGACGAGCTAAACGACGTTGTTGAAAAATTCAAAGAGGTGTTGGGCGAGCGAGTGACAGATGTGCGGGTTTCAAAAGTTTTGCGCTCTAGCGCAGTTCGTTTAGTATCTCCAGAAGACGGGCCGAATAGCGCCATGAGTCGTCTATATCGCTATGTTGAGCAGGATTATGAAGTGCCAAAGCGCATTTTAGAACTCAATCGGAAGCATGTTTTGATCAACAATCTTGTTTCTATGCTCAATGGGGATAAAGAAAACCCGATGCTTGATCTAACAGTTGAGCAGGTGTATGAAACGGCGTTGCTCCAGGAAGGTTTGCATCCAAACCCGGCCGACATGGTGCCACGGCTCCAGCAGATGATGGAATTGGCAACGAAGCAGTAGAAAGTATTAAGTGGCTAGTGACTAGCCACCATCCGCTAGTCACTAACCACTTTTAAAAAAATGATTACAAAAATCCCATTCGGCCGGACGGGCCACCAAAGTTCTCGAGTATTATTTGGAGCGGCTGCCTTAGGAAGCTGTTCTCAAAAGCGGTCGGATGAAGTTCTAGATTTACTGCTGAAATATGGTGTCAATCATATTGATACAGCCGCATCTTACGGGGATTCGGAGCTGAGAGTAGGTCCATGGATGGGTCGCTATCGAGACGAGTTTTTCTTGGCGACAAAAACGGGGGAGCGGACGTATGAAGCGGCGTATGCGGAAATCCAAAACTCCTTAGAAAGATTACAAACCAACACGCTTGATCTGATCCAGCTACATAACTTGGTGGACCCAGAACAATGGGAAACGGCGTTGGGGCCGGGTGGTGCGCTTGAAGCGGCGTTGGAAGCAAAAGAAAAAGGGTATGTGCGCCATATCGGGGTGACGGGGCACGGCATTTCGGTAGCGCAACGCCATTTGCTTAGTGTGAAACGCTTCCAGTTTGATTCGATTTTGTTGCCGTACAACTATGAGTTTATGTACCAGAAGGAGCAGTATCCGGCCGATTTTGAAGCGCTCTACAGCTATTGTCAGGCAAATGAAATAGCGATGCAGACGATTAAGTCGGTTGCCAGCGGCCGCTGGGGTGACCAAGAACGGACCCGCACCACATGGTATAAGCCGCTTGAAGAACAGCATGAGATTGATGCGGCGGTGGCGTTTGTGCTCAACCGGCCGGGGGTTTTCTTGAATTCGGCCGGGGATGTTGATTTGTTGGAGCGGACGCTCGATGCGGCAAATCGCTATTCGGCCGGGGATGCGTTTGGTGATTTTGTGGGGATCTTGGCAGGCATGGAACTTAAACCGCTATTTATCGATAATGATGTGCTTTAGTTAGGGAACCGATCAACTCCTTAGCTATCCAAATAAAGACTTCCGGCCGAACTTTGAACAAATTGGACAGACCTGCGGATCATGTCCACGAGCGGGGCAATGCTCCCGGCCGAAATAGATAATCTGCAAATGCAGATCGTTCCACTTTTCCTCAGGGTATAGCCGCTTTAAATCCTTCTCTGTTCTTTCTACATTCTTCCCAGTCGATAAGCCCCATCTATAAGCCAACCTGTGAATGTGTGTGTCAACCGGAAAGGCTGGCACACCAAATGCCTGTGCCATCACCACACTGGCGGTTTTGTGCCCGACACCTGGTAGCGCCTCTAAGTCCTCAAACGTATTTGGCACTTCCCCGCCGTGTTTGTTGAGCAAAATATGAGACAACCCCCAAATCGCTTGGCTTTTGCGCGGAGAAAGGCCACACGGCCGGATAATCGCTTTGATCTCTTCAACCGTTAATTTGACCATCTCTTGCGGTGTATCTGCTTTGCCAAACAGTTCTGGCGTGGTGAGGTTTACCCGCTTATCGGTACATTGGGCTGACAACAAAACTCCGATGAGCAGGGTGTAGTTGCTCGTATGGTCCAGAGGGATTGGAGGGTTGGGATAGAGTTCTTCGAGGATACGGCCGATTTCAGCTACTTTTTCAGCTTTATTCATAAATCAGGTTGGAAATAAACGGTTAATAGCCGTGATTATACCCATCCTTTAGTGAACTTTGTCCAATTCTGGCAGCAGAACAACCCCTTCTTCCTCGTTTGGATCGGTACGGGCAACCACGGCCGTACACGGCTCGCTGTCGCTGGCGTTGTAGGGCAGATGGGGGACACCGGCCGGAATATACAGGTAGTCACCCGGCTTGCAATCAACATGCTCCTCTAAGTTTTCCCCAAACCACATCCCGGCTTGCCCACTGAGCACATACAATACGCTTTCATGTCCTTCGTGCAGATGGGCTTTTGCGCGTGCGGCCGGTGGAATGGTCACAAGATGCATGCAAATGCCTTGCGCTCCGCTATTTTCGGCCGAAATCCCGCCAAAATAGCTAAGCGTTTGTTTGCTCCCATATTGTTCACCTGAGGGGATTACGACACATGTTGGTTTCTCTTTATCCGTCATATCTTACTCACCTCATCGGTTTATAAAACTTAAATAATACGGTCAAGGTAATCATGTAGGGTTGCTGCAAAGAAGCGATTAGCGAATACCGTTTAATTCAAATGAATTATCTAGAAGCGTAAAAGTGGCACTGGAGCCAGCCGGCCGTTGAAAACTCAGGGAGAAATTGACCGTTTGGCCGGCCGGAACCGACCATGGAAAGCCTGGTGTCGTAGAAAATACAAGAAAGACGGTGCCATTGTCTATAAGCGACACATCGGTCGTATTGACTTGAAA
>JBLIMP010000368.1:0-4354 GCA_047638855.1 Cellvibrionaceae bacterium | reverse complement strand
TTTTTGTTAAACGCGATCCCCTTCGCCTATAAATGGATGCAAAACGGACAATGGAAATTTCTAATAGCGGCTTGGATTCTGAATGCCGCAACGACGGCCGCCCATCATGTCACCACCCTATTTGGGGCGGTCTTTTTTGTTGCACCTGTCATGGTATTCGCCATATTTGAAAAATTTAGAGAGCCTTGGCCCGATGAACCGGAACAGCAGCCAGCCACAGTCACAGGCCAAAATATAAAACCGCTTATTGTTCGGCGCCTGCGCCGCATTATCCCGGTCACCGCCAGGACCGGCTTGTACGGGGTTGGCATGATCATTGTCCTCGTTTTAGTCGTCTTACCTTACTGGCTTTGGAGTAGCTCTGATCCCATTGCTCAGGTATCAATTCCACATGCTTCGCGTGATTCGTTTATCGAAAATACAGCCGCGGGCCTCGTCTTTTGGCTGGTTCCTTACGGCGTTACACTATTTATTTTGCCCTATGTCGTCTACAAAGGGTTCACAACCAAAGCATGGCCCGTCATGCTTTCTTGGTGCTTGTTATTTTTTCTAGGGACAGGGGGGACAACGCCAGGCCCAAGACTGCTCCTTGGTGCTGCCTTTGATATTCTAACCTTAGATCGGTTTACTTTTTGGGCCACGATTATCTTGCTCCCTTTTGCCGGAGACTTCGTCAGTAGCATGCGCAAAAACGGCCGGTTCGCCAACTACCTTCAAGCCCAATTTGGCATCTTCGCATGGCGATTCATCCAAACAAGCTTCATCGTTGCTTATATCACCAGCTCAATTCTTATCGCCAACCTCACCCAATTTCGGCGATTCCAACCGTCCCCTATCGATATCGATCCGATTGTCAGTTTTATGGAGAAAGATCAACATTGGCGGTGGCGCTACCTAACCCTCGGCTTTGGCGACCAAGTCGCATGGTTAAGCGCGCACACGGAAGCCAACATGATCGATGGGAATTATCACTCAGCCCGGCGTTTACCAGAGCTAACAACAACCCCCGTCGAACGCCTGGAAGGGGCAAAATATAGCGGGATTCCTGGCATTGGCTCACTACAGCAATTCCTTGCCGTCCCTGACAAATACAATTTGAAATTTATCTTTTCCAACGATCCATTTTATGACCCGCTACTATTTTTTTCCGGCTGGCATCGGTTAGAGCGGTGGGGCAATGGTATTATGGTTTGGGAGAAAGAAGACATTCCACCTTTGCCAGAAATCTTACCCCGCAAAGAGATTCCTACCTATCAAAAAATAATGTGGGGCACGATTCCCATGGGGGCCTTAATCCTCGGCCTATTTGTTATGACGGCCAACATTTGGGGGAAACCCACTTTGCGTCTGCTCCATTTTCTAGGTGTTTTTAAATCATTTCACCGACTTCGCCAGTCAAAGTTGTCTCGATTGCTTCTGTATCCATGGGGGCGTATCGTTCAGCTATGGGACAACATAGATGCA
The DNA here is from genome assembly GCA_047638855.1 of Cellvibrionaceae bacterium. GTDB lineage: Bacteria > Chloroflexota > Anaerolineae > Promineifilales > Promineifilaceae > WTJY01. The sequence goes on along the minus strand of JBLIMP010000368.1, from coordinate 2,890 downwards.
ACGCTTGTGTATTGGTCGGTACTAGACCCTGATGACCGATCTGAAGATATACGCTTGCAAAAATGGTGGGATCGCCTGCAAAATCTGCTTAACAAGCCGAAAATTGCTCCCCCCAATGCACATCAAATTCGCTTGTCGATATTAACGACGATCATCATCGGTTCACTCTTGGCCGTTTACTACACTTATCAACAACGCATTCATGATCCGATACATGTGGTTGAAGCCTATTATGATGATTTGGACTTCCGGCGATTTAAAGAAGCGTATGCTCGCCTAGATCCTGAGAATCGCCCCGGCTTTGATCAATACTTACTTGAACTTTCTGTCACGAATGGCTTAGTCGACTCATATAGCAAATTGGAGGCTATTCATGTCTCCATCGTGGAAGAAGAGCCAGAACGCATCGTGGTCGAAGCAGAGACTGTGCTGGTTACGGCGCTTGATTACTATGTAACCACCCAGCTCCATGAGCTAGTGCTACGCCATGGGGAATGGCGCTTGATCCCAGAAACAACAGATGTGACGATTCCACCTGACCAGTTTTATCGTAAAAGTGCGGTTGAATGGCATTCGGCCGGTCGGCGACGAGTGACAACTGCGGTTACAAGTTTTGGCGATGTTTTAGATCGGCCGGAGTTGCAAATCATATCAGCCAGACTGGTGTGGGTAGACGGCCGTTACAGCCTTGTCGGCGAGCTGATAAACACAGATGCAGACCCGGCCGATATCACAGTTTCTGCATTACTCTTTAACGAAGCGGGTGAAGAGACAGTCTGGTACAACGCCCAACAAGCGATGATCCATAAAATTTTTCCCAAAGAAGTCACCCCATTTCGAATCGATTTTGAAGGGGTTGCAGGCTTAAATCTAGCCGGTATGCCCCCTCCTATTGTTTTTGAACCCAACGATTTCTTTCCAATCGACTTGGCGGATCCCCCCGTTTCATTCGAGGTGTATGCAAGAGCTGTCATTACCACTAAAGACCTCTACCGCAACGTTGGTATTCAAGACATTGAGATCACACAAACAGACGACGGCCGGTTTCAGTTGCATGGGGTATTGCACAATACAGGAACCATCGAAGCGACGATTCCACACGTGCTCATTACCTACTACGACGAGCAGAACCAAGTTGCTTGGGTAGATGATTTTTTCCTTGAAGAAGCGGTACGTCCACAGCGGACAAAGCCATTCACTGTCGAATTAACCACTTACGACCAAGTCAAAACAGTAACCAACGATGGTGATATCTATTCAAATGTGTTGCAAGAGGAAGTCCAACTCAATGCAACCTGGCTAGAACGTATCCCCATCCCGGCTGAAACCGGGTACGCATCAATGCGTATCAACCTGCACTATTTTGTAGGGGGGGACTGATGACATATAAAAACAGATCGATATTGTGGCGTCTTTTTTTACTCGGTACATTGATGCTGGCCGCCTGCGGCCGTTTAAAATCGGATGACAGCGAGCAAATCGTTTCTAACCTCACCGGCACGCTCCCTATCGAGGTCGTTAATACCGCCGTTGTGGGGCAACCGCTCGATCTGCTCGTTGGCCCGATACAAGCCACTGACGGAACACCGGCCACTCTCACCCTGTTAGGTAGCTACGGTCCACAAATTTTATATACGACGTTTAAGAACAACCACGCCTATTTTTTGATTCCGGCCGACATGACAACCCGCTCCGGCCGGTTAGATTTAGTCGTGACAAGTGGCACAGCAAAGGGAGCCACCGCGTTAGACCTGCAACCAGAAGAGCCGGTTGAACCGATCACCCTACTCGTTGGTCCAAGGTCGATCATTGCAGATGCAGACCACTGGGCGATGGCCCTCGCCATCCCGTTTGATCAGTTTGGCAATCCGATCGCTGAGGAGACAAACGTAGATTTTCGATCACTCCATCCGGGCGAAAATTTACGCACATACAATTCTAAAATTGAACATTTGCTTGTGTGGGAACGTGTCTTTAGTGGCACAAAAGCGGGGCGAACCGTGATCGCAGCCAATATCGATGACGTAAGCGGGCCAGAAGGGATATTGCTTGAAATTCCAGGCTGGCCGGTCCCTTTTTCCATCATGTCTGATCCTGTCACATTACCGGCTGATGGCTTCCAGTTGATGACGTTGTATACGGGCAAAATTACCGATCAACATGGCAACATAATGCCCGATGGGACGCTGGTTAGATTTGTCGTCAATGGACCCGAAGAAAACTTGCGCATCATCCCGGTCCAGACTGTAGATGGCATAGCTGAAACAATTTTTCAAGCACCTAATAATCAGGGGAGATACCTCATTCGTGCGGCCGTTTTCGGCATGGAAAGCGACCCCCTGACGGTCGAGTTTACCCCCGGACCCGCCGTTAGCCCCTTTCCCGTGATATACGAAATCAATTCCGAACGAGGTGATTTAACACTAACAGCCGGTCCGCTCACGGCTGTGCTCGATCAGTATGTCCCTGATGGCACCCCGGTTAACTTTAGGATCACCGGGCCAGATGGAGAAAGCCACCCTGTTCAGGCTGTGTCAGATGCCGGTTATGCAACCGGTACGATCCGGCTTGTTCAGCTAACGGGCGGCATCCATCAAGTTGACGCAAGTGCAGGATCCGGTCTGGGTCAGGTCCGTTTTACTTTACCGTAAAACATAACCTGACCGCCGATACACTTATTATCAATGTCTAAACTAAGGCTCAAACTTTTACTCTGGTTCATTCTGCTATTGGTTTCAATAGCAGGTTGCTTTTTTGTGATCAGCCAAGTGGCCAATTTGTTGCTCTACTTTCAAGCCGGGGCTGACCCAGCATCAGCTTTAAACTTGGTTCCCAATAAACCTGCAGAGCTAAAAGTTGAACTCAATTGGCTGCCAGATGACCCCGATAC
>JBLIMP010000367.1:0-4368 GCA_047638855.1 Cellvibrionaceae bacterium | reverse complement strand
CATCTCATCGAGCAGTTCAGGCACGCCGCTTTTTTCTTCAGAGTCACTGCCGTCAGCCAACAAGATAATATGGCGCACCTGATTGTCGCTTTGCGCAAGTGCTTTTTGGGCCGCAATTAGGCCGGTGTACACAAATATCCCACCACCGCCTGCTCCGATCTTGCGAATTTGAGCAATCGCATTGCCTCGGTCCGAAGCAGAAAGTGGGCCGACCTGGTTATGCGGGGCGGTATCGACGGGGATCACCGTAATGTCGTCAAAATCGTTTAAGAGTTCAACCACCCGCACCGCACCTTCGGCCGCCAGTTGGATCTTCGTCAGCCCGCCCTCGGTGGCTCCCATCGAGCCAGAGCGATCGATCACAATCACAATGCTCACGGCCGGAAAGCGTTCTTCGTCTTCGATTTGCATGTTCACCGGCAAAGCCGCCTCAAGCGGGGTGCGGAACCAGCCACCCATTCCATAAGATTCCGGCCCGCCGATAGCGACCAAACCACCGCCTAAATCACGGGTGTAGGTCGCCAACGCTTCCATTTTGCGCGGCGACAGATATTTGGCGTTGACGTTTGCCAACACAATGGTTGAATAGTTGCTTAGCTCGGCAAAGCTTGAGGGGAGGTCAAATGGGGTGGTTCGTTCAACCGTTAAGCCTGACTGGATGAGGGCTGACTCTAGGGCGATGGCCTCTTCGGGGTACGCTTCACCTTGATCGTTTAATGTCCCATCTGGTGAAACGATGAGGACACGCGGTGGGCCGGTGACTTCGGTGTAAGCGGCGAGTTGGTTATTTTGATACAGGGTGTCGCTGGCCGCATCGAGCTGGACAACGTAGCGCGCAAATTGCTGTTCACCCGCTTGTAGCCGGATCGAAAAGTTGTTGGTTCCTGGCCGCAGTTGAATCGCCTGCTCAGAAACAATCTGGCCGTCAGCGATCACACGGAGTGTTCCTTCGGTGTTGGTTGTGCTTTCGGCCGTAATGTCGATATTAAAAATCTCCCCTTCGCTGACACGGGAAGGGGTGTTGACGGTGGTCAAAAACGCCTCTTTGCTGGCTTCATCACGCAGCAGCGGCACATAGCTGATCTCGACCCCGTTGGCCTGTGCCAACCGTGCGGCCGCGTCAGTATCTCCGATGGTTGCGGCCCCATCGCTTAAAATGACCATGCGGCGGGCGGACCCGGCCGGAAATAGTGCAAGTCCTAAACGGATCGCTTCGGCGATGTCGGTGTGCAAGGTTTGGGGGACTGAGCTTATTTGAGAGAGTTGGGCTACGGCTGAAATCGGCCGATCAACTAGGGCGTTGGCTCCAAAAACAATCACTGCGGCCGAATCATTGACCTGCATCTGCTCGATAGACTCCCGTACAAAGGTTTCGGCCGCTGCCGCCTGGTTTGCCGTAATCGAGTCTGAGCCATCGACCAAAAAGATCACCGCTAGTTCATCGGCCGTGCGCACCGTTTGCGCCCCTGCCAACGAAAGTGACAACAATAGGAAAATTAGCGACCGCATCACGATGCTGGTCCAGTCTCGCCGTTGGCGCGCAGAACCACGCCGTGGCATTCCTAGCCAAATAATAAATGGAATTGCGATTAGGGTGATCAAGGCCCAAGGGGCGGTGAAGCTCATGAGGCAATTTTGGGTGTGTAGGGGGGAAAAGTCAATGAACGCTCATGCTTTTGAATGCGTTTTTGGGCAGTTATGGCCACAGGTTTGTGATAAAGCCTTTTAGCTTAGATTCGGGTCTGGCCGTTAGGTCAAACTCTAAAATCAGCGGCCGACGGACATTGACTCCGTATACGGCCGTACTCTCCACGCTTCCTGTAAACTTTTTGCCCGTATGCCCGTGTATCCACGCCTGCGGCCGGTATTTTTTAATATAACGATCAAAACAAGCGAATCCTTGGTGAATCGGATCTTCTTTTTGTGATGTCGCCAAAGGGGGGGAGTGCGCAATAATAAGATCGGCCAGTGGCAAGCGCAGCATCGTCCTGTTCATTTGCAAGTCTGTATAGTGGTTTGGGTGCGTTTTGTATTTTCTTGCGCCACCAATGCCTGCAATACGGACCCCATTAACGGTAACCACTCTTCCATGCAGGTTATTGAGCCCGGCCGGACGTAGCTTGTCGTGATTGCCAGGCACCCCATAACAAGGCACTCGTTTCGCCATCTCCAAAATATAGTCTAAAGAGCTCTCATCGATGTCCCCTAAAGTCAACACGATATCAAATTGTTCCGGATAGATTTCAGGCATGTAGAAAGCATCAGGTGAATGGATGTCGGACAGGGCATAGATGCGGAGCGTTTTTTTCATATTTTAGGCGTATCTTTTCAAGAATCTGGGAAAAACACCTTTCGACGATATAAATTCGAAGGATAGATTTCAACCTGCTTTGATTTTATTGTAAAACAGGTTATTAACAAAAAAGGGCTCTAAGCTGAACTTAGAACCCTTTTAAAACTTGATAATAGTTGATATGACCTAAAATTAGATGGCGTGTATTCTTTGTGTTTTGTCGTCTAATTGCGATGCAAATTGCCCAACCAGATGCCCCTGCACGGCCATTAACCATGGGTAGCCAGCAAATAAAACAAATATCCAGCCACAGATCGTAATGAAAGAGACGACCAAGACAATTTCCCAAATGATTGTTGCGGCAATGTACATCAACATAATCATTAAGCAAGGTACGAAATTTTCTCGGAGGATGGCGAAAACCTGGCCAATATTTAAAGTTTCTCGAATATCGTCTGTTCGCAAGTACCTAACCATGATAGCTGGCAGCATGAGGCCAACAATCAAAAGATAAATATATAGAATGCACTGTACGGCAAGCATGCCACCGCCCATTGCGGCAGCAAGGGTGTCTTCGCTAATCCCAGCTGACTCACTGGCGGCCGCCCCAGCGATGAGGAAAATGAACATGATGCAGTAAAGAATAACGGCCGGAAGGCTATAAAAAAGTGTGACCACAAAGAATCTGGCCCCATCTTTATAAACTTCCCCGACATCATCCAAATTAGGTAGCGGATGTTTTTCCCCTTTCATCACATTTCGCGCAGTATCAAGCGCATAGCCAAGCATGAAGAAGTAAAGAGGGATGATAAACAAGATAGTAGAGATGAAAGCCCACAAGGCCCCTTTTCCTAATTTTGATAACCAATCTTTATCTTCGAAAGCGAAGGTTAGCCCTTTAGCATAATCTAATGTCATTTTTTCTCCATTTGACGTTAGCATCCATTACCCTATCGTCCAACAGGGTTAGATGCGATTGTTTTGTTAACTAAGCAAGGGCATTTTACATCGTGTTCTGCGCCTCGTCTTGCTTTACGCATAAACATGGGGTTAAGTCGCTTTGAATCAAGAAAATAGCTGAACTGGCGGGACTGGGCCGAATAAGACAAAATTATTGCACTCCATTTGCTATTTAAGCGAAAAAGCCGTTTAGGCGTGTGTGGAGCATATTTGTTTTTGAAAACAATATCTAGAGAGAAAAACGATGATAAGAGCACGAGATTTAAACATCCCTTTTGAAGGGGAACCGGGCAAACAGAATGCCATCACAGACGTTGCAGGTGTAACAGTTGGCCATGTTACTTTGATAGAAGGCGAGGGGGAGCTAGAGGTAGGCAAAGGGCCGGTACGAACCGGTGTCACAGCGATTCTGCCCCGTGGGCTCAGTGCTGATCCTGTTTTTGCTGGCACTTACTCACTTAATGGAAATGGTGAGCTAACAGGCACCATTTGGATAGAGGAGTCAGGTTTTTTAGAAGGACCGATTATGATCACCAATACCCACAGTGTTGGTATTGTGCGTGACGCTGTCGTGGCTTGGCTGGTTGAACGCAATAAAGTAAATCCGTTGCCGGGGGGGATATTTTGGAGTTTGCCCGTTGTCGGTGAAACATATGACGGCGGACTAAACGATATCAATGGATTTCATGTGAAGGCGGAACATGCGTTTAAAGCACTTGATGGGGCGGCTTCTGGCCCTGTGGGTGAAGGGGCTGTGGGTGGCGGGACCGGGATGGTATGCCACGAGTTTAAAGGGGGAATTGGAACATCTTCCCGTGTTGTCAAAATGGAGGAGGGTGAGTTTACGGTGGGGGTGTTGGTCCAAGCAAATTATGGGGTGCGAAAGAACCTGATGGTTGGCGGGGCACCGGTCGGCCGGGAATTGGCCGATTTCATGCCTGAGTACAACGAATCTCCGGGAGTGCCTAAATCTCAAACATACGACCAGGAAACCGGTTCGATTATCGTTGTTGTCGCAACCGACGCCCCCGTTTTGCCCCATCAGCTTAAACGGCTGGCCCGGCGTGTGCCAATTGGAATCGGCCGGGTGGGCGGTATGGGAGGCAATGGTTCAG
>JBLIMP010000366.1:0-4370 GCA_047638855.1 Cellvibrionaceae bacterium | reverse complement strand
TCATCAACAAAGTCACTTTATACCCGGTTTGCGGCAATGGACTCGCTCCATCGGCCGCCATGCCTGCGGCACTAGCAAAATTTTCTTCCGATGCTATTTTGCCAACCAATGCCTGTTCAACCTTTGGTAGCCGCATCGGTACAGGCGCAACGCCACCAACCGCCACATACGCTTCACTAACTTTGTCCTCGTCCAAAATCAGACGAACAACGCATTCAACCAACGGCCATTCAGCCCGTGCCCGTGCAATCGCCCGGAAATAGGCAGCTTTCTCAGCGGCCGGGGCAGGCAAAACAACTTGACTAATCATCTCGTTATCTGCCAGCAGATGATCACGGCCGTGATCAGACCCATCTCCATATATGGCAGAAATCGGCCGTAGTTCAGACCCATTGATTTGGACCTGAGCGTCATATGCCAACAATGCAACTGCCAATGTGGAAGGATGCGGCGTTGTACAACCGCCCGTATCAAAGATAATCCCGTAATGATGATACCCATCCCGGCTACCACAAGTCGCATCCCCTTTTTTCGTACACTTCAAATGAGGATGGCGGTAATATTGACACCGATTTGCTTGAGTTAGATTACCCCCAATGGTGGCCATTTGACGAATCTGCGGTGTCGCTAACCCACCGGCCGCATCTGCCAGACCCGCGTAATTTTGTCGGATGTGCATCGCCTGTGACACGTTGAAAATTGTCGTCAAGGCACCGATCAACGTCCGGCCGTTCCCCTCTTTCTCGATCTGGTCTAAACCAGCAATACCGCTTAAGTCAATCGATTCTTCACCCACCAAGTGGTGACGTAGCCGATCCATGTAGTCTGTACCACCGGCTAAAAAATTCCCTTGTGCGGTTGTCGCGCTTTCTATTGTCGTCGTAATCATAATATTTTTGAGAATCAGTAGCCAGATTTTTGTCTTGCCACTAATCACTATCCCCTTACGCCCTCAATTACATCGCTCGGCCGAATAGGAACGCTCGTCGGCCGCCAGCCGGTTGCATGATAAACCGCATTCGCAATCGAAGCCGCAACCGGAACCATGGTAACTTCGCCGATGCCGACCCCACCGCCCATGACATGCTCAAAACCTTCTGGCATAAAAACTACTTCCATCTCCGGCATGTCACCAATGCCAGGTAGTCGGCAATCTTCAAGCGTGTCCGTGATCACTTGGCCCGTTTTGCCGTCAATTTGGCGATCTTCATACAGTGTATAGCCGATTCCCATCGTGATACCGCCGAACACTTGGCTTTTAGCCGCTTCTTCTAAAAAGATGCGGCCCGCCGCAATAGCCGACCATGTGCGCAAGACTCGAATCTTGCCCAAGCGTGTATCCACTTCAACTTCGGTAATTTGGGCTGACGTTGACGGCCCAAACCCCATGTTCAAGCCGGTCCCATCTAAATCGATCATGCCGGTCAAGCCAACCCCTTTTGTGTCACGTCCGCGTGTTGCCACCACTTCGATTTTATCTTGCTTAATTTGCTTCAATGCATCGGGCCACGATATTTTCCCGGCCGAATGGCTAATCCCTTCTGGCCCATATGCTGCACCCGTTAAACCCATCTGCTGAGACAAATCAGCCACAATTTGGGCCTGAACCTGACGAGCCGCATCTTGCGCCGGAGCATAAACAGATGTTGTGACTCGACTACCACCGGTTGCCGGACTGTTCACATCTGACGGTCGGCCGGTTTTAATCGTGATCAACGGATCACCCACATTCATCCCAAATACTTCAGCCAAGGCTGTACCCAACAGCGTGCGTGATCCTTGGCCGATATCCTGAATCCCCGTTTCTACAGAAATGCCGTGGCGGCCGGCCGTTACCCGCACTTGAGCTTTAGGCATATAGAGATGAAGCCAGTGCCCCATCGACAAACCAACGCCTCGTTTATAGCGGCCTAGGTCCGCTTTAACCCGATCCCGTGCTTGCCACGCAGGAACCTCTTCCAAATAGTCAAATAGCTGTTGATCCTGCTTGTGAGTGTCCCACTTCCGCCGCAGTTCAAGCGGATCAATACCGATTTTGTAAGCCATGTCATCAACGGTTGATTCCAAAGCAAATGCTCCATTGATCCCCCCAGGCCCCCTAAACGGGTGAGCCGGTGGTTGATGCGTGATGACTGAATGATCATTTACAAGTTGTGGGAAAGATGGGTAGTAGGTAGCCGCAACTGCGGCCGCATTCCCTTCAATCGAATGGCCGCCATTGTTCCAAACATCTAGTTGCATCGCTCGAAAGTCAGCCTCTTTATTGCTGAGTAATCCCATCTCAAACTGGGTTTCTTCACGATGGCCTGAATAGGCAATGACTTCGTGCCGATCCAGAATCAGCCGCACCGCCTTGCCTGCTTTTTTCGCTAAATCAATAGCGATATAAATTTCAGGGTAGTCGCCCCCTTTTGAACCAAATCCGCCACCCACATGGTCGCAAATCAAGGTGATTTGATCATGAGCCAGCTGGTATTTTTTTGCGATTTTATCCCGCACTTGGGTAACGGCTTGGGTTGAAACATAGAGGGTCAGATGGCCATTATCCCACCCGGCCAATGCACCGTGTGGTTCTAATGGTGTATGGGCCTGTCCCCCTGCTTGCATCTTCACATCGATTAGATGATCGTCGTTACTCGCTCTAGCTCGTTTGACTGTACGGGCCGCCCGAAAACCTTTATTGCTTGTTAAACTAAGGCGGTAGGAGCGTGTGTTTCCATCCCATTTTGAGGGGACGGGCAAACCGCCTGAAACATGTTTCCGAAAACTTTGTTCGGCCGTGGCATTGGTAGCCGCACGGGATGCTTCGAAACTGGTAACGGCCGGATAAACTTCGTAATCAACCTTAATTAAGTCAGCCGCTTTCTCGGCCGTTTTCGCATCAACAGCCGCAACAGCCGCGATAGGTGTCCCTACAAAACGGACTGTACGTTCCTTGTCTCGCAATACATCCAAAACAGCAAATACACCGTCTAATGCTTCGGCCGCCGATGTGTCAATGGACTTGACTTTCGCATGGGGGTAAATCGCCCGTAGGACTTTGCCGTAGATCATCCCATCGATCACTTGGTCAGTGGTGTATTTGGCTCGGCCGGTTACTTTCTCAGGGGCTTCGACCCGATGTCGAGGGACGTCGGCCGTTGCCATCGTATCAAAGTCACCTGCACAGGCCGTTTGCAAAGCGGCGTATATCCCTTGATACGCACCGCATCGGCATAAATTTCCGGCCAAGGCGGCCCCAATCGTGTCACGAGTTGGTTTTGTCTTCCCGTTCGCTTTGCGCCATGTCTCAAAAAAGGCGATTCCAGCGTTTATAAAACCAGAGGTGCAGTAGCCACATTGCAACCCATCGTGGGCCATCATCGCTTTTTGCACCGGATGCAGTTCGCCATCGGCCGATTCATGCCCTTCAATAGTTAGCACGCTTTTGCCTTCTAACCGACTGGCCGGAAGCAAACAGCTACAAACCGGATTGCCTTCAACAAGAATCGTACAAGCGCCGCACACCCCAGAGCCACACACAAATTTTGTCCCGGTTAGATGGGCTTTATCTCGAATCAGATCAACAGCGGCCGCGTTTGGGCTCACCTCAAAATCGTACTCTTTTTGATTAATGGTTGTTTTCATAAGACTAATTAAACGAATTCTTTTGGCTAAAAATACCTTGCATATGTGTTTCACACATATAGGAAAGATAAGGCTCTAGATCGATATTTAACAAACCAAGTTCTGGCTTATGAGTATATCAGCTTAAGAAATGAGGGAAATAGCTTCGCTGTTTAATTTAAATTCCGTTCCCAAGAGTGACATCTTAAGGTATAACTCAGACAGCAAACGACTATCAAAAATATACTTATCCACGCGCTCATCGCAATCAAAAAGGAGTAAGACAATGTCACAAAAAACAGTTGAACAACGCCTCGCAGAACAAGGAATCGAGCTTCCATCCCCACATCCACCCGGTGCAATTTACAAGCGGATGGTTGTTTCCGGCAATATGCTTTACGTCTCAGGAAATATTCCAATCCGGGAAGATGGCACGATGATTACCGGCCGTGCTGGGGACACGATGACGACTCAAGAAGCAAAAGCTGTTGCAAGGTATGTGGGCTTGGTCATGCTGGCGAATATCCAAGACGAGTTAGGCAGCTTGAATCAAATCCACAAGCTTGTGAAAACTTTAGGGATGGTTAATTCAACCCCCGACTTTGGCGAGCAGCCTGAAGTTATTAATGGATACAGTGAGCTGATGCAGGAAGTATTTGGCTTAGACAATGGAACAGGGGCACGCAGTGCGGTAGGCATGATCTTGCCGCGTGGGGTTGCGGTAGAAATTGAAGCGATTTTTGAGCTAAAGGAATACAAGTAGG
>JBLIMP010000365.1:0-4389 GCA_047638855.1 Cellvibrionaceae bacterium | reverse complement strand
CTCCGGCACCTCCATATCAGGAATCTTGCCCGCCTCATCATACAGCCTTAGCTCTATCGCCCGTTTGTAATGCGGGTTGGCCTCGAATTCTCGAATCCCATCTGCATCAAACGGACCCCCTTGCACCTGCAAACTTAACATCGAAGCTGGGGAGACATTTTTGACATACTCTTCATCTGTGGCAACCAGATATCGCTTAGCTGCCACATGCAGCCGCATCGGTTCAATTACTTCCGGTACGAAATAGTCGCTCAATGCCTCAGCCCCTAATTCTTCATGGATGGCGTCGATCCCTTGATCCGCGATATCTTCGCCTAAATCATGAATAAAGTGGCCGTAGTCGTGCAAAAATGCGGCCGCAATCATCAAATCGTCAGCCCCGCCCTGTTCAGCAAATACGGCCGTCTGTAAGCTGTGAGCGACAATTGTCACCCGTTCCCCATATTCTAAACCGGCATTCCGGCGCATATTCTCAAAAATTTCGTCAATGATAGACATCTTAATTCTCCCGTTCTAAAACCGCTAATTTGCTCAATAAGCCGTCAATATCTGCATAGCACCCTTGCAAATGGCGGTCGCCGCTGCTTGTGTAGCCGATCCGGCCGTGCAGCACCCGTTGATTGTCAAACAACATCGCGTCGCCACTTCCCATTTTAAACGTGATCTTGAACCGATCTTCTTCAAGCATATGGGCAAAGATATGGTAAGCCGCATAAAAAGCGGTCATTTCTTCTGGCTCGACATAAATCGTCTGCATTGAGCGATTGTTAAAGCGAATCCCGATCACTTCCCCGCGCGGATTGGTTTGAATAATCGTTGATTCATGGCTCAGATCGGTGTCGTCGCTGCTAAAGCGGAAGGTGACCAAGGTTGACGCCAATATAGCGAATTGCTCTGGGTATTGTTCTCGGAATGCTTCTGCCACACAGAACCCATCAACCAGCGTGCTGTCCCCGCCGTCTACGTTGTTACTCAAAACATGCAATAGTTGTAAAGTTGGAACCGGGTGTCGGTAAGGATTATCGGTGTGGGCGCCTAGCGTGGCGCTGGTGAATGCCAGGTTAGTCGGATTACTGACCACTTTGACATCGAAATAAGGGCCATAGTTGGTGTCTCGCACAAAGCCGAACAAGTCGATGACTTTAAACAAAGATTCTGACTCAACCGGTATGCCACCCATGAGGGCGAAGCCATAATCACGCACGCTGGCTAGCATGTTGCACAGATGGCGATCATCGGCCGACAATTGTGAGAAGCTAAACGACGTTGGCAAAGTCGGAAAAGTGTCTGTTTCCCACAAGGTTTTCTTCGGCCGTCTAGCCTCAATCTCGTCAGGCTCATAACTATTGTCTCGTAACCACTCTGGCGTAAACTCCGAAACATGGCCATCGTTGCTCCATTCGATTTGTATGGTGCCATTCACAGCAACACTCTTCGCCGTTAAATCAAGCGGAATCGCAATCGTGTCGATCAGCTTTTGCCCGCTGGCATGCCGATTTTCGGGCGCATTATCACGCAACCACATGTAGTGGTAACGGCTTGTGTGACCATCTCCCCATTCAATGACGAGTTTTTCAGGGTTAACCTGATGATTGATTATTCTTGTTTTATTCATATTAAAGCCTTTGCCTTGAACCGATATCGTGTTTGTTCATATTATGCGAATTGATAGGCAAGTAAAAACGTATGTTAGATGAGATAATAATCAAATAGCAACCAAGAAAAGTTTTGCACAAACCGCCCTTTTCAAGTTTGACATGTATCTTCTCAATAATCCGGGGAAAGACACCCTTCGGCCAGCTCAGGGTGCGTATCCTGAGGCTTCGGCGTGAGCTCAGTCGAACGCTTGTCGAAGGATATCTCCCTCCCTTTTTGAGAAGTTACTTTGACATCTTGCAAAATAGAGATAATCTTATCATCAAGTGACACGTTGTAGATTTTACACGTTAACACTTAAAACAATCTTATTTGATTTCGAGAGACGGTCTAAGATGACTTAGGCGGCCGAAGGTGCAAGAGTTTAGAACGCCATTCTAAACTTGAAACTCTCAGGCAAAAGGATCGAAACCAATCAATACTCCTGGAAAGCGTAGCACTAAGTGGCTGCCACCGACGGGGCATAAGTCTAAAACCAAACGGTTATAGATTAGCAATCTCTCAGGTAAACAGACAGGGTTCAAGGCACCAAATTTTGGTGTCTTTTTTATTTCCAGTTATCGCCTACCGAGAGATTTTTATGGATGAAACTTTAAAACGCACCCCCATCTATCCTTGGCACATTGCCCAAGGAGCCCGTATGGTTCCCTTTGCTGGCTGGGAAATGCCAGTTATGTACAAAAGCCCGATTGAAGAGCATCATTTAACCCGGCGTTCGGCCGGGCTTTTTGATATTGATCATATGGGGCAAGTTGAAATTACCGGCCCTGATGCCACAGCGTTTGTCAACAACCTGGTTTCTTGGGACATTAACAAAATGGCCGTTTGGGACGCTCACTATGGGTTGATGTGCTATGAAAACGGCACGATTGTTGATGACGTATTTATTTATAGCCTGCTTGAAGCGTGGTACATCGTTATCAATGCCTCAAACTGTGAGAAAGATGTCGCTTGGATGCATAAACATGCCGAAGGGTATGACGTCAACATCAATGATGTGTCCGACAACACCGTGATGTTGGCATTACAAGGGCCAAACGCATTTCGTCTACTTGACCAGATGAACACCTCAAGCATTAGCGATATTCCCCGTTTTTCGGCCGCTATGACCTCGCTAAACGGCATCCCTGTTCTGGTCGGCCGTACCGGTTATACGGGGGAAGACGGCGTTGAGCTGTTTTATGAAGCAAAACATGGGCTAGAGTTATGGGAAGCGATTCTCAACACCGGTGAGGCGGCCGGAATCGAGGTCGGGCCAATCGGTCTTGCGGCCCGTGACAGCCTGCGCTTTGAGCCATCATTTCCGCTTTACGGCCACGAAATCGATGACACCACCACACCGCTTGAAGCCCGTTTAAGCTGGGCCTGTAGTTTTGAAACCCCATTTATCGGCCGTGATGCGATTTTGGCCCAAAAGGCGGCCGGTGTACCACGCAAGCTTGTTGGATTCAAGCTGCTTGATAAAGGGGTTCCACGCGAAGGGTATGATGTTGCCAAAGATGGGGAGATCGTTGGCAAAGTTGTTTCCGGCCTTTACGGACCAACCATTGAACTGTACGCAGGGCACGCCTATGTGCCATCTCATCTTGCTAAATCTGGTACTGAAATTGATATCATGATTCGCAACAAACCAAAGAAAGCCGTGATTGTTAAACGGCCGTTTTATAAACCAAGTTATAGATAGAAAGAAGTGATAGGTGGCTATTGATTAGTTGTTACTAGCCACTCACTACTAACCCCTAGACCCATGATTAAGAACCTAGAAAACCAAAAACTAAAAGACCTATTTGATTATGCAGGTGACTTTTCCCGTCGCCATATCGGCCCCAATAGTTATGAGATTGCGCATATGCTTGAAGCACTCGACCTGCCAGATATCGAGACGCTGATTGAACAAACTGTGCCGAGCAATATCCGTATGAGCGGTGGGCTAAACTTGCCCGCTGCCATGAGCGAAAAAGAGTCGCTGGCTGATATGGCCGATTTAGCCACTCAAAATAAAGTCTATCGCTCGCTGATCGGGATGGGCTATTATGGCACAATTACCCCGGCCGTCATTCAGCGAACCATTTTTGAAAATCCAGCATGGTACACCCAGTACACACCGTATCAGGCTGAAATTTCGCAAGGGCGCTTAGAAGCGTTGGTTAATTTTCAAACGATGGTGGCTGACATGACCGGGCTTGACATGGCAAACTCATCACTGCTTGATGAAGCCACGGCCGCGGCCGAAGCAATGATGGTTGCCAAACGCAGTCAAAAGCGTAAATCGACCGCTAGCACATGCTTTGTGGATCAAAATTGCCATCCGCAAACAATTGCCGTGATCCAGACCCGAGCAGAAACGTTGAGCATTAATCTCGAAATCGGGGATGCGACTACATTCGAACCCACCGCTGATCACTTTGGGGCAATCGTCCAGTACCCTGGCTCAGATGGATCGATTCATGACTTTTCAGAATTGACTGAAAAACTGCACGCTCATAACGGCTTTATGATTGTCGTCACCGATTTGCTCGCCTTAACATTGCTCAAAGCCCCAGGTGAATGGGGGGCCGATCTGGCCGTTGGCTCAACCCAACGCTTGGGTGTGCCATTGGGTTTTGGGGGTCCACATGCCGCATTTATGGCGGTAACCGACAAGATTAAGCGCAACATCCCCGGCCGGATTATCGGCATCTCTGTGGATACCAAAGGCAAACCGGCGATGCGCTTGGCTTTGCAAAGTCGTGA
>JBLIMP010000364.1:0-4410 GCA_047638855.1 Cellvibrionaceae bacterium | reverse complement strand
ATCCATGAGCCAACTGTCGCTATTTTAGAAGAACATGCGGTTGACTTTATCTATCGCACCGCTAAAGAATCCCCAAACTTCCATTTGATTCCGGTTGGGCCACTCACCAATATCGCTGCAGCCATTCGCCGCTATCCAGATATTGTTGATCATGTCACAGCGATCAGCTTGATGGGTGGTTCAACGACGATGGGCAATGCTACGGCCGTTGCCGAGTTTAATATTTGGGCAGATGCGGAAGCAGCTCATGTCGTCTTTACGAGTGGTATTCCTATTAAAATGGTTGGCTTGAATGTCACCCGCCAAGTTAATGCGACCCCAAAATATCGAAAACAAATCCGAGAGATGGGCAGTCGCACAGCCATTGCCGTGGCCGACATGCTCGATTTTTATAGTGATCGTCTCAAAGTGCTTTACGGTTTGCCAGGTGGGTCGATGCACGATCCATTGGCAGTGGCCGCTCTCATCGATCCTGGCATCTTAACCTTTGAAAAGATGCACGTTGCTATCGAGTTAGCAGGCACAAATACTTATGGGATGACAGTGTGCGATTATCGCGGCCGTCGAACTGATACGGGTGAGCTACGTGGTGAAAAACCCAATGCAGAGGTCGCGGTTGCCGTTGACGCTGACCTCTTCTGGACGCTTTTTCTAGATATCCTAAAGACCTACCCCTAAAACTTAGGTCCAGAACAGATAGAAACAAAAAAAAACATCAAGCAAGCAAAACTGTTAACCCACATTAGGAGGACTCTTTTGTCAAACGATACAGGAATGATGCCAATTGCCAATACACGCGAAGAGGTGGCGGCACAGCCACAAGTCATTGCACGCGTATTGACGGAGCTGGCCACACAAATTGAAGCACTTGCGCAGCAGATGGCTGAACGAAAGATCAACAAGGTTTTAGCCAGCGGGTCTGGTGATTCTTGGTTTGCAGCACAGGCGGTACGCTGTGCTTGGGAAACCTATGCAGGGGTTCCATTTGAACCGTTGCAAGCGTATGAATATGCGGCTTACGGCCGTTTGGGCGATGATGAGCAAACAGCACACTTTATCATTAGCTCAAGTGGTCGCCCCACGACGACGTGGGATGCCCTCGATTTGGCTTTGGCGTCAGGGGCATTAGTCGTCGGTATTACTGATAATCCGGCCGAAAGTAACCCGTTCGCAACAAAACCCTCTGTCTCGCTGATCCCTCGTGGTTCTAAAGTAGGCTGGCCGGCCCAAACGACATCGGCCACAATTGCGACCCTGATCAGCTTGGCGATCGCATTTGGCAAAGCACGCGGGCATCTTAGCCCCGATGAAGCGACTCAAATAAATGCTCAATTGAATGCGATTCCAGAACAAATGACGGCCGTTCTTGAGCAAAGCGCAGCCTGGGCGGAAACATTCGTAGCCACTCACTATGAGCAGCACAGCGGGAAACGCTGTCATTATACCTTTGTTGGGGGTGGCCCTAGTTTTGCTATGGCGCAAAATGGGTCAGCCCTGTTAGCGGCCGGGCCGCAAGATGCAGGCATGGCCCTTACAGTCGAAGAGTTTCATCATGCTCTGCGGATTGGGGTCGTCCAGCCAGAAGACGTGGTTGTTTTAATTGCACCACAAAGCGTTGTGGAAAGCCGCTGTCGTGACACGACTCGGGTTGTTCGGGCATGGGGCAGCCGGTTGCTCGTGATAGCTACACCTGAAACGGCCGATTTGCTTCAAGCCGAGACAGACGGCATTATTCTTCCAGCCGTTGCTGATGCAATGAGCCCTCTACTAACGCTAATGCCACTCCATGCTCTCAGCATCGCATTGGCTGCCCATAAAGTAGCAACGGGCTATCGGCGACCAAAAACTGTTCCACAATGAGTTATGCAAGCTGGGGAATCATCCTCGACGATATTATTTACCCCGATGGTCAAACCGCCATGGGAACGCTGGGTGGCGGTGGTTTGTATGCTTCAAGCGGCATGCGACTTTGGCATAAGGATGCGGCAGTCTGCGCCGCCGTCGGGGCAGATTTTGCAGCAAGCTCACTTACACCCCATGGTTTTGACAACAGCGGGTTGTTGGTGACCGGTCTACCAACGCCACGTGCGTGGCAGGTGCTGGAAGAAGACGGCCGTCGCACACAGGTTCCACGTGTCTCCTCTGATGATTGGTTTGAGCAACTCGTACGCATACCGGTGGCCCAGCCGATTCCTTCTACACTAAAAGCGATCCATTTTTTGGGGCGGGGCGACGAACCGGAAGAAAAATTTGTACAAGCTTTGGCGGCTGCCGGAGTCGTGATAAGTGCGGAACCTCTTGTGGATGAAAACAATACCGCTGAGGAAATCGAGGCCTTAAAGCGTTGTCTCCCCTACTTCGAACTGTTTTCACCCGATGAATTTGGTGCAAAAGCGCTGGTGGGTGACCGGCCCATAAAAGAGCAACTTCGCGCTTTGGCCGTGCTAGGGCCACGGGTTGTTGCGCTTCGGCAAGGGAAAGATGGGGCACTGATTTACGAAAAAGAAAGTGACCAATTCTGGCGCGTGCCAGCCACAGCAGCCCAGGTCGTAGATGTAACAGGGGCTGGCAATGCATTTTGTGGCGGTCTTTTGGTGGGTTGGTTAGAAACGAAAGACATTCGCCAAGCGGCCGCACAAGCAAGCGTGAGCGCGGCTTATGTTATTGAACAGGTCGGTCCTCCACTGATTAATGCGGCGGTTATGGCAGCGGCAAAAACACGCGCCGCTGAGGTTGTTCAGTTGATTGATCTGGTGCAGGAGTAGCTCATGGGTTTGGAAAAACGGCCGTTCGACATCATCGCCATCGACGGGATCGATCTTGACATCGTGCTGAAGGTTAAGCGTCTGCCAGGCTATGGCGAAAAAGTGATGGCTGACTTGATAGGGCGTTTAGCCGGTGGCCCTTGTGCTAATTTTGCCTGCGCTGCAGCCCGCATTGGTATGCGGACTGCGTCTCTATCAACAGTCGGCAAAGATGAAGGGGGGCAAATGGTGCTCGATGATTTTGCCAGCTATGGCGTGGCGACCGACTTTATAGGTGTCCACGAAAGCGGCGATACCCCGTTCACCGTCATCCTCATCGAACCAGATGGGGAACGCTCGATCATTGTAGTACCAACATTTGAGCCTACTTATACCGATGACGAGTTAAACGAAGTTTTTAGTCAAACGCGCGCGATTCATACCTTCCCGACAGAGCCAGCCCAATTCATTCGCTTCGCCAAAATTGCCCATGCCAATCAAACCAAAGTGATGATCGACGTTGAAGCAACTTCAGATATAGATCGCGAAGATTTGGAAGAGATGCTTCGCTGGGTAGACATCGCCTCTTTCAATGAACAAGGGTTTATTCGGGTTAGTGGTGAAGGGGCAACAATTGATGCAGCACGCAAGCTGTTGGCATATGGACCTGAGACGGTCGTCGTCACCCTAGCGCGAAAAGGAGCATTGGCGGTTACGGCCGATTCATCCGCTCAAATCTCCGGTCACTCAGTCGATGTTAAAGACACTACTGGGGCAGGTGATACCTTTAACGCCGCCTTTTTAAGTGGCACTCTAAAAGGAAACAATTTGGAACAATGCTTAACCTTTGCCAATGCAGCCGCGGCCTTATCCGTCACAGCTCTTGGGCCAAGAGGTGGACTGCCGACAGTTGCGCAGGTTAAAGCATTTTTGGAAGGAAATAATACTTAGCGATTGAGCACTTGGCTGACAAGTTGCAATGCTGATAAACAATAATAAGGAATTCAAATGACAACAGAAAACAAAAACGCGATGGTTCAGCAGGTGGAAAGCTTGCCCGGCATGATTCGGAGTGAGTTCAAGGAGTTAGACAAACGGGTACGATTGGTGATGAATCATGACGAATGCCTATCAATAAAACGGATCGTCATCACCGGCTGCGGTGATTCTCATATGGCAGGCGTTGCAACAGAATTGGCGTTTGAAAAACTGGCGCAAATTCCGACTGAGCCGATGCGGGCCAACACCGGCGGCCGTTATGCCTCACCTTATACGCTATCGCATTTTCCAAACAACCCCTTGGTGATTGGTGTCTCCTTCTCTGGCACAACGGCACGCACTTTAGAGGCGTTACAGTTATTTAAAAATAGTGGCCTACCCACAATGGCCCTCGCTGGTAACCCTGACAGCCCAATGGGTGAATTAGCTGACAAAGTATTGGCCTGTACTGCCCCAGATTTTGTCCCGGCTCCGGGGATACGCTCTTATCGAATGTCACTCATGGCTCTGTATCTTTTGGCCATTCGGCTGGGTGAAATTAAAGGGCTTCATTCGCAGGATGAGGCGGGCAAGCTACGTCAATCTTTGCTAAGTACGGCCGATGCGATTGAAGCGACTATTGCAGCCGTTAACGACAAAACCCGCAAAATGGCTGAAGCATTTGCTA
>JBLIMP010000363.1:0-4413 GCA_047638855.1 Cellvibrionaceae bacterium | reverse complement strand
TACACCGGATACCCGATGGTGCGCCAGGCTAAGTCGATGGTAGCGGCCGGTGAGCTGGGGACAATCCGTTTGGTGCAGGTAGAGTATGTGCAGGGTGGCAATGCGGACGAAAGCCAGGATCCGAATCCGGCCGATGGCGACTTGCCGTGGCGGCATGACCCGGTTAAAGGGGGTCCGTCTTTGGTGATGGGTGACATCGGGACACACGCCCATAATTTGGTGCGCTTTATCACTGGGCTTGAAGTGGCTGAAGTAGCGGCCGAAGCCGGTAGTATCGCCCCCGGCCGGGTCGTACACGACTATGCGGGTGCTATGTTGCGCATGGATAATGGCGCACGCGGTAGCTTTTGGGTGACCCAAGCGGCGGCCGGTGTTGAAAATTGTCTGCGCATTCGGGTCAGCGGTAGCCAAGGCAGCTTAGAATGGATGCAAGAGTTTCCGCAGGCACTTACCTTTAAGCCATTGGGCGCACCATCCCAAAACAGAACGCCCAACGGCCCGGGAACCTTTCCGTTATCGGCTCGGGCCAGCCGCATTGTGGCCGGGCACCCTGAAGGGTTTCATGAGGGATTTGCGAATGTCTATTCAGATGCGGCCGAAGCGATTGCAGCCCGCCGTGCGGGGACAACGGTTGACCCGCTGGCACTATATTTTCCTAACTCGCTAGATGGGCTTTTAGGTGTGAAATTTGTTCACAGTGTGATTGAATCGAGCAATGCCAATGGTGATTGGGTGGCTTGCTAACCACAAGTTTTTAATTGTTATTAGACCAAACCGGTCTAATAACAATCGGATTAATTTAAATGTTATTCAATAGCCCGTTAAGTTTTCAAAAAGCGGATCAACTCATCGATGTGTTGGATTGCTCAGCCGTGGACCGTCTGCTTGACGTGGGTTGTGGCACTGGTGAGTTCTTGGTCCGCTTGGTTGATGCCTCCGGTGCGTCTGGTCTGGGGGTAGACATCAATCCGGAATTGATTTCCCAAGCACAGCAAAAGGCGGCCGAACGTTTGGCCGCCCATGCGTCACTTGAATTTCATAAAGCTGACATCGCCGAAGAATCGCTGGCTGAAGACTCCTTTGATGTCGCGATCTGTATCGGTTCAACCCATGCGTTTGGGATGGGGGACGAGGCGTATCCGAAAACGCTGGATCAACTTGCCCGTTTGGTGAAACCGGGTGGGCAGATTTTGATCGGCGAAGGGTATTGGAAGCAGCCACCGGCTCAAGGGTATTTGGATTTGCTGGGTGATACGCCAGGCATTTACCACAGCCATGCTGAAAATGTGTGGTTTGCGGAACGGCGGGGTCTAATACCGTTGTACACGGCCGTGAGTAACACCGATGAGTGGGATCATTTTGAGGGGGCGCATTGGCTGAAGGCGGAGCGGGAATATGCGGCTGACGGGGAACGGTTACAAGGCATCCGTGCTTGGCGAGATGGGTACCTACGCTGGGGGCGTGAAACGATGGGGTTTGGGTTTTACTTGTTTCAGAACCGGGCTTGAGTTGTCCCGCTTAATGTTGTATGCTTTGCACGTGTTCTACACGTGTAGAAAGGATAGATACTCAAATGCAGAAAAAACTGACAATTACAATTGATCAAGAAGTTTACGATGGGCTATATGCGGTTGTGGGGCCACGTAAGATAAGCCGATTCATTGAGGAATTGGTCCGGCCGCATGTGATTCGGCCGAATTTAGATGCCGCTTATGCGGAAATGGCCCAAGATGAGGAGCAAGAAGCGCAGGCGTTGGAATGGTCAGAGGCGCTGATAGGAGATATTCCAGATGAAACGTGGTGAGGTTTGGTGGGTTAATTTTGACCCATCGGTTGGAGGCGAGATACAAAAACGGCGGCCTGCTGTGATTGTGAGCAATGATTCAGCCAATAAACATTTAAATCGCATACAGGTGGTGCCATTGACATCAAAAACCGGCCGAGTGTATCCGGGTGAGGCTTTGGTTCATTTTGATGGTAAACAGGGAAAGGCTGTTGCGAATCAGCTAACAACGGTTAGCAAAATGCGCTTGGTGAATAAAGGGGGTATGGTGACAGATGTCGAGATGCGAGATATTGAGGATGCGATTATGGTTCAGCTTGGACTGTAACAGGCTGTAATTGGCCTTTAAATTATTTATGGAAAAGTATAAGAGAAATGATCCCTGCCATTGTGGTGGCGGTAAAAAACATAAAAATTGTTGCCGAAATAAAGCTCCAAGAATTCGAGCAATAAACCTTGCTGCCAATGAGCCAATATTGGGAGTAGTTTGGGAGTAGTTATTGAAGAAGATCAATTGCTTCTAAATCTTCAGTCAGGTAAAAAAGTACGTCCACAGGTAGCTTTTTCTCAAACTCACTACAATCGGAAAAATGGGAAAGAGAAAGTTATTTCGCGAATCCCATACAATGGTTTAAAAGGTGAAGAGCAATATCTGGCCGAAAATTTTGATATAGCCTTTGCAATCGATACCAATACGAAACAGATTCAAAATGAGAAAATCTCAGCCTCCAGTATATTTAGATGTACCTTTTCTAAGGTAGAGCAGGAAATAGAAGTTCAAGCTATCCCGGATGGGGCATTATTTTTTAAAAATATGGATACCATCCATCCAGAAAAGTTTGCGTGGAGTCAACTTTGCAAACTTATACATAATAATCCGGCTTACCAAGTTTGGAAAAGAATCGCCCTTATAACAGACCACGACTTAGGTAACCATATAAAATATAATTCTAGGGAGTTGCCAATCTTCCAAGGGATGATGCTTCCAGAAAAAATTTCCATTATGTATGCAACGAGTGATACAAAGGGTAAATCATTGAATCGCTTAATCAAAGAGTGTGATAAGGAATCTTCAAGGTTGCTTAGGGAGCTTGAACAGAATGGATACATATCAAATCAGGGCCAAACCATGAAAATAGTAGATATTCCAGAAATTACTTTGGGCTGATCTTGTAAACAGAAAATGAAAAATAGTCTATATGCTTGTGAGCCATAGCCTCATACATCCCCATAGCCAGATGCTTCTAAATACTCCGTATACCCGCCCGCAAACTCAGTCAATTCCCCTTCCCGAATCTCAATCGTGCGATCGACCACTCGATCCAAAAAGTACCGGTCATGCGAAATCACCACAACTGTGCCGTTAAAATCGGCCAACGCCTGCTCCAATACCTCAATCGAACCGATGTCCAAATTATTAGTTGGTTCATCGAGCATGAGTAGATTGGGTTTGCCCAGTACCAGTTTTGCCAACTGCAAACGGCTCTTTTCGCCACCACTCAGGTTTTTGATCGGGCTGCGGGCCTGCTCATAGCTAAACAGGTAGCTGTGCAAAATCGAAACGGCCACATCTTCGCTAATCGGGGCGGTGGCACGCAACTCTTGAATCATTGTATTTTCGTAGTTGAGCGTTTCTTGCTCTTGGGCGTAGTAACCGATATTTGTGCTAGGGCCAACCTTGGCTTGCCCTTCTATCTTAAAACCGGCCAGAAACCCATCTTGCTCGCCAAAACGAATCGTTTTAAATAACATCGACTTGCCTACGCCGTTCGGCCCGACAACCCCTACTCGCTCGCCATGATAAATTGTGGTGTCAAGACCCAGCCACAATGTCCGGCCGTTTGGTAGCTCCATCCCCAGCTCGATTAGCTGGATCGCTTTTTTGCTACCCCGATAGCCGCCTAGCTGTAGCCCCATATCCCGTGCATCAACCACTTTGTCGATCCGATCTACCCGGTCTAGCATATTTTTGCGATGACGTGCTTTACGAGCAAATTTTTCACTGCTATACAAATTTGCCCATAGCTCAAAGCGTTTTAACGCCTCTTCTAAAGCGTTGATCTCTTTTTGCTGGGCGGCAAACGCCTGCATCTGTTTTAAACGACGGTGCTCGCGCTCGGCCGCATACTCGGTGTAGTTCCCCTTGTACATTTCGATTTTTCCATTTTCGAGTTCAGCGATGTGGGTGACTGTCTCGTCGAGCAGATAACGGTCGTGCGAGATCATGACAACCGCACCTGGATATTTCGCCAGCAATTTTTCCAGGTCTCGTTTCGCAGGCACATCAAGGTGATTGTCCGGCTCATCAAGCAGTAGTAATCGCGGTTTTTGTACGATTAGTTTTGCCAGCAGTACCAGTTTCTTTTGGCCACCACTCAATACATCGGCCGGTTTGTGCCAATGCTCTTCGCTCAGTCCTACCGCCAGCAAGGCCGCTTCAACTGAATTGGTGTAGCGTGCCCCATCCATCTGGTCAAACTTTTCAGTCAGCCGATCATACTCACCCATCACTTGGGTTAGCTTGTCTCCGTCTTCATAAACGGCCGGGTCAGCCATTTTTTGCTCAAGCGCGCGTAGCTCGCTTTCGAGATCAGCGATCTCCGGCCGGGCGGTCATCGCCTCTTCGAGCA
>JBLIMP010000362.1:0-4421 GCA_047638855.1 Cellvibrionaceae bacterium | reverse complement strand
AGCCGCTAAATCCCGATACCCATCGGCAATTGGTGAGATTGCTAATCAAAATACCATCAACGTTCCAATCCCTTAACTGTTCTCTAATTAGTTTGATTCTTGTTTCACTCATTTGATTTCCTATTACTAGCTGATTTCAATCTTTTTAAAACAGGTTGTAGTCAACCTACGGCTACAGCCACTTTTGTACCCGTTTCCTGCACATCGACAAGAAGCTTGTTGCAACTTGTTACTGACTATGTCACGATATCGTGATACATTCGACCACTCAAATTATTCTCCTATTACCATTTCCCATCTGCTACTCACCATCTTTTAGACTAATTTGGCTACTCTATGAAAATCAAACGCTTCATTACTTGGCAACTTCTTCCGTTTTTGCTCCTGCTCCCACTAATTTATATCGGCGTTAACACGAACCGAGCCAGCCAGCCTGTTAAAAATAGCAACGTGAGCACGTCAGACAAACGCGCTCCGTCTAATCCTGGTTTTATGGGCGAGTCAGACCAAAGCGGATCGTTTGGATCAGTTGTTACCCCAACACTATCCCAGCCGGTTTCGGAACTAGCCCAGATCGCCGCCGATATTTTGCCCGTCCTTGTTCGTGAAGTAAACCCCCGCATCAACCACAGCTTACCTGGCACAAAAGAAGGAAATCGGAATCAAGAGCCACTTTTCTTCTCGACACAACAGAGCCAAAGTCCCCAATCGGCTCAATTTTCAGTACCTATCGCTGCTACTGATGTTTTTACTACCCCTATTCTGAACTTTGAAGGCTCACCGTTTTCTAACGTCAATCCCCCAGATACTATAGGGGCGATTGGAAAAGATTATTACATCCAAATGGTCAATGACAATGGCGGCTCCCTGTTTCGGATTTATGATCGTACTGGAGCCTTAGTCCATGGGCCAATCTCACTGAAATCTTTGGGCACAGGTGCCTGTGCTTCTGGAATAGGCGATCCAGTTGTGTTATACGACCAGCTTGCGGGCCAGTGGTTCATGAGCGAGTTTTCAAACGTCAACAGCGTCTGTCACTATATTTCCCAAACAGGTGACCCGACAGGCAGTTGGTACGCCTATGAATTTGTGGCCCCAAGCTTTCCAGATTATCCGAAATATGGCCTGTGGCCTTCCGCGTACATTGGCACGGCCAATGAGGGTGTTGGGCCAGCTGTCTATGCTTTTGATCGGCTTAAAATGCTAAAGGGGGAACCGGCCGGTTATATTCGCTTTGTGGCACCTAAATTAACAGGATTTGGCTTTCAAGCACTGACACCCGTTGACATGGATGGCACATTCGAGCCATCGGCCGGAGATGCCCCCCTCTATCTACGTCATCGTGACGATGAAATCCACGCTGGCACAACCAATGGAGCGGCCGATTTTATTGAAATTTGGACCTTAACCCCAGACTTTGAAACGCCTAGCAATTCAGCATTTACCAAAATTGCTGATATTACGATTGCTGAATTTGACTCGACGATGTGTACATTGAACTCAGTCATGTGTGTTCCGCAAAAAGGCTCCGCCACTAAATTGGATCCGGTTCGCGAGGTTTTAATGAATCGCGTGCAATACAAGAACCATGCTACCCACCAATCGATTGTTGGAAACATGGTGACTGAAATCGACGGTAACAGCCATCACGGAATTTTTTGGTTCGAATTGCGCAAAACTGACGGCGCTTGGGTATTGTATCAAGATGGCATTCTAAGCCCCGATAGTGAACACCGTTGGATGGGTTCCATCTCGATGGATGCGAGTCAGAATATCGCCCTGCTTTACAATGTGTCAGGAGCCAACACATTCCCATCGTTGAGGTACTCCGGCCGGACGGCCGACATGCCTTTGGGCACGCTCATCGCTCAAGAAGGCTCGATAGCTGAAGGGACGGCCGCGAATGCATCTTCTCGCTATGGAGACTACAGCTCATTAACCCTTGACCCGCTCGATGGCTGCACCTTTTGGGCAACCGGTGAATATAATCCAGCTTCAACTTGGTCTACAAGAATTGCCACCTTCAAATTTCCCGGCTGCCAAGCCCCCATCAGTTTTCTATTCCAAAAATCAAATCCCATTCCCGAAAGCTTAGTCGGCACAGTAGCTCAAGTACCTGTTTTAATTTCAGCATCTGATGCATTTACACAAACTGTTGCTTTCAGCGTGGCGAATTTAACATCTGGATCGGTCACAAGCATCGCACCCATTTCGCTTGTACCGGTTATGACACCAACTCAAATAATCGTTAGCATCGCTGATGCGACTGTTGGCCCAAACAGTTTTGTTTTAACCGGCACATCGCCAGTACAAAGTTTATCTATATCGGTTGATTTCATCGTTGTACCCAAGTTGGTTGCTCCGGTCACAATTATTCGGCCGGCTGATGGGGAAACCCTAGTGCCAGTTCAGCCGACACTCGAATGGAGTGCGGCCGTCGGCGCCACTTCATACACTGTAGAACTTTCAACCGACCCGCTATTTGCCACAAATGCACAAGTGTATACAGACATTCAAAGTATAACTTTCACTCTGCCGGCCGCACTAAGTGCTGATCAGGATACCTACTGGCACGTTAAGCCAATTAATGTGGGTGGCGCAGGCCCATGGGCAGCAGCTAGTTTCCGTACTGAACCTGCGCCCGGCCTTTGCCAAAACAACCAAGCCCCTGTCACCCTTTTGCAAACAGGGTTTGAGTCAGGTTTAGATGGATGGGAAATCACCGGGATAAACAGTTCTTGGGTAACAACAACGACACTCGCTTCCGAAGGATCGTCTTCTATCAAAGCAAATGCACATTCTTTTACCTCCACGCAACAGCTTACCGCCCCCTCTATCACGTTGTCCCCACTTGCTGATTCCCGCTGGTTATCGTTTGACATATGGCGAGACCTTGAATCTGATGGAACCGTTTGCTATGACGGTTTGGTGCTTGAAATTGAAAAGAACGGGGAGTGGAAAATGATTTCGCCAGATAATGTGGTAACTGATCCCTTTGACTACACGCTGACAACAAATTCCCAGAACCCATTGGGCGGCAATGGCGCATGGTGTGGTATAAAAGATTGGACCCAGAGTTTGATCAACTTATCAGGCTATACGGGTGAAATTCGCTTCCGCTATCAATTGGCTTCTGATGAATCGGTTGTGGGTGGCGAAGGGGTTTACATCGATAATGTCAGTGTTTATGAATGTAACCCACAAGACTACACCAACTATCTTCCAATCATTTCGCAGACAGGAAGCACGCCCTGAGTAAATCAAGAACTGTCATTAGAGTAGATAGAGAGTCGTAAGGTTGAAGCAAACGCTATAAAATCTGGCAAATAAAAAGAAGCCGATTCTATTTTAGGAAAAACAATGCAAGAACTCGATCAGTTTATTATACATTTGGCAGAGCCAACACCGGCTCCTGGTGGCGGTGGTGCGGCCGGACTGGCCGGAAGTTTGGCGGCCGCTTTGGCCCAAATGGTAGCCGGGCTCACCGTAACACGACGCAAATATGCAGAGCATCATCCTGAAGTAAACGAACTGCTACGCAAAACTGAACAGCTTCGTGGCGAGCTTGTTAAATCGGTTGAAGACGATGCCCATGTCTACAAAAGGGTCATCACTGTTCTTTCTTATCAAACAGATAAAAACGACAAGTCGGTAACACAAGCGCTTGAAGATGCGCTGGTAGGTGCCGCCCAAGTTCCACTGACCGTCACGCAACTGTGCGGTGAAGTAGCAACTATCGCTGAGCGTTTGGTTGAGATCGGGCTAAACCATGCAGCGGCCGATGCTGCGGCCGCGATATTTCTAGCTCAAGCGGCCGCGCGTATATCGCTGCTCAACATTAAAGCCAATATGCGTGAAGTCAACGACCTTAAGTTAAAAACAAGTTGGGTTAACAAAGCGACTCGCATCGTTAACCAGATTAATGCTTCGGCCGAGCGTGTTGAGCTAAAACTA
Source organism: Cellvibrionaceae bacterium (assembly GCA_047638855.1). Classification (GTDB taxonomy): domain Bacteria; phylum Chloroflexota; class Anaerolineae; order Promineifilales; family Promineifilaceae; genus WTJY01. The sequence goes on along the minus strand of JBLIMP010000362.1, from coordinate 467 downwards.
TCAGAAGAGCTTAGTAAACCACAAGCTACCGCTCGCAAACGTCGTCGTAAAGAATAACCAAACGTCCAGGCGTTCAGGCGTCTATGAAGCTCTCTGAACATGGCTTCTAAAGTTCTAACCCAAACGATTACCCTTCAAGAAGCGAGGGAGCTACAAACAGACACACTTAGTTTCATTATGAAAATTGGCTTTTGGGACATCTACTTTTTAAATCATCCCGACTATATTCAGCATGTGTTTCTCGACAACTGGAAGAATTACAGCGGGGACACCTTCCAGTTTAATCAATTTGCCCGTGTGACAGGCAAAGGTCTGCTAACAGCCCATGGTGACTTTTGGCAAAATCACCGTCGTATCGTTCAGCCCAGTTTTCACAAAAGCAAGCTCGATGGGATGGCAACCAATGCTGTAACCGCATTGGATAGAGGTTCAAACTTTGCCTCACGCAAAAGCGGGTAGACTTCCAA
>JBLIMP010000361.1:0-4441 GCA_047638855.1 Cellvibrionaceae bacterium | reverse complement strand
CCCGCTTTGCTGCCTGAGTTAAACGGAATCGCCTGATAATGCGCATTCGCCGTCATCCCTTCTTCAAACATCATTTGACGCATCGTGTCTGGGTAAACACCATCTGCGATTTGGTTGTCGATACCACCCACACCAAAGCTGATGCTAAAAGCAACTTCGCCGTTTTTGACCAAGTTTTGTAGCTCAGTCACGTCGTTTGGATAGGTGCGACCTTCACGCCACAGACATTCCTCAATCTCGTTGAGTTTTTCCCAAAGTACTGGTGATTGCTCTTCAAATGGCCCAGCGATCGCTGACGACCGGCCGACCCAAAAGTCACTCTCACCGGTGTAGTGGTAGAGCAAGCCGGTAATAAAACCGGATCCTGTAAAGTCAGGCGGTGCTGGATAAGTAAACAAACCACGCGCTTCATCTGTACAGATGTACTCCATAAAATCATCAATGTTGTTTGGCGGATTCACCCGTGCGCTGTCATATTCAATCACAAGCTGAGACGTACCCCAGAGTGACTCATATCCACTAATCGGCCAACCGGCGTCAAAGTTGTAATAACCACCATCGGTATCGATGAACTCAACATTTGGCAATGAGCCAGCATAAGGGCCAAATAACAAGTCTGGTTGACGTAGTGTGATGAAGTTTTCAGCGTTGATCCAGATCATATCAACTGAACCATCAGTGGTTTTGCCAGCTTCTGCTTCACCCAAAACTCGATTGATCGCTTCGCCAGTGTCATTGACATGGACAAATTCAAGCGTCACATTACAACAATCCATCGCTTGCTCAGCAATCTGATCATCCATGAAGGTGTTCCATGTGTCGCTACCGCCCCAGTGATACCAAGTTACCGTTTGACCATCAGCTTCGGCCAATACTTCGTCCCAACTCATATTAGCCAAATCAGTATCAACTGATTTTGGACCTTCAACCTCGACAACACGGGTCACTTCCACTTCCTCAATCACAGTTTCAACAACCGTTTCACCTTCGACAACACGGGTGACTTCTACTTCCTCAGTGATTGTTTCAGTGACAACACGAGTCACCTCAACCGGAACTTCCACTACTTGTGGTTGGCAAGCGGCTAAAAGCATCGCCAACCCCATGATCCCCATCAGGGGTAAAATCAATTTTTTCATTTTCCTGAGCCTCCTAAACTCTAGAACCTGATACCAATACAGAATTTACAAAAAAGTTTTGTACGTTTTTAGATAGCACATTCACCTCCAGATTAGAGGTCAGCTATTAGCTCGTTGTTCTGGCTGAAAACTGATGGCTAAAAGCTGACAGCTTGGTCTAACAATTCACTCCATCTAACTGCAAATAATCTTTATAAGGAACCTTCTCAACCAGCTTCATCTTCCACCATGCGGCGCATTCAAGAAGTTCGTCAATCATGTTTCCCTGTCCAATAGCGTAGTGATGCTCTTGGCCACGCACAACCATCGTATTCATCAAATCTATCGCGTTGATCGGCTCTTCATTGAGCTCAAAATCAGTAAACCAGCCACGCGTTCCATCAAAGCCTTTGACGTCGCGCTCAACAATGTTTGACTTTAAAACGAGCAGTGTGTCACCGCTGTCACCAATGTACGTGATCGAAGTTTCTTGAGCGCCAAATACCATGTCTCCGGCAACGCCAAAGAATTCGGGCGTTTTCCGGCCGAGCGTCGTATGGTTCACCCAGCTAATCCCATCTTTATTCGCAAAGTGGCGCGGACTCACCCCACAATGCCACATCATCATCGAATTGTGTTCCAAGTCCATGGCGGTCATGTCAAGCATCGTTGAGGAGCCTTTAACGCCAGATAGCTCATTCAACAATTGCATACTGAGCGCCCCCATCACATCCCCTTCGCACGAGACCGCTTTGCCATCTTCAGAGCCTAACCAACTGTAAGACATACACGGCGCCACATCATATTGCGCCTGGAATTGCGGCCAACATTCCACCGCTAAACTGGTGTAATTATTTCTGGCGATCATCTCTTTTAATGCCAAATAGACCCGAGCACCCTTCACCATTTGGCCGCTGGTCACCCGTATCTCGCTTCCGGCCGACGAGATATCCATCGCAACTGCCATCGCCTCTTTTTCATCGATTGATTTAGCAATGTCGATGATTTCAGCCAATTCATGGCTAAAAATACGCGCACCACCTAGCCTATTTTCCAATTTACCAGCATCAAACTCCATGTCTAAAAAGCCGGGTGACAGACCACCGATCCAACCAATGCGAGCTTCAGACATCCCTTTAAGCGCTTTAAGTGCGCGAATCGTAATCCCAAACCGCTTTTGGAAACGATCTGTCTCAACATGGTCATAAAACCATTTATATGGCACGTTGTTGTGACGCAGATAGCGTTTTAAAATCGAAGCATATTGGTTAACCACAACCAATCCATGAATCTTGATTTCCCCTTCTTGTTCAGGATCAGGCGTCGCCCAAATCCCCATACGGGGGGCAACTTTGCTCAAGCGAACCACCGCTTCACCGTCACCACAAGCCGCTGCTTCGATCAGCAAAAAGTCAATTTGCGCCGCCTCAAGTTCGTTGGCGGCCGACTCCACCTGATGCCCTTCAAGCAGGCCATACCGAATCGGATGAAGTTCAAAATCGAGCTCTTTGGCTAGGGCTTCAAGACCATTAATGGCTCGATTATATTGGTCGTATTCTTCAGCAAAGTAGGTGCCAAATGCGACACCAACATAGCCGACTTTTAGTTTTCCCATCGCTTTTCTCCTTTTTAACCGCTCAAAATATCAAATCAGATGTGATTTCAGATAAAGAATTACAGCCACATAAAGCCATACAAAGCTCTAATTCTGCCCGCAAAATTTCAAGTACATTTTCAACGCCTGCTTGCCCATCTACCGCCAAACCCCAAAGGGTCGGCCGACCGATAGCAACGGCCGTTGCGCCCAAAGCAATCGCTTTTAAAACGTCTGATCCACGTCGAATGCCCCCATCAAATATGATCGGGACACGTCCCGCCACTTTGCGGGCAATGGTTGGAAGCACTTCAATCGTAGCCGGAGCTGTATCCAGTTGACGGCCGCCGTGATTCGACACCCAAATACCATCTGCACCCTGCTCAATCGCCATCTCTGCATCCAGCGGATGACAAATACCCTTGATCAAAATCGGGAGCGTTGTGTGAGCCCTAAGCCATGCAACATCAGACCAGCTCAAATCATTTTTCCAGCTTTCGTTCATAAAAGCCGATACCTCTCGACCTTCTGACTCTCCGGCATTTGGCAAATTTTCATAAACAATGCCGGAGGGAGACGCGTAATTGTTACGGATATTGCGTTCTCGTTTGCCAAATACATGCGAGTCAACGGTTAAAGCGATCGCTTTAAAGCCGGTGGCTTCAGCCCGGGCCACAATCTCCCGGTTCAAACCTTCGTCTTTAAATAAATACAGTTGAAACCAAACAGGTGACGATCCCGCTTTGCTAACTTCTTCCATGGGGTAGGTGGACGTTGTGGCCACTGTCATGATGGTATTGAATCGATCGGCCGCTCGGCGCACCGCTAACTCTCCATCGGGATGTGTCACTTTCTGACTCCCGGTTGGGGCACAGAAGATCGGCATATCAATGACATCGCCAAAAATAGTAGCCGCCAGACAGGGTTTATGTGTGCCGGTTAAGACCCGATAGTTCAACTTCATGCGATCAAAAGCAGTGTGGTTTTCACGTAGAGTAATCTCGTCAAGCGCACCACCCGACACAAAATCATAGTGACCCGGTGACATAGCATCACGTGCCGCTTCTGCGAAGTCATAGATATTGATGAGTGAGGTCTTGCCGTTTTGAATCGCCATAATCTATTTGTTTAAAAAATTTGCCCATGCTGTCAAAATCAAAGCCATTGAAGTTGCGCCAGCATCCTGATGACCGATAGATCGTTCGCCCATAAACTTCGCCCGGCCGAATTTTGCTACCATATTCGCAGTTTCTTCAGCACCTTCACACGCCTCTTTGGCGGCAAAGGCCATCGCTTCCGGAAAGCTATAATCGTTTTGAACCGCATCTTGCAAAGCAACCACGGCCGGAGAAAGTGCATCCACAAACGTTTTGTCGCCCGGCTGAGCTTTTCCCCGTTTTTGCACTTGGATCAGCCCAAACTCGACAAAATTAACGAATTCTGGCAACCCTATTTCTGTCATTTCTTTAATTGCCCGACTACCACCACGGAAAAACGATCCGAAAATTGCGCCTGATGCACCACCCATGTCATTAATCAACGTGGTTCCCACTGTTTTCATCACGTCAGCCGGTTTCGGCTCGTCTAAAGCTTGAACCTCAACCAGAGCAAGATCAGCAGCCGTTGCCAAATTAACCCCGTGATCCCCATCACCAGTCGCTGCATCTAAAGCTGATAATTTGTCCCGATTGGCCTCAATCGTGTTTCGCATCGCACTAATCAAATCGAT